>NZ_NCSR01000004.1:0-219463 GCF_002105485.1 Leifsonia sp. NCR5
GGCGGAGATGGGGGTGGGTGTGGGTGAAGGTAAAAGAACCGATTGGGCGGTTCCGCGCCAGCGCGCGCGCTCGGCACCGTCGAAGCCGGGTGAGATGTGGTGCGGGGTACTGTCGACGCGCACGGTCATGGTGACTCGCTGACGGTCGGCACCGTCGGTGAGGATCGGCGGCGTTCTCGTCTGAGCCTGCGTGGCGACCACGCTGGTAACCAGAGCGACGGACGCGAAGGACACGCTGCAGAGCGTTGCGAGGAGCGCTGCGCGGTGGTTCGTGCGCGCTCGAGGCGGACGCCGTCGAGCGGTCGCCCGCGCGCGCCCGACCAACACCGCGACGAGCAGGGCGCCGGCGGCGAGCATCCAGCAGGCGACCGCGAGCGGGCGGGCGGCATCCGGGGCTCCGATGGTGAGCGCGGCGGCGACCCAGAGGGAGACCGCCGGTGGGATCAGGCGGAGGTCGGGCCTCATACGGTCACCCGGTCTTTGAGGCCGTCGAAGAGTTTCTGGCCGATGCCGGTGATGGCGAGGAGGTCGGCGGGCGAGGTGAAGCGGCCGTTCGCGGCGCGCCAGTCGAGGATGCGGGAGGCGAGGGCGGGGCCGATGCGTGGGAGGGTCTCGAGGTCGGATTGCGTGGCGGTGTTGAGGTTGACCGTGGACGCGGACGAGCCAGACGCGGCAGCACCCGAACCGGCAGCGGGCGGCGGCGGAAGCGGCTCCCCGACGCGCGGGACCGCGAGCTGCTCGCCGTCGGTGACAGGGCGGGCGAGGTTGACGGTGCTGAGGTCGGCATCCTCGGTGAGACCGCCCGCCGCGGCAACCGCGTCGAGCACGCGCGCTCCCGCTGCGAGGGTGACCAGGCCCGGGTTGGCGACGGCTCCGAGCACGTGCACCAGCAGTTCCCCGCCCGGCGTGGGCGACGGGTCACCAGCACTCGACGGCGACGGTGCAGGCGCATCGACCGTGGTCGTGGAGCCTTGCTGGCCGAACGCCGACACGACGACCGTCACCACCAGCGCTCCCAGCAGCAGGACGACGGCAGCGCCTACGCCGAGACGAACCCGCCCCGACCGCGGCACAACGACATCCGCCCCGTCCTCCGCAACACGCGCAACACCCGCAACACCCGCAACACCCGCTTCAGCATCCGCATCCGTCTCCCGCATCCCCTCACGCTACGAACCCCGCACACTCCCCCAGCTCCACACGAAAGACCCGTGGAAAACACCGACGGCCGCCCTCCCTGTGGAGAGCGGCCGTCGAAGCCTGCGCGAACGTACTACCCGCGCGCCCGCGTCGCGATGTTCACGAGGCGCGGCGCGCGCACGATCACGTTCACGATCTCGCGGTCGCCCACCGAGCGCTTCACGGCCTCGGAGGCGCGTCCGAGGGCTTCCAGCTCGTCCGTCGAGATCTTCGGGGAGACCTCGAGGCGGTCGCGGACCTTGCCGTCGACCTGGATGACCGCGGTGACCGACTCCTCGATCAGCAGCGTCGGGTCCGGCTTGCGCCACTGGGCCAGCGCGACCGCGGGCTCGTAGCCGAGCATCGACCACATGTCTTCCGCCGCGTACGGCGCGAACAGGTTCAGGGCCATCGCCGTGACCTCTGCCGCCTCGCGCACGGCGGGGTCGGCGGGGCCCGCGCCGCTGTCGATGGTCTTGCGGGTGGCGTTCACCAGCTCCATCAGGCGCGCGACGACGACGTTGAACTTGAACGCCTCGACCAGTCCGGGCGCGTCGGCGAGGAAGCGGTGGGTGACGCGGCGCAGGGCCGTGTCCCCGTTCTTCCAGACCGCGTCCGGGCTGCTGGTCACGTCGTGGGCGACGCGCCAGGCGCGGGCCAGGAACTTGGCGCTGCCGGACGGCGAGACGTCCGCCCAGTCGATGTCGTCCTCCGGCGGTCCGGCGAACGACATGGTGAGGCGGACCGCATCCACGCCGTGCTCGTCGAGCTGCTCGGACAGCTTGACCAGGTTGCCGCGCGACTTGCTCATCGCGGAGCCGTCCATCAGTACCATGCCCTGGTTCAGCAGCGCCGTGAACGGCTCAGTGAAGCTCAGGTAGCCCTGGTCGAACAGCACCTTGGTGATGAACCGGGAGTACAGAAGGTGCAGGATGGCGTGGGTCACGCCGCCGACGTACTGGTCGACGGGCGCCCACTTCTCCGCCTCTGCCGGGTCGAACGCCTGCGTGGAGTCACGGGCGGACAGGAAGCGCAGGAAATACCACGAGCTGTCCACGAACGTGTCCATCGTGTCCGTGTCGCGCGTGGCAGGGCCACCGCAGTTCGGGCAGGCCACGTTGACCCAGTCCGACGCCGCTCCCAGCGGGCTGGTGCCCTTCGGCTGCAGGTCGAGGCCCTCCGCGGGCGGCAGCAGCACCGGCAGGTCGGACTCCGGCACGGGAACCTCGCCGCAGACCTCGCAGTGGATGATCGGGATGGGGGTGCCCCAGTACCGCTGGCGCGAGATCAGCCAGTCGCGCAGGCGGAAGTTCTTCGCCGGCACGCCCAGGCTGCTCGCCTGCAGCGCCTCGGTGACGCGACGGATCGCGTTCGACTTGCTCAGCCCGTCGAACGGCCCGGAGTTGATCAGACGGCCCTCGCCGGTCAGCGCAACGCCGGTCTCCGATGGGTTCTGCAGGGGCAGGTCGTCCGGCAGGATCGGCTCGCCGGTCTCCGGGTCGGTGTGGATGACCGGGATGGCGCCGGTGACGGGCTGGTTCGTGTCGACGACCACGCGCACCGGCAGGTCGAAGGCGCGGGCGAAGTCCAGGTCGCGCTGGTCGTGCGCCGGCACGGCCATGATCGCGCCGTGACCGTAGTCGGCCAGCACGTAGTCCGCCGCCCAGATCGGCAGCTTCTCGCCGGTCAGCGGGTTGATCGCGTGGCGTTCCAGGAAGACGCCGGTCTTCTCGCGCTCGGTGGAGAGGCGGTCCATCTCCGTGGTGCCGCGGACAGCATCCAGGTAGTCGTCGAAACGCTGCTTGACCTCCGGACGCGCATGCTTCACCAGCTCGGCGGCCAGGTCGGAGTCGGGGGCGACCACCATGAACGTCGCACCGTAGAGCGTGTCAGGACGCGTCGTGTACACCGTCACCGGCTCGTCGCGTCCCTCGATCGCGAACTGCACGTCCGCGCCGGTGGAGCGGCCGATCCAGTTGCGCTGCATCGACAGCACCTTGGACGGCCACGCGCCCTCCAGCTGGTTCAGGTCGTCCAGCAGGCGGTCGGCGTAGTCGGTGATCCGGAAGTACCACTGGGTCAGCTTCTTCTTGGTGACCAGGTTGTCGCAGCGCTCGCAGCGGCCGTTGACGACCTGCTCGTTCGCCAGCACGGTCTGGTCGAACGGGCACCAGTTGACCGAGCTGGCCTTGCGGTACGCCAGGCCCTTCTCGTACAGCTTCAGGAACAGCCACTGGTTCCAGCGGTAATACTCCGGATCGCTGGTCTGCAGCACGCGATCCCAGTCGAAGCTGGGCGCGTAACGGCGCATGCTGGCCTTCTGCTGCGCGATGTTGTCGTTGGTCCAGCCATTCGGGTCGAGCCCGCGCTTGATCGCGGCATTCTCCGCCGGCAGACCGAAGGAGTCCCAGCCGATCGGGTGCAGCACGTTGAAGCCCTGCTGACGCCAGTAGCGGGCGATCACGTCGCCCAGCGCGTACGCCTCGGCGTGACCCATGTGCAGGTCGCCGGACGGGTAGGGGAACATGTCGAGCACGTATTTGCGCGGACGGGTGTCCGCCGGGTCGTCCGTGGCGAACGGCTTCAGGTCGTCCCAGACCGGAAGCCACTTGTCCTGGATGGCGGCGAAGTCGTAGTGCGCGCCCTCGGCCGGCGCGTTCGCTGAATCGTGCTCGTGTGCCACGTGACTCTCATTCTTGAAGGTGCTTGGCCGCTGTCGAGTGGATGCGGCCGGGAAGACGTCGGGCGGCGTGCGCCCAAACATCCACACTACTAAACGTTGCGGTCGGCCGATCCGTTCCCTGGTGGCTGTGCGTCCGCTGCGAACAGCCCGGCGGCGGCGAACAACGCCCGCGCTTTGATCCGCACCTCCTCCAGTTCCTCCTCCGGCACGGACAGCGCCGTGATCCCGCCGCCTGCGCCGATGCTCACCCGCCCGTCGCGGAACACGACGCTCCTGATGACCATCGCGAGGTCGGCGGCGCCGTCGAGGCCGAGGTAGCCGAAGCATCCCGAGTAGACGCCGCGCGGGCCGCGTTCCAGCCCGGCCAGGATGCGCATGGCGCTGAGCTTTGGAGCTCCCGTCATCGAACCGGCCGGGAAGCACGCCTCCACCGCGTCGACCGCGCCGAGGCCGGCGCGCAGCCTCCCCTCGACCGTGCTGACCAGCTGGTGCACCTGCGCGTAGCTCTCGACGGCCAGCAGGTGCCGCACGCCGACGGACCCGACCTCGCTCACCCGGCCGATGTCGTTGCGCATCAGGTCCACGATCATCACGTTCTCCGCGCGCTCTTTCTCACTGGCCTCCAGCTCGGCGCGCAGGGCGATGTCGGCGGCGACGGTGGCGCCACGCGGCCTGGTGCCCTTGATCGGCTTGCTGAGCACCCCGCCGGAGGCGGTCACCGCGAGGAACTGCTCGGGCGACGAGCTCACCAGCGTCGTGCCCCCGATGCGCACGAACCCGGCGTGGTGTGCCGGGCTCGAGCTGCGCAGCCGCAGGTGCACGGCGAGCGGGTCGGCGTCGCTGACGGCGTCGGCCCGGTTGGTGAGACAGAGCTGGTAGGCGTCGCCCGCGCGGATGGAGTCCTGGCAGGAGCGGATCATGGCGAGGTATGCGGCGTCGTCGTGCCGCCAGTGCGCCGCTGTCCGCTCGGGCAGTGGATGCGCGTCCGCGTAGCGCGCCGCTGCGCCGTCGGCCGCGTGCAGGCGTTCGGCCGACTCGGCGAGCCAGCGGTCTGCATCCTGTCCGTCCGCGTCCTCCAGCACCAGCAGTTCCACGCCTCCGGTGCCGTGGTCGAACACGACGGCACGGTCGGCGAACAACATCGCTGCCGCAGGCCCATCCTCCGCCGCGAACGGCACCCCGAGCGCCGCTGCCCCGGTCTCGTAGCCCAGCCAGCCCACCCAGCCGAGCGCGAACGACGGTTCGCGCGTGCGCGCCGGAACCAGCTCACGGGTGGAGAGGTCGGCGCGAAGCAGGTCGAGCATGGTGCCAGGACGCGTCGTGGACCCGTCGCCGTCCGTCACCTGCACCGAGCCGCTGTCCAACGCGGCCGTCGCCACGATCGTCCCGGTCGCGAGGATGCTCCGCCCGCTCTCCGCATCCGGTCCGGCGTCCAGCCAGACCGCATCCGGCGCGTCGGCGAACAGCGCGACGAAGGCGTCTGCGGCGTCCGGTCGCCCGTCGAACTGCTGCACACGGAGACGGGTTGGCACTGCATTAGCCTAGGCGAATGGATGCGCGCACCACCCTCTCCGATTGGCGCGACGGCGAACTCGTCGCACTCGACGACTGCGAAGTGGTGGAGCAGACGCTCGACGTGGCCGACTCGTTCCTGGTGGACGACGGCCGGGTGCTCGCGCTCGGCCTGCACCGCTCCCGGTTCCTCGACTCCGCCCGCGAGCAGGGTTTCCGCGACCGCGCCGAGACCGAACGCTTCTGGGACGCCGCCGTCGCGACGATCCCCCGCACCGGCGCCTGGTTCCCGCGGTTCGAGCTGGCGACGATCCGGGATGCGCACCGCCTCCGCTTCCGCCTGCGTCCCGCTCCCCCGCTGACCGACTCCGTCGTCCTCGCGACGGCCGACGGCGACCCCCGCCGCGTGCCGGACATCAAGGGTCCGGACATCGCCCAGCTCGGCGTGCTCCGCCAGCGCGCCCAGCAGGTGGGAGCCGACGAGGCGGTCATCCTCGACAACGGCCTCATCTCCGACGGAACGACGACCGCGCTGCTGTGGTGGCGCGGCGACACGCTCGCCACCCCTCCGCTGACCTTCGCGAAGGTCGACAGCGTGGCGGCGCGCACGGTCCGCGGGGTGGCGGCTGCGCTGCGCATCCCTGTCGACGAGGAGGCCGTGACCCCCGCCGAACTCAAGGGAATGGTGGTCTGGGCCGTGAACGCGCTGCACGGCATCCGGGCGGTGACGTCGTGGGTGGACGGGCCGCAGCTGGCTCAGGATGCGGCGCGTGCGACCGCGTGGCGCAGCCGGCTCGCTGCGCTGGCGCGGGAGGTGTGAGCGGACACGCTCACTGTGCCCCGTGTATTGTCACTGTAATTTATATCCAAGCATTGTGCATTTCATACTGATGTCGCTAACGTCGATGTTCCGGGATAGCTGACTCCTGTTCACGCTGACGCGATCAGGTCGCGGACTCTGCCAGCTCCATCGCTCTACGTGAATGGCACAACAATGAAATCGAAGAAACCGCTCCACGGCATTGCAGCGTTTGCTGGGTGCGTCACAATCGCAGTCGGGCTACTGGGTGCTGCCCCTGCATTCGCCGACACCTCCGAGCCGGCCACGCTCGAGAGCGTCGCTCGCGCTACTCCGGAGACGACGAGAGACGCCGCGCAGATTCCGACGACTGCGTCGGGAACGAACGCAATCGACGCACACGTGGCCGATGCGGAGGTGGTCATTCCTGTCGAGCCCGAAGCGGGCATTTCCGTCGGCACTTCGACTGGCACGATAGGGATTTCGCTTCCGTTCGCGTCGAGCGCGGAAACCGCGACAGTGGAGTCGAAGGGGATCGTGTCGTATGACAACAACAATGGGTCGACCTCCGTGCCCGTTGTCACCGCGGCCGGTGCGCTCCAGATCAACACCGTCATCACCGATTCTGCGGCCCCTTCGCGCTACAGCTACCAGCTGACCCTCCCGTCCGGCGGTCAGATCGTTCCTGCAGGGCGAGGCTATTTCGTGGTCAATGCGGAGGGTGACCCGGTGACCTTTATCGCTGAGCCGTGGGCCAAGGACGCACGCGGCGTTGCCGTACCGACACACTATGAGCTGAACGACACGACGCTCACCCAGGTTGTCGACCACAGGGGCACAGCGAACTACCCGATCGTGGCCGATCCGGCGTTCGTGTGGGAGATGGGTCTCCCTTCGGTCAAGCTCAATCGTGCCGAGACCAAAACCGCGACGACCATGACCGGAATGGCAACCGTCTGCGGCTGGGTGACGCGGCTCACCGGCTATGTCGGAGGAGCGCTGTGTGGAGCGAACGCCGGGTCCATCCTGGTCAACAGTCAGCGCGCATACAACGCTGGCAAGTGCGAACAGCTCTTGATCGGCCCCGGCGTCATCGGGAGCCTCGCGTATTCGGGTGGCTACTGCAAGTGACCATCGTCGACGCGTTCCGACCCGAGGTGCGGCAAGCACTCAACGCCACGATGCCGCGCAAGGTCGCGTCGTTCGCATCGATGCTCCTGCTGGTTGTTCTGGCGTTCACCTTCGGAGCGGTCGTTCCGTGGTGGATCTGGCTCATTGTGCTCGCTGTCGACGGAACGATCTTCCTCGTCCTGGGTAACTTCTGGGCCGGACGGGATGCGGTGGCTACGCAGCGTCGCGGGGACTGAACAGGAAAGGCGTATCGGAGAGGCGCACGTCCGCGCCTCTCCGTTCGTCACCCTTCGCTAGCGGCGGAAATTGCCGAGGAAACTGTCCGCAACAGCAACACAGACTTCGCCGACTCTCGAGAGCCAATGCCGGAAAGCCACTCCGGTCACTCGATTGGGTCGACTCATTGATTCCTCGATCCGCTCGGCGTCTCGCACCAGCCTAGCCGCCCCTCGAGACGCAGCCTTCCGGATACCAGAATCTCCTACGCCACCACCCGCCCGTCCTCGATCCTGACGCTCCTGTCGACCAGCTCGGACGGCACGCGCGTGTGCGCGATCATCAGCACGCTGCGCCCGTCCTCGGCCGCGGTCGTGAGGATGTCGCGCACGACCGTGTCGGCCACAGCGCCGTCGACGTTGGCCGTCGGCTCGTCCACGATGAGCACGGGGAAGTCGGCCAGGATGGCGCGGGCGAGCGCGATGCGCTGCGCCTGACCGCCGGAGACGAGCGCGCCGCGCTCCCCCACCGGCGCGTCGAGCCCGCCGCGGGCGGTCGTCCACTCGCCGAGGCCGACGCGGTCGAGGACGGCGAGGAGGTCGGCGTCCGTCGCCGTGTCCCGCGCGAACAGGAGGTTCTGGCGGAGGTCGGCGTCGAACAGGAACGGCTGCTGCTCGCAGAGGCCGACGATCCTGCGCACATCGTCCTGCCGCGCCGAAGAGGCCTCGACACCGTCGATCGTGTAGCTGCCCGAGTAGTCGATGAGCCGCGTGAGGACGTGGGCGATGGCGGTCTTGCCCGCGCCCGTCGGCCCGGTGAGCAGCACCCGCTCTCCGGGCGCGATCCGCACATCCACGTCGGTCAGCACCGGGATGGATGCGCCGGGCCAGTGCGCGCCGACCCCGGTCAGGCGCAGCTCGGGGACCGACCGCACCACGAGTTCGACCGGCGCATCCCGGTCGACGGGGATGCCGGAGGGAAGCGTCTCCGGGGCCGTCTCCGCGATGCGTTCGGCGCTCGCGACGACCTGACGCCACGAACCGAGCGCGAGCGGCACCATCCCGAAGACCTCGAACACCGCGAGAGGGAGCAGCGCGACGACCGCGAGCTCCGGGCCGTCGATCCGTCCGGCGCCCAGGGCCGGGATGCCCGTGGCCAGGGCGATCGCCGTGGCGGCGCCCGCCAGCACGGAGACGACAGCGCCGGTCAGCGCCACCCCGACCGCCCGCGAACGCACGGCCGCGGTGAGGGCGGCGCTCGCGTCGTCGACCCTCCTGCGCGCGGTGTCGAGCGCGCCGAAGGCGGTGAGGACGTCGAGGTTGCGCACGAGATCGCTGACGGCATCGCTGAGGTCGGCGCGCAGCGGGGCGAGCCTCCGCTCCGCCCGGCCGGACGCCCAGGTGTTCACGAGGGTGCCGACGACGAACGCGAGCGCGAGCGTCAGGAGCAGGCCGAGCGCCGCCTCCGGGAGCAGCAGGAACGTTCCCACAACCGTGAGCAGCGCGATCAGCCCGGACGTCGCCAGCGGCTGGACTACCCGCAGCGGGTAGTTCTGCAGCTCGTCCACGTCGTTCGCCAGCCGGGAGAGCAGGTCGCCGCGGCGCGTGCCGCCGAGGCCGTCCGGTGCGAGCGGCACGAGCCGCCGGTACAGCTCCGTGCGCACCTCCGGCAGCTGCCGGAAGGCGGCGTCGTGCCCGGCCAGCCGTTCGAGGTAGCGGAAGAACGCGCGCCCGAGGGCGAACGCCCGCACCCCGACGACGGCGAGCGAGATGTACATCAACGCCGGCTGTTCGGCGGCGCGCGCGATCAGCCACGCCGACGACGCGAGCAGCGCAACCGCGCTCCCGCCGCTCAGCACGCCGAGCGCAATGGCCGACCACAGCCGCCGCACGGGAGGCAGCGCGAGCCGCAGCACCCGGCGGGCGCCGGGCGACGCGCGGTGCAGGCCAGCGGAGGACGGGACGCCCGCCTCCATCACTCGTTCACTCGACACGGCTTCCGGCCTCCATCCTCAGCACCAGGTCGGCGGCGTCGGCCACCTGTTCCCGGTGGCTCACCACGAGCACGGCCACACCGTCGTCGGCGATCCTGCGCAGCGTGCCGAGCAGCCGCGCCTCAGCGGCCTCATCCAGGGCCGAGGTCGGCTCGTCCAGAAGCAGCACAGTCCCGCCAGAAGATACAGAGGCACCGGATGCGCGCAACCGGTACACCGCACGCGCGACGGCCACCCGCTGCGCCTGCCCTCCGGACAGCCCGGCGCCCCCGACGCCCAGCATCGTCTCCGGCGCCAGCTCGTCCGCAGCGGCCAGCCGCAACGCCTCGACGACCAGCGCGGGTTCGGGATGTGCGGAGCCGAGCGCCACGTTCGACGCGATCGTCCCCGCGATCAGTCCGGGGGTCTGCGCGGCCCAGGCGACGGCATCGCGGCGACCGGCCGCATCCACTGCTCCCCCCGCGCTGATGCCCCCGGTGAACGGCACGAACCCGAGCACCGCGGCGAGCAGCGAGGATTTCCCGCTGCCGCTCGGCGCAGTCAGGACGGCGAGGGTGCCGGGCGGGATGTTCGCGGAGAAGCCGGTCACCACCTCCCGGTCGTCGTAGGAGATGGTCACGTCGTCGAACACGAGTCCTGGCTGTCCGGATGACGAAGCAGCACCCGCCGCAGCACCCCCAGCAGCCCTGTCTTCATCCAGCACCGCGAACGCCGCCTGCGCCGCCTCGATCCCCTCCGTCGCCGCGTGGAAACTCGCGCCGACGTTCCGCAGCGGCAGGAACGCCTCCGGAGCGAGCAGCAGCACGAACAGCCCGACGGACAGGTCCAGCTGCCCGTTCAGCAGCCGCAGCCCGATGGCCACAGCGACCAGCGCCACCGACAGGCTCGCCGCGAGCTCCAGCACGAAGCCGGAGAGGAACGACATGCGCAGCACCTTCATGGTGTGCACCCGGTAGTCGTCGCTCACCGACCGGATGCGCGCCTCCTGCCGGTGCTGACGTCCGAACAGCTTGAGGGTCGAGAGCCCGTCGACCACGTCGAGGAAGCCGCGCGACAGCCGGGACAGCGCAGACCACTGCTTGCTCTGCGCGGCCTGGGTCGCCCAGCCGACGAGCATCATGAACACCGGGATGAGCGGCAGCGTGATCACGACGATCAGCCCGCTGGTCGGGTCCTGCCAGAAGATCACCAGCACCAGGATGGGCGTGGCGACGGCCGTCAGGATCAGCTGGGGAACGTACTTGGTGAAGTAGCCGTCCAGCGCATCCAGCCCGCGGCCGACCGTCACGGTCACGTCGGCCGTGCTCCGCGTGCGCAGCCAGCCAGGACCGAGCCGGCCGATGGCCGCGACCAGCGCGCTGCGCAACTGACCGACCACCGTCGCCCCTCCGCGGGCGGCGGCGGACTCCGCAAGCCAGCCCACCGCCCCGCGCACGAGCACCACCAGCGCCAGCCAGCCCAGCAGCCCGGCCAGCGCCGCCGGCTGCTCCCCCGCGACGCCGCGCACCACCAGCTGCGTCACCAGCCAGGCGAACAGCACCACGCACGCCGTCTGCGCCACGGCGAGCACGCCGCCCACCGCGAGAGTGGTGCGCGCCGCCGCCGCGTAGCGCAGCAGCCGGGGATCGAGGGGACGCACGGGTCAGCCGGCCTCGACGGGCACCGGCGCCTCGGCCGGGATGCTCGCCCGGGTGACGCGCTTGCGGAAGATCCAGTACGTGAACGCCTGGTAGAGCAGGATCAGCGGCAGGAAGATCGCCGCGACCCAGGTCATCACCGTCAGCGTCGTCTGCGAGCTGGACGCGTTCGCGATCGTCAGGCTGTTCTCCGGGTTCGGCGACGACGGCATCACGTTCGGGAACAGCGCGGCGAACAGGGACACCACGGCCAGCGCGATGGTGACGGCCATGAACGTGAACGACCAGCCCTCCGCCCCGCGCAGGTTGGCGACCCAGGATGCGATCAGCGCCACGGCGGCGAGCAGGGCCAGCACCACGAACACCACCGAGAAGTGGGCGATGGCCGTCCACAGCAGGAACGCTGCGGCCACCACGATCGCGGCGAGCCCGGACTTCACCGCCAGCTTCCTGGCACGCTCGCGGATCTCGCCGTCCGTCTTGAGAGAGATGAACACGACCCCGTGCGTGAAGAACAGCAGGAGCGTGGTCAGCCCGCCGAGCAGCGCATACGGGTTGAGCAGGTCGAAGAGCGTTCCGGTGTAGTTGTACTGCGCATCCAGTGCGACGCCCTGCACGATGTTCGCGAACGCGACGCCCCAGAGCAGTGCAGGCAGCAGCGAGCCGACGAAGATCATGCCGTCGAACCACTTCTTCCAGCGCGAGTCCGGTCGCTGGTGCCGATACTCGAACGAGACGCCGCGCACGATCAGCGCGAGCAGGATGAGCAGGAGGGCCAGGTAGAACCCGCTGAACAGGGTGGCGTACCACTCGGGGAACGCCGCGAACAGCGCAGCCCCACCCACGATCACCCAGGTCTCGTTGAGGTCCCACACCGGGCCGATGGTGTTGATCATCACGCGGCGGTCGACGTCGTCCTTGCTGAGGAACGGCAGCGCCATCCCGACGCCGAAGTCGAAACCGTCGAGCACGAAGTATCCGACGAAGAAGAACGCGACGATACCGAACCAGAGAATTGCGAGATCCATCAGAGACTCCTAGTAGACCGTCGTGACAGGGACGTGGTTGCCGTCGTCGTCGACGTGCTCCTCCGCGGGAGCAGGACCCTTCTGGGCCGCGCGCTTCATCAGCGAGAACTCGACGACGGCGAGCGTGCCGTACACCGCGGTGAACGCGATCAGCGAGATCAGCACGGTGAGGCCGGTGACCCCGGGCGACACCCCGTCCTCCGTCTTCATCAGGCTGAACACGATCCAGGGCTGCCTGCCCATCTCGGTGAAGACCCAGCCGACGATCATGGCGAGCATCGAGAGCGGGAACGCCCAGATCGCGGCCTTCCAGACCCACGTGTTGGTGGGCATCCTGCCCTTGCGGGTGAGCCAGAGGCCCACGACGGCGACCAGGACGTGGAGCATCCCGAGCCCGATCATCCAGCGGAACGCCCAGTAGGTGATCCAGATGGTCGGCGTGTAGTCGCCGGGGCCGTAGAGCTGCACGTACTGCGCCTGCAGGTCGTTGATGCCCTCGACCGTGCCGTTCAGCGTGTGCGTCGAGAGGAACGACAGCAGATACGGGATGCGGATCGAGAACAGTTCGTGCACGCCGTCCGGGGTGCCGAGGGTGAAGATCGAGAACGACGCGTCCGCGCCGGTGGAGGTCTTGTAGAGCGCTTCCGCCGCCGCCATCTTCATCGGCTGGGTCTGGACCATCGCGAGGCCGAGCTGGTCGCCGCTCAGCACGGTCAGCGCACCGGCGCCCACCATCACCCACAGGCCGAACTTGAGGGCCGGGCGCATCGTGTCGAGGTGCTGGTTCCTCGACAGGTGCCAGGCCGCCACCGTGATGATGAGGCCGGCGGACACCATGAAGCAGGCGAAGATCGTGTGCGGGAAGGCGGCGAGGGCCACCTTGTTGGTCAGCACGGCGCCGATGTCGGTGAGCTCCGCCCTCCCCTTCTCGGCGTTGATGCTGTATCCGACCGGGTTCTGCATGAACGCGTTGGCCGCGATGATGAAGTACGCCGACAGGATGCTGCCGGCGGCCGTGACCCAGATGGTCGCCAGGTGCAGGCCGCGCGGGAGCTTGTCCCAGCCGAAGATCCAGAGCCCGATGAAGGTCGCCTCCAGGAAGAAGGCGAGCAGGCCTTCCAGCGCGAGCGGTGCGCCGAAGACGTCTCCGACGAAGCGGGAGTAGTTGGACCAGTTCATCCCGAACTGGAACTCTTGCACGATGCCGGTGACGACACCCATCGCGAAGTTGATCAGGAACAGCTTCCCGAAGAAGTGGGTCAGCTGCAGGTAGTGCACCTTCCCCGTGCGGTACCAGGCCGTCTGGAAGATCGCGACGGAGGTGACCAGCCCGATCGTCAAGGGGACGAACAGGAAGTGGTAGATCGTCGTCAGCCCGAATTGCCACCGTGAGAGCAGAAGCGGGTCAAGGAGTTCGTGCACGGGTGTGTCCACCTTCCTCGTCGATTTCTACGCTCTGTAGAACTCGACTTCTACAAAGTGTAGAACATTCTCAGCGTGCCGCGGTACCCTGGATCCGTGGCCAATCTCGGAGAACTGGAACGAGCGATCATGGACGCTCTGTGGAACAGCGGAGCCCCGCTCTCCGCCAACGAACTACGCGACAAGCTAGCGGCATCCAGAACCGACGGCAAGACTCCCGCCCTCACCACCGTGCTCACCGTGCTGTCCCGGCTGGAGCAGAAGGGCTTCGCCGAACGAGACAGGGATGCGCGCCCGCACCTCTACACCGCAGCGGTCTCCCGTGCCGGCCACGTCGCCGACCTGATGCGCGAAGTCCTCGAGACCTCCAGCGACCGCAACGCGGCGCTCGCGTACTTCGTCGGCTCGGTCGACGAGTCGGAGGCGGAGACGCTGCGCCACCTCCTCGACGCCCGCACCTCCTAGCCTCCCGTGCCACCCGTCAACGAGATCGCCGTGCTGCTCGGCGTGCTCGCCGTCGCCCTCGCCTGGCCCGTCCCGGTGCTCCTCGCCCGCGCGAAGTGGCCGGCGTCCGCACCGGTGCTCGCCCTCGCGCTCTGGCAGTCCATCGCGCTCGCCGGTGGCATCTCGATGATCGGCTCCCTGCTGCTCTACGGGCTGCAGCCGTTCGGGCTCGATCTCTGGTCGCGCATCCAGGGTGCGGCCTCGACCGTGTTCTCCGGCCCGCTGCCCGCCGGGGCGTCGCTGCTCAACACCTTCGCCCTGAGCGCAGCCGTCCTCCTCACCGTGCACCTGCTGCTCAACCTCGCACTCACCTCGGCGCGCAGCAGACGCCAGCGCCACCGCCACCGGGAACTCCTCAGCCTGCTCAGCGAACCGCTGCCGGACACCCCGAGCACGCGCATCATCGACCACCCGGCCCCCGCGGCGTACTGCCTGCCGGGCGCGAAGAGCGTGACCGTGCTGTCCGAGGGCATGATCGCGCTGCTCACCCCGGAGCAACTGGATGCGGTGGTCGCCCACGAGCACGCCCACCTGCGCCAGAAGCACCACCTGCTGCTCGACGCGTTCCGCTCCTGGAAGCGGGCGCTCCCCTGGTTCCCCATCGCCAACAGGGCTCAGGATGCCGTCGCCCTGCTGATCGAGATGCTGGCCGACGACGCCGCCCGGCCAGCGGCCGGCGACCGCGTGCTCGCCGACGCCATCCGGGTCGTCGACGACACCGGCACGGCCGGCGCGGTGCTCGGCGCACCCAAGGACAGCCGCACCCCGGAGGAGCGCAGGCACGCCATCGCTGCGCGGGTCGAGCGCCTCGATTCGGCGAACCGGCCGGTGAGCCCCGCGCTCCGGCTGACCGTGGTCGTGCTCGCTGCCGCCCTGGTGATCGTGCCGCCCGTCCTGGTGCTCACCAGCTGACACTGCGCGTTCGTTCAGCCCGCGCCCAGTAGCATTTCCCCATGCCGAAGAAGGGGCCGCAGAAGGGCTCGTACGCCAAGGGAATCGCCAAGCGCGAGGAGATCCTCACGACGGCGCTCGACGTCTTCGCACAGAAGGGCTACCGCGGCGCGTCCCTCCGTGAGATCGCGAGCTCCGTCGGCCTCAGCCAGGCCGGGCTCCTGCACCACTTCTCGTCGAAGGAGGAGCTGTTCGCCGAGGTGCTCCGCAAGCGCGACGAGGTGGACGAGCACGCGCATCCGGAGGGCGGCAGCGTCCGCGGCTTCGACACGCTCGTCGACATCGTGCGCCACAACGCCGACGTGCCCGGCCTCGTCCAGCTGTACGCGACCATCTCCGCGGAGGCGGCGGACGAGGACCACCCCGGCCACGCATACTTCGTCGAGCGCTACGCCATGCTGATCCGCGCCATCGAGGAGCACGTGCGCGCCGAGCAGAGCGCAGACCGCATCGACCCGTCGCTCGACCCGCTGCAGGTGGCGCGCCTGGCCATCGCCGTCGCCGACGGGATGCAGGTGCAGTGGATGCTCGACGACAGCGCGGACATGGCGGCCACCCTCGAGTACTTCTTCACCCTCATCCGGCGCGAGCCCCGGGATGCGCGGACGGCGACGCCGTGAACGAGGCGCTGACCTGGATCCTGGACATCGTCCAGAGCGTCGACCCCGTGCTCCGCACCCTCCTCGCCGGTGTCGGAATCCTGTTGGAGACCTCGATCCTGATCGGCCTGATCGTGCCGGGCGACACCATCGTGCTGGTCGCCAGCACCGCCGTAGCGAGCCCGATCGAGTACTTCGCGCTCGTGGTCGTCGTGATCATCGGAGCGCTGGCCGGGGAGAGCATCGGCTTCGCCCTCGGCCGGTACTTCGGCCCGAAGATCCGGGCGAGCAGACTCGGCCTGAAGCTCGGCCAGAGCAACTGGGACAAGGCGGAGGCCTACCTCGCCAAGCGCGGAGGGATCGCGGTGTTCCTGTCCCGCTTCCTGCCGGTGCTGCACTCCCTCATCCCGCTCACCGTCGGCATGAGCCCGATGCGCTACCGCACCTTCATGGCTTGGACGGCTCCGGCCTGCGTGATCTGGGCGTTCGCCTACGTCTCCGTCGGATCGGCCGCCGCCGGCAGCTATCGCGAGCTGTCGCAGGAGCTGCACGGCGCCGGCTACGTGTTCGTCGCCATCATCGCCGCCTTCATCGTGCTGGCGTACATCGTCAAGAAGGTGCTGCAGAAGCGCGAGGCCAGGCACATGGACGCCGGACACACGGATGCGGCGGTCCGGGAACCCGAACCGCCGCACCTCGACGAGGCCTAGCCCCGCCTGTCGCCTTCCGGCGCTCCTGCTACTTCTTGATGGGGTGGCTGGACAGCCACTCCTTCGCCAGCGCATCCGGCTGCGTCTTGCTGGCGCCCTGGTTCTTGCCGTTGAGGTCGATCAGGTCCTCGGTGGTGAGCTCGGCCGACACCTTGTTCAGCACGTCCTTCACCGTGGAGCTGGCCTTCTTGGAGTTGATCAGCGGCACGATGTTCTGCGCGGCGATCAGGCTCTTCGGGTCTTCCAGCGTGACGAAGCCGTTGTCCTTGATCGCGGGCGTCGTGGTGTAGATGTCCGCCAGCTGCACGTCGCCGTTCTTGAGGGCTGCGACGGTCAGCGGGCCGCCGGAGTCGCTGATCGGCTTGAGCGTGGCGGTCACGCCGTACGCGCTCTTGAGCCCGGGGATGCCGTACGGGCGCTGGCCGAACTCCGGGTTGGCGCCGACGGTGAGCGGCTCGGTGACCTTGGACAGGTCGGAGAGGCTCTTCACGCCCCACTTCTCCGAGAACTCCTTCGTGACGTTGTACGAGTCCGCGTCCTGCGCCTTGGCCTGGTCGAGCACCTCGAAGCCGGATGGCAGCGCCTTGGAGAGCGCCGCGTACACGTCGTCGCTGGAGGTGTCCGTGCTGGACTTGTCGTAGAACTGCAGCAGGTTGCCGGAGTACTCGGGGATGAGGTCGATCGAGCCGTCCTGCAGCGCCTTCAGGTAGACGTCGCGCTGGCCGATGCTGGGCTTCAGGTTGACCTTCACGCCGTTGGCCTCGAGAGCCTGGCCGTAGATCTGCATGAGGATCTCGGACTCGCCGAACGCGGCGGAGCCGATGGTGACGGTGTCGCCGGACGACGACGACGTGGACGAATTGTCCAGTGCTCCGCCGCCGGACGAGCACGCGCTGAGAGCCAGCAGGGCTCCCGCCGCGAGGACGCCGGCCGCGATGCGGCCTCTCTTCGATGCGAACATGTTCGTTTCTCTCTTTCGGTGGGTGCGTTGGGACTGTGGGATGGAAAAATCAGAGGTTGGTGCCGAGCGGGCGGTTCGGGACGGACGGCCCGAGCGGACGCCAGGGGTCCTTCGTGCGCACATCCTGGACCTTGCCGGCCGCGACGCCGCGGGGCACGACGAGCCGCTGCACGATGGCGAACAGCCCGTCGGTGACGAGGGCGAGCGCGATCACCAGGATCGAGCCGCCGAGCATCTCGTCGTACTTCTGCACGGCCAGCCCGTCGAACAGGTAGCGGCCGAGGCCGCCGACCGGCAGGATCGCGGCGACCGTCCAGGTGGCGACCACCTGCAGCGCAGCAGAACGCAGGCCGCCGATGATCAGCGGCAGCGACAGCGGGAGCTCGACCTTGAGCAGGATCTGCAGCTCGGTCATCCCCATGCCGCGGGCCGCGTCAATAGTGCGCCTGTCGACGGATTCGAGGCCGGAGTACGCCCCGGCGAGCACCGGAGGGATCGCCAGGATGGTCAGCGCCATCAGCGGTGGGACGATGCTCAGGTTGAGCGTGATCAGCGCCAGGTAGACCACCAGGCCGAGGGTCGGGATGGCGCGGAGGGCACCGGATACGCCGATCGCGAGCCCGCGGAACCGGCCGGTGTGCCCGATGGCGAACCCGATCGGCAGCGCGATCACCGCGGCCAGGATGAGGGTGAGCAGCGAATACCAGACGTGCTCCCCCAGCCGGGCGGCGATGCCGCTCGGCCCTGCCCAGTTGGCTGGGTCGAAGACCCAGGCGAACGCCGCGAGGATGTCGGTCATGCGCCGGTCACCGCCTTCAGCGCCGCCCGGCGGGTGGCGCGCTTGGTCGTTCCGAGCCTCGTCCACGGCATCAGCAGCCTGCCGAGCAGCACGAGGGCGAGGTCGAAGACGAGGGCGATGATCACGATCGCGACGATGCCGGTCACCACCTCGGCGTTGTTGTACTGGTTGAGGCCCTGCACGAACATGGTGCCCAGGCTGGACACTCCGATCAGGGAGCCGACGCTGACCAGGCTCACGGTGCTCACCGACACCACCCGCAGTCCGGCGAGCAGCACGGGACCGGCGAGCGGGAGTTCCACCGACCAGAACCGGCGCCAGGTGCTGAAACCGATCGCCGTGGCCGACTGCATCACGTCACCCGGCACGCTCGCGAGCGCATCCGAGCTGGTGCGGACCATCAGCGCGAGGGCGTACAGGCTGAGCGCGATCACGACGTTCACCGGGTCGAGGATCTTCGTGCCGAACAGCGCAGGCATCGCCACGAACAGCGGGAGAGACGGGATGGCGTACAGGATGCCGCCCAGGGTCAGCAGCACGCCGCGGCTCACCCGGTAGCGATTCGCCACCCAGCCGATCGGCAGTGCGACGATGAACCCGATGATGATTGGAAAGACGCTCAGCGTGACGTGAGCGACCGTGAGGTCCCAGACCAGGCCGATGTTCGACCACAGCCAACTCACGACGCTTCCTCACCCTGCGCCGGAGCACCCACGACCTGTGCGGTCGTGGCCTTTGCCTCGGAGAGGGCCGAGCCCTCCGAACGCAGCACACCGGCTGTGCGGCCGTCGCTGTCCACGAGCACGCTGCCCGTCGGGGTCTCCTCGATGTGCAGGGCGCGCTTGCCCCTGTCTGCGCCGACGAACGACGCGACGAACTCGTCGGCCGGGTTCGCCAGGATCTCGGCGGGCGTGCCCTTCTGCGCGACGATGCCGCCCTTCCGGAAGATGACCACCTGGGTGCCGAGCCGGAACGCCTCGTCGATGTCGTGGGTCACGAACACGACGGTCTTGTCCAGCTCCCGCTGCAGATGGATCAGCTCGTTCTGCAGCTCGTCGCGCACGATCGGGTCGACGGCGCCGAACGGCTCGTCCATCAGCAGGATGTTCGGGTCGACCGCGAGCCCGCGGGCGACGCCGACGCGCTGCTGCTGGCCGCCGGAGAGCTGGCTGGGGTACTTGTCGGCCAGGGAGCGTTCCAGCCCGACCGTGTCCATGAGTTCCAGGGCGCGCTCCCGCGCATCCCGTTTCTTGTCGCCGCGCAGCAGAGGAACGGTGGCGATGTTGTCGACGACCTTCCTGTGCGGCAGCAACCCGGAGTTCTGCATCACGTAGCCGATGCTGCGCCGCAACTGCACGGGCTTCAGGGACATCACGTCCTGGCCGTCGATCTCGACGGTGCCGCTGCTGGGGTCGACCATCCGGTTGATCATGCGCAAAATGGTCGTCTTGCCGCTGCCGGACGAGCCGACCAGCACCGTGATCTCACGCGACGGGATGACGAGGGAGAAGTCTTCGACCGCGACCGTACCGTCGGGAAACTGCTTCGTTACCGAGCGGAACTCGATCATGTGTGCGGCTCATTCCTCGAAGTTGGCATCGGATCGACACAGGCCTGTCCTTTCAGCCAAACACGATTGAGGCGCTTTGGCAAAGGATTGCGTCGAAATGTGGCGCGGGCGGTCCGGAACAACCGAACCCCCTTTCCGTGTCAGTGGCACTGCACACTCTGTTCGGTGTGGAGGACGTATCGGATGGCAACATGCCACCACCCACTGACATTCCCAACTTCGACGAAGTCGTATCGACCTGACGAGTCTCGAAGCCGGTGTGAGAATATGGCACGAAGAGATACGGGAGCACCACATGTTTTTTGATGATGCGTACGATATTCCTGCCTGGCCACGCGAGATGTCGATCCGCGTGTCGGACGGTGCCACCCTCCTCGAGCTGCTGTGGTTGCGGCACCGCGCGCTCGGTAACGCTGAGCCGGCCCTGCCGTGCGCCGACCTTCCCGGCGAGCCGACGCCATCCGCGGACGTCGTACTCGTCGGGACGTGGGAGAAGCTCTGGAAGGATTCGCTCACTCACCTGCGGCGCGTACACGAAGCCGATCCGGCAACGATACCGGAGCAGCCCACGTTGTGGACCGCGCCGAGCGCCGATGGGCTGAGCACTGCGCTCGGCCTCGACGCCGGCGACGGCGCTCGCACCTGGCGACAGTTCCTGCATTTCGATCCGAACGCGGAAAGAGCAGCCGGCGAGAGCACGCAACGCGCCTTGCAGGCGGGCCTCCGTGTCGTCATCGAGATTCCACTCCGCGACCACTACACGGCGAGACTGAGCAATGCGACGCTTCTGGTGTCGTCGGTGACACGAGGAAACCTGCCGGAGTACAGGGAGGCACTTCGCTCCCTCGCCGGACGATGACGTTAGGAATGGAAATTCTCTCCCGGCGACCCGGAGAGGCACACCGCGCCATTGTTCATCACGACATTCGACCCGGGCAGCACATTCGCGAAGTCGCCGCCTGAGAGTGAGGACGACCAGCTGCTGCTCCACGACGGTCCGCTCCCCCCGAGCCAGGTATGGGACGTCAGCCCGCCCCATCCCCAGACCTGCACCGTCCAGTTCATCGCGATCACTGGACGCGGCACCACGAAGCCCGTCGAGATGAATTTCGTGTTTCCGCGCGAGACCGCGTTGATCCAGGAGTTCCCACACGGTCCGTTGACCCACGTGGTTCTTGTCCGCGTGTCCTGCTTCGCAACGAATTCACGCTCGAACGCGATAGCTTCCGGACTCACCGGCACCGACTGCTGCGTGCCGTCGCCCTGCTCGACGATCGTGTAGGCGTTCGCTTCAGCGACATCGATATCGAACCCAGCGAGCACCATCTACACAGCGGTTCCGGTTTGGAAACACCCGACGGGCGTCAACCCAGCCGCGCTGACTACGTACTAGCGAAGGAAGGCTCTCTTTAGCGTTATTTGCATTACCTGGATTGCACCACGCTCGCGAGGTGCACCCGATCAGGCCTTGTCGCCGTAGCGCTTCTCGAGGTACTCGCGGGCGACGACCCTGGCCTCGGCGATGAAGCGCTCGTCGCCGGTGGGGTCGAGCACGAAGGCCCTGTTGATGAGGGAGTCCATCATCTCCACCACGACTTCGAGGTGGAAGGTGAGCTCGTCGCCGGCCGGGAGGCCGAATTCGTCGGAGAGGATCTCGGCGAAGCGGTGGGCGAAGAAGTCGTCGTCCTGGCCCTGCTCGTCCTCTGGCGCTCCCGAGCGCTCCGCGTCGGTGAAGCGGATGATGCGGAAGCCGGGCTCTGCGCGGAACATGCCGACGAACGCGTCGATCGCGCACTCGACGGCCATCCACCAGTGCTCGGGCTCCTGCGCCCTGATGCCCTGCACGACCGCCTGGCGGTAGCGCACCACAGCGCGGTCGCGCAGCGCCTGGAGCAGCACGATGCGGTCCGGGAAGTAGCGGTAGACGGTTCCGATGGACGCGCCGGCCCGCTCGGCCACCATCGCGGTGGTGAGGCGGTCGAAACCGATCTCGTCCACCACCTCCGCAGCGGCGTCGAGCAGCGCGTCGATGCGTGCTGCGCTCCGCTCCTGGATGGGTTCGGTTCGCACCAGTGGTGCTCCGGATGTGTTCTGACCGGCCACGAGGTCGTTGATGGGCACGAGGGCTACTCCTTTTTTTCCTGCAGATCAACAATACGTCTGTCGGGTCCCCAGCCCCACGGCGTTCAGTACCGTGATAATCGGATCATATTCGGGGAAACCTCATTTATGCCGGGGAATTCGCTCCGACTCGCCGCATACTGCATCCCCAGATCTGGGGGATGCGCACACGGGTGTCCAGCGTCCATGAGAAACTAGTCAGATATGCCCGCCACCCCTGACAAACGCGGCGCGAGCGTCGAGCCCATCATGCATCGCGCGGCGCGCATCGAGGATGCGTTCCACGATTTCCGCGCCCGCCGCGCCCGCAAGCGCGGATATCTGGCGACCGTCGTGCCGTACGCGGGCTACGGAGCTCCGACCTGGGCGCGCATCCTGGGCAGGGTGGTTCTCGCCAAGGAGCCGAAGCCGGGCAGCAGGGCGGAGCGCAAGCACCGCAAGCGCGAGGAGAGCATCCGGGGCTGGCGGTCGTTCACCAGCGTCCCCGTCTCCGACACCCCGGTCACCATCGAGATCGAGGGCGACCGGCACACGGTGATGCCCGACCGCGGCGGCGTGATCGACACGGTCATTCCCGTGCAGCTCACGCCCGGCTGGCACACGGTCAGGATGTTCACCGAGCAGTCGACGCGCGTGTTCGAGGCCCCGGTCTTCATCGTCGACCCGAAGGCGACCTTCGGCATCATCTCCGACGTGGACGACACCGTCATGGTCACGGCGCTCCCCCGCCCGCTGCTCGCCGCCTGGAACACCTTCGTGCTCGACGAGCACGCCCGCGTCGCCACGCCCGGCATGTCCGTGCTGCTCGAACGGCTGGCGGCCACGCATCCCGGCACGCCGGTGATCTACCTGTCGACGGGGGCGTGGAACGTCGCTCCGACGCTCACCCGCTTCCTCTCCCGCAACCTGTTCCCGGCCGGTCCCCTGCTGCTGACCGACTGGGGACCGACGCACGACCGCTGGTTCCGCAGCGGGCGCGAGCACAAGCGCGTCAGCCTGGAACGGCTGGCCCATGAGTTCCCCGGCCTCAAGTGGCTGCTGATCGGCGACGACGGCCAGCATGACGAGATCCTGTACGGCGAGTTCACGACCGCGCACCCGGACAGCGTCACCGCCGTCGCGATCCGGCAGCTGTCCAACAGCGAGGCGGTCCTCGCCGGTGGCCGGTCGAAGGCCGAGAAGCACACCGAGCTGAGTGGCGCGCCGTGGGTGTACGCACCGGACGGCGCCGGACTCAGCGAGCAGCTCAACGACCTCGGGCTGCTGCACTAGGCGAGCCTCCGCCGGTCGTGTCCGGCGTGTCGGCGGTGTCCGGGATACTGGGGCCATGACAGCACGCCGCGCCGACCTGCTCAGGATGCGCAGACGCGCGCAGTTGCTCGACCCGCCCGCTGCGCGCGATACGGCGGCGGGAAACTCGGCACCGAACGACCCGACCGCCGTCGTGCACCGGATGCTCGCGGTCCAGGCCCAAGACTTCGGCGCCGCGTGCTGGGCGCTCGGCGCCCGCAGCCCGGGCAGCACGCGCGACGACGTGCTCGCCGCGCTCGACGCCGGCAGCATCATCCGGTCCTGGCCGATGCGCGGCACGCTCCACTTCGTCCCTCCCGCCGACCTGCGCTGGATGCTCGGGGTCACGACCACGCGCATGGTCGCCGGTCTCACGGCCAGACACCGGCAGCTGGAGCTCGAGTCCGCCGACTTCGTCCGTGCGCGCGACATCGTGACCGACGCCCTCGCGGGCGGAGGACGCATCGGCAGAGCGGAGCTGATGGCGCTGTGGGAGGCGAACGGCATCGCGACGGCCGGGCAGCGCGGCTATCACCTCATCTACTTCCTGGCCCAGACCGGCGTGCTCTGCTGGGGGCCGACGCACAAGACGCAGCAGGCGCTCGTGCTGCTGGACGAGTGGGCACCGCCCGCCACGGCCAGGCAGCTGGAGCCGGACGCGGCCCTCGGCGAGTTCCTGCTGCGGTATCTGCTCGGGCACGGCCCGGCGACCGTCAAAGACTTCGTCTGGTGGACCAAGGGCACGATGGCGGGTGCGAAGACGGCCATCGCGGTGCTCGGTGACCGCATCGGCCGGCTGGAGGTGGACGGCGTCGAGTACCTGGTCGCGGCGGAGCACGCGGACGGCGGGGAACAGGCGGAGGACAGAGGCAAGGCATCCCGCGCCGCCGTCGACCTGCTGCCCGCGTTCGACGAATATCTGCTCGGCTACCAGGACAGGTCGCCGGTGATCGACGACGCGCACTTCACGATCGTCGTGCCGGGCTCGAACGGCGTGTTCGCGCCCATCCTGGTCTCCAAGGGACGGGTGGCCGGCACGTGGAGGCGCACGACGGCATCCACATCGGTGGCCGTCGAGCCGCTTCCGTTCGGGCGGCTGACCGCGGCCGAGCGCGCCGGCGTGAAGCGCGCGGCGACGGCGTACGGCCGCTTCCTCGGCCTGCCAGCGACGGTCACCGCGGAGGGCTGACGCCGGTAGCCTGGGATCGTGGCTCCACGACTTCCCGCCAGCATCCGCATCCCTGCCAACATCAGGACGGCGAGCAGGGTTCCCTTCCTGCAGGTGGCGAAGACCGCGGTCGCCATGATCCTGTCGTGGGTGATCGCGAGCCTGCTGCTCCCCGGCGAGCTTCCCGTGTTCGCGACCATCGCCGCACTGCTTGTGGTGCAGCCGAGCGTGAACCAGTCGGTCGGCAAGGCCATCGAGCGCAGCATCGGCGTGATCGTCGGCGTGCTCATCGCGTACGGCATCGGCCTCGCGTTCGGCACCAACAGCTGGATCGTGCTGGTGGCGGTCGTCGTGTCGATCATCCTGGCCTGGGCGCTGAAGCTCACGCCGGGCACCGCCAACCAGGTGCCGATCACCGCGATGCTCGTGCTCGCGGTCGGCGCGTCCAACCCGGAGTACGCCCTCGCGCGCATCGTGGAGACGATCATCGGCGCCGTCATCGGCGTGATCATCAACATCGCGATCGTGCCCCCTGTGCAGTGGGAGCCCGCTCACCGCGCCATCCTGGGGCTCGGCTCCGAACTGGCGGCGACCCTCGACCGGCTGGCGACCGCGCTCACCACCCCGCAGACCCCGTCGCAACTGAACGCGCTGCTCATCGAGGCGCGGCTGCTGCGCCCGATGGAGAAGAAGGCGGACGCCGCCGTCGCCCAGGCGGAGGACAGCCTCACCCTCAATCCACGACAGGGCAAGCACCGGGTGGCCCTCGACCACGACCTCGAGCTGTTCGCCCGGTTCCGGCCGATCATCACGCGCGCGCTCGGCATGACGCGCGCCTTCCGCGATCACTACGACGACACGCTCGCGGGCGAGCCCACCATCCAGGCCATCGCGGAGGAGCTGCGGAGGTCGGCGCACGACCTGCAGCTGCTCGCCCGCGATCCGGATGCGCCGGTCGTCGAACCCGGCACGGAGACCGCAGGGCTGCCCGTGCTCACCGCTCCCCTCGTCATCGCGACGCCCGACCCGCGCCACTGGGTGCTGCTCGGCTCGCTGATGGAAGACCTGCGCCGCGTGCACGACGAGATCACCGGGGAAGAGACCGCCTGATCGGCGAGTGTGGCCGTAGCATGGCCGCATGTCCGCTGACAGCAGCCCTCCTCGAGGCTCGGCGGCCGAGGTGGCCGACACCGACGACGCCCCGGTCTCCACCAGAAGACTCGAAGCGTTCACCGACGGCGTCTTCGCCATCGCGGCGACGCTGCTGGTCCTCGACCTCGACGTCACGAAGCTCGGCGACATCCACACGGATGCGCAACTCTGGGCCGCCCTCGGCGATCAGTCGTTCGGGTTCGTCAGCCTCATCATCAGCTTCCTGCTGCTGGCGACGCTGTGGCGCATCCACGTCTGGCAGTTCGAGTACGTGGTCAAGGTGGACCCGCGCGCCACGCTCCTCAACACGGTGCGGCTGCTCGGCGTCGTGTTGATCCCGTTCACCACGAGCCTGGCCAGCGAGTACAACGGCTTCGTCGCCGGGCGCATCCTGCTGCCCATCAACTTCCTGTTCGTGATCGGTCTCACGGCGCTGCACTGGTTCTATCTCACGTCGCCGAAGCGCTCACTGGTCGCCGGCCTCTCCCCCGCCGCTGTGCACTCGACGAGAGCCGGCACCATCGTCGCCCTGATCCTGGCGGCACTGACGGTCGCGCTCGCGCCGTGGTTCGGCTCGCTCGCCTTCCTGGTGCAGTTCCTCAACCCGGTGTTCGACCGCTTCCGTGCTGCGAGGCCGCCCGGTGTGCGGAAGCGGCACCACTGATGTGACGTCATTGACCCGGCACCATTGACCCAGAAACGACGACAGGGACCCCGCCGAAGCGGAGTCCCTGTCTGTGCGGTGTCGCGGCGCTTACGCGTCGGCGAGGACCGCCTGGAGCTCGAGCGTGATGGTGACCTGCTCGCCGAGGAGCACGCCGCCGGTCTCGAGGGCCGCGTTGTAGGTGAGGCCGAAGTCCTCGCGGTTGATCGTGGCCTTGGCGGTCGCGCCGGCCTTGTAGTTGCCGTACGGGTCCTGACCGAAGCCGCCGAAGTCGAAGTCGAAGGTGACCGGCTTGGTGACGCCCTTGATGGTGAGGTTTCCGTCGACCAGGAAGTCGCCACCCTCGTGGCGGACGCCGGTGGACACGAAGTCGATGGTCGGGAACTCGTCCGCGAGGAAGAAGTCACCGGTGCGCAGGTGCGCGTCGCGGTTCTTGTCCTTGGTGTTGACAGAGGCGACGTCGGCCTTGGCGGTCACGGTGGACTCGAGCGGGTTCTCCGCCGTGACGAAGGTGGCGTCGAAGTTCTCGAAGACGCCCTTGACCTTGCTGATCATGAGGTGACGGATGCTGAAGCCGACCTCCGAGTGAGCGGGGTCGATGGTCCAGGTGCCTGCCTTGTATCCGGGGATGTCGATGGTCATTCGTTGATCTCCTTGAAGTTTGTCTGCGGCGCTCCGCACGCCGTACAGGTACATGCAAGCGTATGGACCGTTCCGCTATTCCGGAAATCCGAAAAAAAGTTGACGCGTCACTCTTTTACCGCGAGCGAGCGCCGCAGTTCCAGGAGTTTCCTGGCATCCGCATCGATCTGGGCGGCTGGGATGCGGCCGGAACCGACGGCCGCCACGACGGCATCCACCAGCGCATCCGGGTCGAGGCCGGCCGCCGCTGGATCGGCGGGGAGCACGTAGAGCAGCATCGTGTTGCCGGCGGCAAGCGCCTGGATCGCGTTCTCCCGTTGGTCGGCGTACTGCGCGAGGCCGGAGTCCTGGAGCATCCGCATGTCGTCGGTGATCGTCACCCCTCGATAGCCCAGCCGGTCGCTCAGGATGCGGTGCCAGGGCGCGGAGAGCGAAGCGGGAGCCGCATCCACCGCGCTGTAGACGAGGTGGCCGAACATGACCAGCTCGGCCCCCGCCGTGATCCCGGCGGCGAACGGTGGAGCATCCCTGGTCTGCCAGTCGGCGACGCTGAGGCCGGTGGCCGGGATGCTCGTGTGCGAGTCCGCCTCCGTCTCGCCGTGCCCGGGGAAGTGCTTGAGCGTGCTGTAGACCTGGCCGCGCTCCCCGGTCACCGACGCGGAGACGCGCTCGGCGGCCGCGGCGGGCGTCGTGCCGAGCACGCGGTCGAAGATGAACGAGCCAGGGTCGGCCGTCGTGTCGGCGACCGTGCCGAAGTTGACCGTGACGCCCGCCTGCTTCAGCAGGGCGCCGCGCTGGGCGAACGCCGTCTGGGTCGCCGCCGGCGGCTCGGACTTCAGCGCGTCGGCGCCGGGCAGCGAATCCCAGGGCAGCCGGGTGACGTCTCCACCCTCCTCGTCGATCGCCACCAGCGGGGGCAGCTCCGGATCGGAGGCCGTCATCGTCGCGTTCTGGGCGGCCAGGGCGGCGGGACTCGCCGGGATGTTGTCGCCCATCAGGATCATGCCGCCGACGCCGTACCGGTCGACGAAGCCGCGCAGGGCGGACCCGTCCGTGCCCGGCTGGTGCAGCATCAGGAGGCTCGCGACCTTCTGCCGGAGCGTCATGTTCGCCAGCCGCGCCCGCGCGTACGCGGCCACCGGATCGGCGTTGGCCGTCGGCGACGGCGTGGCCGCGGCGCTTCGCGAGGCGGACGCTGTGCGACCCGCTGCTCCGGATGGCGCGCCGGTCGCGCATCCCGTGACCGCGACGGCCGCCGCGACCGTCAGCGCAAGCGCTGCCACCCGGGTTCCTCGTCGACTCCTCACCTCTCGATGGTAGTCGCGCCGCCGGGCGGCCGCCGGTCAGCCGCCGGTCAGCCCTTCACGGCGCCGCCGAGTCCTGCCGAGCGCAGGAAGAGCCCCTGGAACACCAGGAACAGCACGATCGGGATGAGCGTGGAGATCGCCAGCGCTGCGAGGTACACGTCCAGCTGGATCGCCGCCTGCAACGTCGGCAGGCGCACGGACAGCGGCTGGATGGCCGGGTCGCGCAGCACGAGCAAAGGCCAGAGGTAGTCCTTCCATGCCGCGATGATCGCGAACACGGACACCACGCCGAGGATCGGCTTCGACATCGGCAGCACGATCGACCAGAACAACCGGAACGGTCCAGCGCCGTCCGTCCGCGCCGCCTCGAACACCTCACGAGGCAGGTTGTCGAAGAACCGCTTGATCAGCACCACGTTGAACGCGCTCGCGCCCGCAGGCAGCCACACCGCCCAGAACGTGTTGATCAGCGACTGGCCGAGCAGCGGCGGGTTCAGGATGGTGAGGTAGAGCGGGACGAGCAGCACCACCGACGGCACGAACAGGGTGCCGAGGATCAGTCCGTAGAGCACCTTGCCGTACTTCGGCCGGAGCACGCTCAGCGCGTATCCAGCCGTCGTCGCCACCACGATCTGCATCACCCAGGAGCCGAGCGCCACCCAGATCGTGTTCATGAACTGCACGTCGATGTGCACCGTCGACCAGGCGGTGGAGATGTTGGCCCAGTCGACGCCGTTCGGGAACAGCGCCATCGGGGTCCTGAGCGTGTCCTGCGTCGGCGTGATCGCCGACTTCGCGAGCCAGAGCAGCGGTCCGAGACCGACGACGATCAGCAGCAGCAACAGCACCAGATGGGTGATGCGCGTCCCCCACCGGATGCCCGGCTTGCGCCAGTCGGACGGCGACAGGATTCCGCGGTCCCCCGCAGCCTCGCCGCGTCTCGCCCGGCTCCGTCTCCCCCGCCCGCGACGGCGGCCGCCTACCCGGCCGCCCGGCTGCTGCCCGGTGTCGTCGAGTTCGTCGGTCATGACGTTCATGACCTCCGGCGTGAAATCGGTCGAGGTGGTCAATTCTGGCTCCAAGACTTGGTGATGCGGAAGTACACGAGCGAGAGCACGGCGAGGAAGGCGGCGAGCATCAGGCTGAGCGCCGTCGCCGCTCCGTAGTCGCCGCCCAGCGAGTTCTGGAACGCGTAGCGGTAGATGAGCAGCAGCACGGTCACGGTCGAGTTGACCGGCCCGCCGCCGGTGAACAGGTACGGCTCCAGGAACACCTGCGCCGTGCCGATGATCTGCAGGATGAGGGTGATCAGCAGGATGCTCCTCAGCTGCGGCATCGTCACGTGCCAGATCTTCTGCCAGATGTTCGCGCCGTCCACTTCGGCGGCGTCGTAGAGTTCCGGCGCGACGCCGGTGATCGCCGCCAGGTAGATGATGATGGTGCCGCCGGCGGCCGCCCAGGTCGCCTCGACGACAAGCGACGGCATCGCCTGGGTCGCATCCTGGATCCAGGGCTGCGGCGGGATGCCCACCCAGCCGAGGATCGTGTTGAACACGCCGGTCGGGCTCGCGTCGTAGAAGAACTTCCACAGCAGCACGGCCACCACCGGCGGCACGACCACCGGCAGGTAGGCCAGGGCGCTGTAGAGCCCTTTCGCGCGCTTGACCTCGCTCATCAGCACGGCGGCGATCAGCGGGATCGGGTAGCCCAGGAGGAGCGCGAGGAACGCGAACCAGCCCGTGTTGCCGATCGCGGTCCAGAACAGCGGGTCGTTGACGACCTGCACGAAGTTGTCCCAGCCGACGAAGGTGGGGGCGGAGACCAGGTTGGTGTGCTGGAAGCTCATCACCACGCTGCGCACGATCGGCCACCAGGAGAAGACGCCGAAGATGACGATCATCGGCAGCAGGAAGAGGAGGTTGCTGAGGCCTCCTCCGCGCAGCCAGGTGATCGGGGTGCGCCGCGCCACGCGGCGCGGCGTCGGTCGCTGGCGGTCGATCGCTGTCATGGGGTCGGTGCTTTCTGTCGGTGTCGGTCGGTGGGCTGCACGGTCGGCGGGACGCAGCTGCGTCCCGCCGACCGGCCTGGTGCACTACTTGTCGGCGTCGACCAGTTTCTGGATGTCGGAGTCGACCTTGGTCAGCAGCTGATCGATGTTCGCGTTCTTGTCGGTCAGCACGGCCTGGACGACCGCATCCAGTGCTCCGTAGAGCTCCTGGGTGTGCTTGTTGGGCTCCGGCACAAGGTTCGCGTCGAAGATCTTGTCGGTGAACGGCGCGACGTTCTCCAGCGGGATGTTCACCTCCGGCTTGATCCAGGACATCGTCTGGTCGTACGTGGCCTTGTCGAACACCGGCAGCGTCGGGACGCCGACCGGCTGGTTCGACTTCGCGAGCACCTTTGCGTCCGCGACGGCCTGGTCCTCGTTGAGCAGCTTCCGCATGTAGTAGAAGTCGATCCACTTCACGGCCGCCGTCTTCTGTGCCTCGTTCGACTTGGGGCTGACCGCCGCGACGTTGCCGCCGACCAGCACACCGGCATCCTTGTTGCTCGCATCGATCGGCAGCATGGTGAGCCCGTAGTTCTTCGGGTCGACGTTGTTCTGCTGCACCAGCGCGGTGAGCACGTCGGAGCCGGACGGGTACATGGCGATCTGCCCTGCACCGAACGCCTGGTTGATGCCGCTCCAGTCGAGCAGGAAGTTGCTGCCGACCGAGTTGTCCTCCCAGCGCAGGTCGTGCAGGAACTGCAGAGCCTCCTTGGTGACCGGGTTGTTGGTGGTGACCTTCGTCTTCCCGCCGTCGGTGGTCTCCATCCGGCCGCCGCGCGCGTATGTCGTGGTGGTCAGCTCCCAGCCGCCGGTGTTGCCCTGCGTCATCTGCATGTATCCGGCGACGCCGGGCACCTTCTCGGAGATGGTCTTCGCGTCCTTGCGGACCTCGTCCCACGTCGTCGGGGGCTTGTCAGGGTCGAGCCCGGCCTTCTGGAAGATCTCCCTGTTGTACGAGAGACCCATCGCGTACGGGCCGTACGGGATGCCGTAGATCTTGTCGCCGCTCTTCGCCACGGCGAGCACGTTCTCGTTGAACTTGCCCGCGTAGGAGAGAGCCGAGACTTCTTTGGTGATGTCGGCGAGCTGGCCGGCCTGCAGCAGGGACTGCGAGTCGGTGAACGGCACGTTGAAGACGTCGGGGAGGGTGCCGCCGGCGAGCTGGGTCGAGAACGTCGGCCCGGTCCACTGGTACTCCTCCGACTTCACGACGATGTTCGGGTTCGCCTTCTCGAACTCCTTCACGCGGTCGTCGAACGCCTTGAACGCGGCCTTGTCGCTGCCGGGGATGAGACTCGCAACGGTGATGTGCACCTTGCCGTCGCTCGAGTCGCCGCTGCCGGAGCCTGAGCATCCTGCGAGCAGGCCGACCCCGGCGATCGTGATCGCTGCGACTGCTGCGATCGTTCGTGGTGACCTCATTGTCGGTTCCTTTCGGTGGTGTGGTGTGATGCGGTGTGGTGCGGGGATGGAAGCTGCGTGCGCAGCCAGGCGGTGGAGTCCGGGGGCAGCAGACCGTCGACGAGCGGGTCGCTGCTGAGCAGGATGGCGGTGTGCTCCGGCAGAGCCACCGCGTCGGTGGAGAGGTTGGTGACGCTGACGAACTGGTCGCCGCGGGAGAACGCCAGGGTGCCGGGAGGGCCGTCGATCCAGCGCAGGGGTCCGTCGCCGAGCCCGGGCTCCGACCGCCGCAGCCGCAGGGCGTTGCGGTACAGCCACAGCATCGAGCTGGCGTCGGACTGCTGGGCTTCGACGGTCAGGCCCGCCCACGCCTCCGGCTGCGGCAGCCACGGTTCGGCGGACGCCTCACGCGGACTGAATCCGAACGGTGGATGCACGCCCCGCCACGGCAGAGGAACGCGGCAGCCGTCGCGGCCGGGATCCACCCCGCCGGAGCGGAAGTGCATCGGGTCTTCGAGCCGGTCCGCCGGCAGGTCCTCGACCTCCGGGAGGCCGAGCTCGTCGCCCTGGTAGAGGTACAGCGAGCCGGGCAGTGCGGCGGTCAGCAGGGCGGCGGCACGGGCACGGCGGCGGCCGAGGGCCAGATCCGTCGGCGTGCCGACGCGCTTCTTCGCGAACGCGAACGACGAGTCCGCGCGGCCGTAACGGGTCACCGGCCGCGTCACGTCGTGGTTCGACAGCACCCAGGTGCTCGGCGCATCCACGGGGGCGTGGGCGGCGAGCGTCTGGTCGATGGATGCGCGGAGTTCGTGCGCATCCCAGGGCCTCGCCAGGAAGTCGAAGTTGAAAGCAGTGTGCAGCTCGTCCGGCCGCAGGTACATCGCGAACCGGTCGATCTCGGGCAGCCAGATCTCGCCGACCAGCACGCGGGTGCCCGGGTAGGAATCCGCGATGGCCCGCCAGCCCCGGTAGATGTCGTGCAGTTCGTCCCTGTCCTGGTTGGGGTGCTCCCCCGGCCCCGGATGCTCGGGCACCTCCGGCAGGCTCTCGTCCTTCACGAGCAGCGCGGCCGAGTCGATGCGGACACCCGCGACGCCCCTGTCGAACCAGAACCGCAAGATCGCCTCGTGCTCGGCACGCACATCCGGATGGTTCCAGTTGAGGTCGGGCTGCTGCGGCGTGAACAGGTGCAGGTACCACTCGCCCGGCGTGCCGTCTGGGTTCGTGGTGCGGGTCCAGGTCTCGCCGGAGAAGTTGGACACCCAGCCGGTGGGGAGCTCGTCGCCGTTCTCGCCGCGGCCAGGGCGGAACCAGAAGCGTTCGCGCTCCGGAGAGCCGGGACCGGCGGCCAGCGCGGCCTGGAACCACGGGTGCTGGTCGGAGATGTGGTTGGGGACGACGTCGACGATCGTGCGGATGCCGAGGGTGAGCGCCTCCTGGATCAGCGTCTCCGCCTCCGCCAGGTCGCCGAATGCCGGGTTGATGGTGCGGTAGTCGGCCACGTCGTAGCCGCCGTCGGCGAGCGGCGACTCGTACCAGGGCGTGAACCAGATCGCGTCGACCCCGAGGTCGCGCAGGTAGCCGAGGTGCTTCCTGACACCGGCGAGGTCTCCGATGCCGTCTCCGTTGCCGTCGGCGAAGCTGCGGAGGTAGATCTGGTAGATCACCGCGCTGCGCCACCAGAGCGGGTCGGCCGTGGACGGCGAGAGCGCTGGCGCGGCGGGGCCTGCGGCCTGCTCGGCGGCGTCGGCGGTCTCTACGGCGTCAGCAGCGGCGGCGTCTGCAGCATCAGCGGTGGGGGCGGTGGGCTGCGCGCTCAGCACGGGGAGGTCCACGGATGTGCCCTTCGGTCGGGCGACCTCCCGCGGTGCGGTGCGCGCCGACCATCCGTGGCGCGTCCGCGCCGCTCAGGTCGGCGGTTCGGTCGTCGCGATGACGTGTCCGAACTGCCGGCTCCGTCGTCGTGGAGCCGAATGTAGCGTTAATGACAGTTCACTGCAAGAACACGACACTGAGTAATTCGTTTGCGCACATTTGCACTGAATTGCATAACAATTACGCGTGCTGAGCCGGTCCCGTCGACCCTCGGACCACCAGTTCCGGTTCGAAGAACAGCTCGTCCGAGATGGCGGAGTCGCTGGAGATCTGCCGCAGCAGCAGCTCGATCACGGTGCGCCCCATCGGCTCGATCGGCTGCCGGACCGTGGTCAGCGGCGGCTCCGTGCAATTCATCAGCGCCGAGTCGTCATAGCCGACGATCGACACGTCCGCCGGCACGGAGAGGCCGGCGCGCCGCACGGCCCTGATCGCGCCGAGCGCCATCGGGTCGCTGGCGCAGACGATCGACGTCACCCCGGCCTTGAGCAGCCGCGCCGCCCCGGCCTGACCGGCCTCCAGCGAGTAGAGCGAGTGCACGATCAGATCATCGTCGAGCTCGGCTCCCCAGCCCGCCACGATCCGCCGGGCGGCGGCGAGCTTCCGCTGTGACGGCACGTGATCGCGCGGCCCGAGCAGCAGCCCGATGCGCTCGTGCCCGAGCGAGCGGAGATGCCCGAGCGCCTGCGCCGTCGCGACGGTGTCGTCGCAGGACACCGTGGCGAACGGGAGGTCGTCGACCGGCGCGTTGACCAGCACCGTCGGCAGGTTGAGGTCGGTGAGCCTGGCGTAGTGCTCGTGCGACGCATCCTGCTGCGCGTACGCCCCGCCAACGAAGACCACGCCGGACACCTGCTGCTGCAAAAGCAGCTCCACGTAGTCCGCCTCGGAGATGCCTCCGGCCGTCTGGGTGCAGAGCACCGGCGTGTATCCGTTCTGCGCGAGAGCGCCGCCGATCACCTCCGCGAAGGCGGGGAAGATCGGGTTCTGCAGCTCGGGGAGCACGAGTCCCACCAGCCGTGCACGCTCTCCGCGCAGCTTGGTCGGGCGTTCGTACCCCAGCACATCCAGTGCCGTGAGAACCGCCTGTCTCGTCGCCTCGGACACCCCTGGTTTCTCGTTCAGGACGCGGCTGACCGTCGCTTCACTGACCCCGACCTTGCGAGCGACCTCGGCGAGACGTTTCGACATGCGCTCAGCATACGCAATTCCTTGCAAGACAGCGCAAGTCTTTTGCAAGCCCTCCGGACGGCCTAGCATGGCGGCCATGACGAATGCGACGGCGGCGAACAAGGTCACGGCGCTGCTGCTCGCCAGCCACCCGGGTCCGACCGTGGTTGTCACCGTCGTCGCGACCGTGCTCGGCGCGAGTCTGGGCTATCCGCCCGGCCGCCTGGCGGTGCTGGCGCTCGCGATCCTGCTCGGCCAGTTGTCCATCGGCTGGTCGAACGACTGGCTCGACGCAGCACGGGATGCGCAGGTCGAGCGGGCGGACAAGCCGGCCGCCCGCGGCGCGATCGGCGTCGGCACCGTGCGCACGGCGGCCTTCGTAGCCCTGGTCGCTGCCGTCCTGGTCACCCTCGTGCTCGGCCCGTTCGCCGCCGTCGCACACGTGGTCGCCATCGCGGGCGGCTGGGCGTACAACCTCGGCCTCAAGGCCACGGCCGTTTCGTTTCTGCCGTTCGCGGTGAGCTTCGGCATCCTGCCCGCGATCGTCACCCTCGGACTCGAGCCGCCGCGACTCGCGGCCGCCTGGGTGGTCGCCGCCGGCGCACTGCTCGGTGTCGCCGCGCACGTCACCAATGTCCTGCCGGACCTCGCCGACGACGACCGCACGGGCATCCGGGGCCTGCCGCACCGGATGGGGGCCGTGCCGAGCGGGCTGCTCGCCTTCGCCTGCCTCGCCGCGGCCAGCGTGCTGATCGCGTTCGGGCCGGGCTGGCCTCCGCGCATCCCGTTGCTGATCGGGCTTGCCATCGGCGTGGTCATCGCGGTGACCGGGGTCGTCCTGCTGCTGCGCCGCTCGCCGACGCGGCTGCTCATGCAGCTCATCATGGGCTGCGCCGTGGTCGACGTGGTGATGCTCGCCTTCGCCGGTCAGTCGACCGCGGTCTGAACCTTCTCCGCTGCCGGTTCGTGGTTGCGGATGCCGACCGCTGAGACGATGCCGCCGACCAGCATCAGCCCGGCGGCGACGATCATCGCCCTGTCGAGTCCCGCCCGGTCGAGCGTGCCTCCCACGATGAGGCCGATCATGGCCACCGTCACCAGCCCGGCGATGCGCGACACGGCGTTGTTCACCGCGGAGCCGATGCCCGCCTGGGCCGGGTGGATGGCGCCGAGGATCGCGCTGGTGAGCGGGGCGACCGTGATCGAGAGGCCGACGCCGAAGAGCAGGACGGCAGGCAGGAGGTTGGTCCAGAAATTGACGTCCTCCCCCATCATCAGCAACCAGAGGAACCCGCAGCCGGCGATCACCGGCCCGATGGCCATGAACAGCCGGGGGCCGTACTTGCCCGCGAGACCGCCGAACACCCCGGACAGCAGCAGCATGCACAGCGTCGACGGGATGAACACGAACCCGGCCTCCGTCGCCCCGAACCCGGCGACCTGCTGCAGATAGAGCGTGACGGTCAGCGGCGCGAAGGCGAGCGCGCCGTAGACCAGCGCCGTCGCGATGTTGCCGACCCAGAAGTTGTGCACCCGGAACAGCCCGAGCGGCAGCATCGGCTGCTTGGCCCTGGTCTGCCAGAAGAAGAACGCCGCGAGCGACAGGATGCCGACGATGAGCGGGAGGAAGACGCGCGGGCTTCCCCAGCCGTACACGCCCTGCTCGATCAGCGCGAACACGGTTCCCGCCAGGCCGAGGGAGCCGAGCACGGCGCCCAGGATGTCGACGCGGCCGCCCGTCCCGTGGTCCTGCTTCAGCCCGATCATCATGGCGAGCGTGATGCCGATGGGGATGACGTTGATCACGAACACCCAGCGCCAGGAGAGCGTGTCGACGAAGACGCCGCCGAGCACGGGGCCCGCGATCATGGCAACGCCCGTCCAGGCCGTCCAGCGGCCGATCGCCTTCGCCTGCGCCGCGCCGGAGAACGTCGAGATGATGAGCGCGAGCGAGCTCGGAACGAGGAGCGCGCCGGAGACACCCTGCAGGGCTCGCGCGATCACCAGGAACACGCCGGACGGCGCGAACGCGCAGAGCAGTGAGGTCACGCCGAAGCCGATCAGGCCCGCGTACAGCACGCGCTTGCGGCCGAACACGTCCGACAGCGACCCGGCGATCAGGATGAGTGAGCCGAGCGTCACGAGGTAGCCGTCGACCACCCACTGCTGCAGCGGCAGCCCGCCGCCCAGCTCCTTGTCGATGGCGGGCAGCGCCACGTTGATCACCGCACCGTCGAGGAAGGCGACGAAACTGGCGAGGATCGCGATGACGAGCACCCGGAGTTGCGACGAAGACATGCGCTCGGTGGTCATGTTCTCAGTAAACGGGGAGCGAGCCGTAATGGCAACCGCAGACGCCTCCCAGCGTGCCGCGGGTGCGCGCAGGGCGTAGCCTGACCCTGAAATGTCCGACGAGCCGCGCCCTGTCTCCGCGCGCTCCGGGCCCGCAGCGACCCGGATCGCCGTCATCACCCGTGTCTCCTGGCTGCTCGTCCTGGTGCTCACCGCCGTCTTCCATTTCCTCAGAGGCGTTCCGGTGGATGCGTGGATCTTCCTCGGCGGCGCGGTGGTCATCGCGCTCGACGCGCTGGGCTGGCTGCACATCCCGGTGCGCGCGCTGCCCGACGGGCAGACGCTCTCGCGCCGCGTCATCGCGTTCAGCCTGATCGGCGTCGCCGCGCTCACCTTCGCGTTCGCCCCGCTCTACGGCGGCGCAGACACCGCACTCGTGGTGGGCCTCGGGGTGCTGCTGTTCCCGGTGGTGTGGGCGGACCGGCCCAGCGCATCCGGAGCAGTGGATGCGGACGGCAGGCCGCAGAGCCAGGACGCGGCACCGGAGCCGCGCGCCGCGATCCGCCGCGCCGCCATCGCCTGGTCGACGGTGATCGTCGCCGGCTGCGCGTGGGAGATCGCCGCGTTCTTCCTCGGCCGTTCCTCCCCTGCGGCCGAGAATGCGTTCCCTGCGCTGTCCGACCTGGTCGACCCGGCCGTCGCCTGGCCGCCCGCCCGCGCTGCGCTCGTCGTGCTCTGGCTCGCCGGTGGATACGCCCTGCTCAGGAGAGGACGGCGATGAGAGAGGTCACCATCGCGGGCTTCCTGCTGTGCGGCGCCGTCATGGCGCTGCTCGTGCTGCGGTCGCACCGCGATCCGCTGCGGCTGGCGCCGTTCTCCGATCTGCTGGATGTGGTGCTCGCCGACCGCGCGGCCCGGTTCACCATCCTGCTGTTCTGGTGGTGGCTCGGCTGGCACTTCCTGGCGTCTCCGCCGTCGCCGTGAGGCGGGCGACCCGCCTAGTTGTTCCCCTTCGTGCACGTCGCCTGGGCCGCCGTCTGCCCGGTGATGCTGCTCGGCAGCTCGACGGGACCCGAGGTCGCGGGCGCGCCGGGGGTGGCGGGCGCCGACGCATCCGGTGCGGTCGGGTCGGGCGTCGTCGGGGTGGTCGGCTCGGGCGTGCCCGGCGCCGTCGGGTCTTCCGCCGCACGGCCGATGCTGCCGGTGAGTTTCACCGGCTGGTCGTTGACGAGGGCCGTGTTGATGGCGGAGGCGGCGTTGTCGTCGACGATCACCCTGTTCACGTCGTCCGGATCGGTGATCGCCGGGTATTGCAGGAACACCATGTTGTCGAGCCCCGTGTCTTTGAGGGCGAGGGCGATCTCGACGAGCGTCGTCGGGTTGGTGAGCGTGTCGGACGGCGTGATGTTCTCGACCGCCGCCTTCGCCAGCCCATACAGCTGCACCGGATTGCTGAGGACGCCTCCGGAGACGACCTTCCTGGCCAGGGCGGAGAGGAAGACCTGCTGGTTGCTGATGCGGCCGAGGTCGCTGCCGTCCCCCACTCCGTGCCTGCTGCGCAGGAACGAGAGCGCCATGTCGCCGACCAGAGTGTTCTCGCCGGCGGGAAGGTCGAGTGGCGGGGTGGTGTAGTCGTCGGTGACCGGGGTGGCGAGACAGACGCTCACCCCGCCGATGGCGTTCGACATCGCACTCACGCCGTTGAAGTTGATCACGGCGCCGAACGGGATGTCGATGCCGGTCAGCTGCTCGACGGTCAGCACCACGCAGCCCAGCCCGCCGCGCGACAGCGCCGTGTTGAACATCGCGCTGCTGGAACCGTCGATGGTGCCGCCGCCGTTGGGGGCCGGGCAATCCGGGATCTCCACCATCAGGTCGCGGGGGAAGCTCACCACCATGGCGCTCTTATGGTCCTGGGCGATGTGCAGCAGCATCGTCACATCGTTGTTGCCTTCCCCGGTGCTCGCGTCCTGCTCCTCCGCCGAGTCGTAGACGCCGCCCAGGTTGCTGCGGCTGTCCGTGCCGGTGAGGAGCAGGTTCACGCCGCCCTGGATCGCCCCGACGTTCGGGATCGCCTGCTTGGTGTGCCCGGGCAGTGCCGGAAGCGCGACGCCCGTCTTCACCGAGCGGGCGACATCCCAGACGGCGAACGCGGCCACAGAGCCGATGCTCACCACGACCACGGCGACCGCCGCGGCGAGGATGCGCATGACCGTGCCGACGGCGCGGCGACGGGGCAGACGGCCGTGCCGGACGGCGGTTGGCCCCTGTGCGCGCTGGTGCCGGCGCGGGAGGTCGGTCATCGAAGGTCCTTCGGAGGGTCGGGCGAAAGAAGGGATGACGGAATCCTAGCTACAAGTCCTCGCGATGACCTTGGAGGCTCACTGGGTGTTCTGAAAGCCCCCTCACGCCGCTCAGCGCTGGGCGTCGGCCCTGCGCGTCCGCGCACGCAGCGGCGAACGGTGCGCCAGCTCGACCACGATCGCCCTGTCGTTCCCCGGATTCGCCGGGTCGAACCACAGCCGGGTCTGCTGCCCGTTCTGGATGGGGTCCGCCGCCGTGATCAGCATCGGCCGCTGCACCCAGCGCTGCGTGCCCTGCAGGTCGGTGAAGCCGAACGTGACCGTGGTGAAGATCCGGTCGCTCTCGTGGAACACGGTGTATCCCTTGTCGGTGACGACCGCCGTCACCTGCGTGCCCGTCCGCATCGCCGCCTCGTCCGCGTTCTCGCGCCGCGCACGCGCACCGGCCGCCGCGATCCCGAGCACCAGGCAGACGACCGCGAGGGCGAGCAGCCCGTAGCCGATCATCGTGACGAACGCCGGGCCGCTCTCCGCGGACACCACGATCACGCCCGCCCCTGCGCCGAGCAGCACGGCGGCGTTCCCGTACATGATGCCGAGGTCGCCCCGCTTCATCACGAGCGCCGCCCACGCGATCGACGCCCCGATGGCGAGCATCATCCCGAGCGGGATGGCGACCAGGATGAGCACGGGCGGATCCTCCGGCTGGGTCGCCATCATCGTCCCGAAGCCGCCCCAGCCGTACCCGGCGGCGAGCCCTCCGACCAGCAGCAGGATCAGCGTGACGACCACACGCACGTTCGACGGCCGTCGCTCCGCTCGCTCGCGCCGGGCGATGGTCGGGTCGACGGTGCTCATGCCCTCATTCAATCGGCATCGGGATGAGCAGCACAAGAACCCCTTGTCCCGCGCCCGAGCGGCGTGCAACACTATCCACCGTGATCCGTTAGCAGCGATTCCCTCCTCCCCACGACCGTGGGTGAGTTGACCGATCCTGCAAACAAAGGTTTCTCATGTCACGTTACGATCACACCCGTCCCGCCCCGGCCTTCACCATCTCCGCCGTCACAGTGCCGGACACCATCGACGCACCGGACGCCGCCGACTTCATCGGCCTGGCCGCCGTGCGCAGCGCGGTCATCGCCGAGCTGCGCGGCGACACCTCGCCGCTGCCCGCCCCCGAGATCGCCGCCGCCGAGCTCCTCCCGAACTGGAAGGACGAGTCCATCGGCAGCAGGGGCTTCGTCGCCCACGTGGACGGCAGGGTGGTGGGGCGCGGCACTCTCGTGCTCCCCGCGGGTGCCTCCGAGTGCTGGGCGGCGGTGGCGGTGCTCCCCGGCTACCGCGGCGACGGCATCGGGGCGGCCATCTACGCCCGGCTCGAACAGCTGGCCGTGGATGCCGGCCGCCGCACCATCCAGAACCAGACGGACTACGCGGCCGGGATCGGCGGCGACAGCCTTCCTGCGCCCACCGGGTTCGGCTCCATGCCGCTGGATCTCGCCTCCACCCGGTTCCTGCTCCGGTTCGGCTTCACGCTGGAACAGATCGGGCGGCTGAGCAGCCTCGGACTCCCGATGGACGCGGATGTCATGGCGTCCTGCCTGCAGGAAGCGCTGGCCGCTTCGACCGGGTATCGCACGGTCACCTGGCAGGGCCGAACGCCCGACGCCTGGGTGGACGCGCTCGCCCTGATGCGCACCAGGATGAGCACCGACACCCCGAACGCCGGTATCGAACAGTCCGAAGATGTCTGGACCGCCGAGCGCGTCCGCTCCGTCGACGACCACTGGGAGGCGAGCCCGCGCACCATCCTCACCACCATCGTGGTGGATGCGGAGACGGGAGAGCCCGCCGGGTACACCGAACTCGACGTGCCCGCCGAACCGGACCGCCCGGCGGAGCAGATGGACACCCTCGTGCTCGCCGGCCACCGCGGCCGTCGCCTCGGGATGCTGCTGAAGCTCACCAACCTGCGCGAGCTCGGCGACCGCTTCCCGGCCAGCAGGTCGGTCGAGACGATGAACGCGGAAGACAACCGCCACATGCTCGACGTGAACGAGGCCGTCGGCTTCCGCCCGCTGGCGTATTCGGCCCGCTGGAAGAAGACGATCGGCTGACGGCCGGTGGATGCGCGGGGCCGACCCGGGTGTGCCCGCTCGGCCCCGCGCATCCGGTGTCACGCGTCTCGGCGGCGTCTGCTTGCTCGGGCGACGAGACCGGCGGATCCTGTGCCGACGGTGATCAGGGCGAGTGCGGCCCACCACGCCGCGCTGTCGCCCGCGCGGGAGCCCGTCGCCGCGAGAGCCGTCGTGGGTGCGGCGGTGGTCGCGTCGGCGAGCGAGGACGTTGACGGTCCGGGGTCGCCCACGGGCTGTGTCCCTGTCCCCGGCTGCCCGGGCTCGCCCGCGCCGCCGCCTCCCGTTTCGCCGCCCGCTCCCCCGTCGCCGGGCACGGTCTCCGCGTCGTCCGGGGCCCACGCCGCGGAGAACGTCTGCGCCGCCATCAGCGGCTGCAGCGCATCCCGCACCTGGTCGTCGGCGAAGTGGCGTCGCATCGCGCCGTGGTCGACCGCGTTGCTGACGGCCGCGAGGATCATCGACTGGTCGAGCGACAGGTAGCGCTTCGCGATCGTCCCGCTCTTCACCGCGACCGCGTCGTAGAACCCGCCGGGCCCGTACGCGTGCAGGTCGTTCTCGATGCCGCGCAGGTTGGCGACCGCGGCCGCCGGGTCGTAGCCGAGTGCGAGGAAGGAGGCGTGCGGGGTCACGACGCCGTCGCCGAACGACGGGTCAGGATTGTGGCCGCGGTCGGCGTCCGGGCAGTCGCGGTACGACTGGTCGACGTCGGTGTTCTCCTGGTCGGAGAGGTAGCCGTCCGCCTTCATCCCCGCGAGGTCGACGCCGTACTCGCGGTAGCCGCCCGCCGGGTTGCTGGACGGCGAGAACCCCCAGTATCCGTATCCGGCGTCCTCTCCGTGCTTCTCCTGCACCGCGACGGTGATCGGGTGGTTGAGCCCCCACGAGGTCGGCCCCCACTGCTCCTCCGGCACCAGCAGCGACGGCATCAACGCCTCGAACATGCTCCCGCCCCAGCTCGGCACAAACGACATCCCGTCGTACGAGTACGCCCCTTCGTACACGGTCAGCCCGTCGTACACCCGGTCCTGCCCGGTGGGCCGCTGCTCCTGCCACGACCAGTCGCAGCCGTCCGGCATGGTGCGGAACGTGCCGTACATCCCGGATGCGGGGATCTGCCCGTTCACGATGCCCAGGTAGGTGGCGATGCGGCTCTCGCTGACCGTGGTGTCGTAGTGGTGGCAGGTGTAGACGAGCGTGACGGGCGCGCCGTTGTAGGCGGGAGCCTCGCATCCGGTCTCCCCGACGGGTGGCGTCTCCCAGAACCCGCCGCGGTTGGCGCCGGCGGGGAGCACGGGCTGCTTGCCCTGCGGGTCGTAGAAGACGCCGAAGTCCATCGAGTCGTAGAGCGCGCGCGCCCGGGCGCTGAGGGCCGGATCGCTGTCCGCCTCGGCGTTGGCGACCATCCGGAGCCCGGCGGCCAGCCAGCCGTTGTCGACCGTGCTGAGGAACGGGTTGACCACGGTGCCGTTCTCCGGCCAGGTGGTCAGCTTCGTGCCGTCCGCCGGTGAGTACCAGTTGTAGAACATGCCGCTCGCGGCGTTCCGCTCGAGCGTCTCGAGGGTGCCGATGGTGGTCGCTACCCTGTCGTGCGCCTCCGCACCGCCGATGATGCCGAGATCGCGCACCGCGAGCGTCGACCACAGGTAGCCGCCGATGTTCGTCGGTGAGGTGAACCCGGATGCGGTGGCCGGGCTGAGGTCGCCGCCGATGTTGTCAGCGGGGAGGCCTGTCGTGGGGTCGGTCATGGCGGCCATCGACCGCCAGGTGTCCGCGGCCCACCGCGTGAGCTCTGCGGTGTACGGGGTGACGTCAGTCGATGCGGGGCCGGTGGTGTCGACGGTGCTGGCGGCGGGTGGGGCGGCGCTCGCGGGCGCGGCGATCGCCCCACCGACGAGGGCGGAGGTGACCAGCGCGACACCCGCGCCGATCGCTCTGGAGAGGGTGGGAGGGGGCATCGTCGTCCGCTTCATTGCTGGCTTCCTTCGGTGTGGAGCATCCCGAGGTGGTCGTGCTGGGATATCAATTCGGGACAGTGTATGCGCATACATCCCGAAATGGCAACCACTCCGGCCCGACGACCGAGTGTCAGGACGGACGCGAAAAAGGGTCAGCCCCCGCGATTTCTCGCGGGGGCTGACCCTTCGGTGGTGGATCTGAGGGGACTCGAACCCCTGACCCCCTGCATGCCATGCAGGTGCGCTACCAGCTGCGCCACAGACCCAGACGCTGTTCCCGATCTCTCCGAAACAACTCGTTTAGCGTACTACATGATCCAGGTCTGGAAGAAACCAGCGCGACGCTCGGGCGTGCCGCGGTCAGTCGAAGCGTTCGCTGAGCCAGTTCTCGCGCTTCTTCTTGTACGGGTACTGCTGCTGCGCGTGGCCGGGCTGCTGCGACCCCTGCTGCGGAGCCTGCCCGTACTGCGGCTGCTGGCCGTACTGCTGCGCTCCGCCACCCGCTCCACCACCCGCCACCGGCTGCGCGCGGTCGATGATCTTGTCCAGCTCCCCGCGGTCGAGCCACACTCCGCGGCATTCGGGGCAGTAGTCGATTTCGATTCCACTGCGCTCGCTCATCACGAGGGTGGCGTTGTCTGTCGGGCATCTCATGCCGTCAGTCAATCAGCGCAGCATGAGAGAACTCTCACACACTGCGCAAAGAACGCCGAACCGGGATGCGCTACTCGGCGCCCTCGTGCACGGGCAGTTCGAGCGGGATGACCGGGCAGTCTTTCCAAAGGCGTTCGAGCGCATAGTACATGCGGTCTTCCTCGTGGAAGACGTGCACGACCAGGTCGCCGAAGTCGAGGAGGACCCAGCGGCCTTCCGCCTTGCCTTCGCGACGCAGGGTTTTGACACCCGCCTCGTTCAGCTGGTCTTCGATCTCACCGGCGATGGCGATGACGTTGCGCTCGACACGGCCGCTGACCAGCAGGAACGCGTCGGTGAGGGGCAGCGGGCCGGAGACGTCGAGCGCCACCAGGTCTTCGCCGGACTTGGAGTCCGCTGCCTTCGCTGCGAGCTGCAGGATCTGCTTGGCGTGCTCTGTCGCGGTCACGGTCGGGCCTCCGTCGTGGGGGCGGCGGGGTGGAACAGGGTGGAAAGGATGATCAGAACACCTTCAAGACGTAAGCGGAGATGAGGAGGCCGATGACACCGACGGCGAGCACGCCTGCAGTGACGATCAGCACGACGGGCAGTTTGCCGCCGCGCTTCTTCGGCGGGGCGATGACGCCGCGGGTCGACGTGTGCGAGCTGATGGCCCGGGATGCACGGATCGGCGCGACCTCGGACGTGTTGAACTCGTTCTCGTCGCCGTCGAGCAGGCGGTCGAGGTCGGAGGAATCGATCCTGTCCGGGTGGGCGCCCGTTGCACCGAGCCCGCGGGGCAGGTCGATCGAGCCGGTGACGAGGATCTCGCCGGTCGCGGTGAGCGGGCCGGTCGCGTCTGCGGTCGGCAGCACGGGCAGGATGAGCGCGTTCGTGGTGGTCGCCGAGCCGGACTGGCCGACGTTGCGCGAGATGATCTGGTCGAACGGCTGGTTCTTGTCGTCCAGTTCGGCCGCCGTCGACCAGTGACCGGTCGGCGGGGTGAACGGCTGGCGTTCCAGCGTGCTGTCGGCCTCGTCGGAGCGTGCGTCCGCATCGGAGCCGGACGACTTCTCGGCAGGCGCCGACGTCGGTGCGAGCAACGACGAGTCGGCAGTGGATGCGCTGACCGAAGCGGCCGGAGCAGCGGTGCCCTCCGGCGAGGAGGCGGGAGCGGACGACGCGGCGCTTGCTGCGCTGTCGGACGACGCCCCGAGCGGGGCGAACGGCCACGCGGTCGGCGACGACGACGCGACCTCCGGCTCGGCGGCCGGACGCGCGGGCGCCGGGTCGGCGGGCGGGGTGAACGTGACCGGGATGACCGCATCCGGCTGCCCGGCCTGCTGGTTGGCCTCCTGGGCCTGGAGCATTGCACGCAACTCGCGACGCGTCAGAGCACGCTCGGGGGTGGCTTGCGTGGCGGGCGGGGTGCCCTGCGACGCCGGCGTTGCGGGCGCGGGTGCTGAAGCCTCGGGCTTGACGACGGGGACGGGAACCGTCACCGGCTCCGGCTGGGACACGTCACTCGCCTGCTTGAACATGGTCGACGACTCCGGTGCATCCTGAGTGGTGGACGCAGCGGGCGCGGCCGGAAGATCGAAGGCGTTGCCGAACGTCGGCAGGTTCGGGCGCGACGGGGGCGTGACGCCCGGCTCCTCGAAGGCAGAGGCAGGGATCGCGGGCCGCTCGGCGGCCTCGTCCGTGCCTGCATCGCCCTGGGCATCGCGGTCGGCCTGGTCGGACGAGAACGTGTACGGCGTCGTCAAGGTCGGGATCTCGCCACCCGGCGTCGGCTGAGCCGTGCCAGCACGGCGGGACGCCTGGCCGGCAGCCTGCTGTTCCGCCGAGCGCTCGTTCTCGCGCGCCTGTCGCCGTGTCTGTGGCGGCGGGTCTTGCCACAAAGTCATGCCACACTCCGATACAGATGGTGTTTGGAGATGTACTGAACAACCCCGTCCGGCACCAAGTACCAGACCGGGAATCCCCTGCTCACCCGGGTCCGGCAGTCGGTTGACGAGATCGCCAAGGCCGGAACTTCCAACAAGCTTACGTCCTGGGTCGGCAATCCAGAAATACTCAAGTCATGTCCCGGACGACTCACAGCCACGAAGTGAGCGAGGTCCCAGAGCTCCTGCACATCCCGCCAGCTGAGGATCTGCGCGATGGCGTCCGCCCCCGTGATGAAGAAGAGTTCGGCGTCCGGCCGTGACTCGTGCAGGTCGCGCAGGGTGTCGATCGTGTAGGTCGGACCCTCGCGGTCGATGTCGACGCGGCTCACCGTGAAGCGCGGGTTGGAGGCCGTCGCGATCACCGTCATCAGATAGCGGTGCTCCCCCGGCGTCACTTCGCCCTTCTGCCACGGCTGGCCGGTCGGGACGAAGATGACCTCATCCAGATCGAACGACTGGGCGACCTCGCTGGCCGCGACCAGGTGCCCGTGATGGATGGGGTCGAACGTGCCGCCCATCACACCGATGCGCGTGCGACGCTTCTCCGTCAGCTGCATTCGTCAGGCAGTGGTCAGTGACCCTGGGTGGGGTGGCCGTCGCCGTGGTGCGTGGCGCCTGGCGCTCCTGCGTGGGATGCGGCACCGGGGCCGGCCTTGTGGCTGTGGCGGTTCGCCACGTCGCGGTACGACCAGATGACGAAACCGAGGACGGTGAAGATCACGATCGCGATCGCGCCGTACGCCCATGTCGGCATGGGGAGTTCAACGTGCGTTTCGGCCTCGGCCAGCAGCAGCGACAGGTGGGTCATCGAGTTTCTTCCTTTCCGGTGGCGCGAACGCCTGCGAACCAGTCTAGTGGCGCGTCACGCCCGGAACTGCCCTGACCCGCGGACGATCCACTTGGTGCTGGTCAGCTCCGGCAGGCCCATCGGCCCGCGCGCGTGCAGTTTCTGGGTGGAGATGCCGACCTCCGCCCCGAAGCCGAACTCGCCTCCGTCGGTGAACCGGGTGGAGGCGTTCACCATCACCACCGCGGAGTCCACCTCGGCCAGGAAGCGCTCCGCGTTGGCGAGGTCGTTCGTGATGATGGCCTCGGTGTGCTGGGTCGAGTACGTGCGGATGTGCTCGATCGCCTCGTCCAGGTCGTCGACGACCTTCACCGAGATGTCGAGGCTCATGTGCTCCGTCGCCCAGTCCTCTTCGGTGACGGGAACGGCGGACTCCGCGTAGCCGATGGAGCGCTCGTCCGCGTGGATGGTGACACCGGATGCGGTGAGCGCACCGAGCACGGGAGGCAGTAGCCGGTCGGCGGCGGAGCGCAGCACGAGCAGCGTCTCGACCGCGTTGCAGACGCTCGGCCGCTGCACCTTGGCGTTGCGCACGATGTCGACGGCCCAGTCCTCACGGGCGGACTCGTCCAGCACGATGTGCACGACGCCCGCGCCGGTCTCGATCACAGGGACCGTCGACTCGGTGACGACCGTGCGGATCAGGTCTGCGCTCCCCCGCGGGATGAGCACATCCACGTAGCCGCGCGCCTTCATCAGCTGGGTGGCGCCGTCGCGACCGAACTCGTCGATGGTCTGCACGGCGTCGGACGGCAGCCCGACGGAGGCGAACGCATCTTGGATCACCGCGACGAGCACGCGGTTGGTGGTGATCGCCGCGCTTCCGCCGCGCAGCACGGCGGCGTTGCCGCTCTTCAACGCGAGGGCCGCGATGTCGACCGTGACGTTCGGGCGCGCCTCGTAGATCGCGCCGACCACGCCGAACGGCACGCGCACCTGCGTGATCGACACGCCGTTCGGCAGCGTGCTCCCCCGCACGGCCTCGCCGACGGGGTCGGTCAGGCCGACGACCTCCAGCACCGCGTCCGCCAGCGCGCCGAGACGCGTCTCGGTCAGCGTGAGCCGGTCGAGCAGCCCTGTCGACAGCCCGTTCTCACGGCCGTTGGCCAGGTCGAGCTCGTTCGCCTCCAGGATGCGCGGAGCCTGCGACTGCAGACCGGCCGCGACCGCGCGGAGGGCGGCGTTCTTGGCGTCGGTGTTCGCCGTGGCGAGCACGCGCGACGCGCGCTTGGCAGCTGCGAGCTTCTCGACGAGCGAGAGCGATTCGGTGATGGTGTCGACCATGACTCAAGTTTAGGGCGCTGCGACCGCATCCCGCGCTGGGGCGAACCAGGTGCCGACCGCCTCGCCGCCGAGGGCCTGCGAGACGTTCGACGTGGCGGTCAGGATCACGGCCGTGCCGTTCTCCGCGGCCTGGCGCGCAGCGGACACCTTCGTCAGGGCGCCGCCTGTGCCGACGCCGGACAGTCCGGTCGAGCCGATCTCGACGCCCTCCAGGGCGTCGTCGTACTCGACGACGTCGATGCGCTCCGCGCCCGGCTCCTGCGGCGGCTTGGTGTAGAGCGCATCCACGTCGGACAGCAGCACGAGCAGGTCGGCCTCGACCAGCAGCGCGACGAGCGCGGCCAGCCGGTCGTTGTCGCCGAACCGGATCTCGTGCGTCGCCACGGTGTCGTTCTCGTTGACGATGGGCAGGATGCGCAGGTCGAGCAGCCGCTCCATCGCCCGCTTGGCGTTGATGCGGTGCGTCGGGGTCTCCATGTCACCGGCGGTCAGCAGCACCTGGCCGGCGACGATGTCGTACCGGTCGAGGCTGTCCTGATAGCGGTAGATGAGCACGTTCTGCCCGACGGCGGCGGCGGCCTGCTGCGTCGCCAGGTCGGTCGGGCGCTCCTGCAGCGCCAGATACGGGATGCCCGTGGCGATCGCACCGGACGACACCAGGATCACCTGGGTGCCGCGCCCGTGCGCTTCGGCGAGAGCATCGACCAACGGACCGATCTGCCCGGCGTTCTCCCCGCTGATGGAGGACGAACCCACCTTGACGACGACGCGTCGCGCGGTGGGGACCTGGCTGCGGTCGTCGATGGTCATTCCGAATCGGTCTCCCTGTTCTGGCCGCCCTGGCCGTTCTGCCCCTGCTCGCCCTCTGCGGGGGCGAGGTCTGCGACATCGTCTGCGTAGTCGTCGTCCTGCCAGAGGCCGGCCTCGCGCTCGCGCAGCAGCTCCGCGCGGGCCTCGGCCTTCGCATCCATTCTGTCGAAGTAGTCCTCGCGACGCTGGTTGCGGGTGGGGCGGGCGTTGCCGTCGAGGCGCACGTCCGTTCCGCGCGGCGACGTGATGAGCTCGGCCGTGGAGGTGAGGGTCGGCTCCCAGTCGAAGACCACGCCGTTGTCCCTACCAATGACCACAGTGGAACCGGAGACGGCTCCCGCCTTGAACAGGCGGTCCTCGACGCCGAGCTTCGCCAGCCGGTCGGCCAGGAAGCCGACGGCCTCGTCGTTCGAGAAGTCGGTCTGCGCGACCCAGCGCTCCGGCTTGGCGCCCAGGATGCGGTAGACGGGGCCGTCCGAGCCGCCCTCGACCTTGACGACGAACCCACCGTCGTCCACGGCCTGCGGGCGGATGACGATGCGCGGGCGCTCCGCCTCGGCCGCCGCCTGATCCGCACGTGCCTGCTCGACCACCTCGGCCAGGGCGAAGGACAGCTGACGCAGGCCCTCGTGGCTGACGGTCGAGATCTCGAACACGCGGTAGCCGCGCGCTTCCAGGTCGGGCCGGACGAACTCGGCCAGCTCGCGGCCCTCCGGCACGTCGATCTTGTTCAGGGCGATGAGCTGCGGGCGCTCCAGCAGCGGGGTCTGCCCCTCCGGCACGGGATACGCCCCGAGCTCGCCGAGGATCACGTCGAGGTCGCTCAGCGGGTCGCGGCCGGGCTCCAGCGTCGCGCAGTCGAGGACGTGCAGCAGGGCGCTGCAGCGCTCGACGTGGCGGAGGAACTCGAGCCCGAGGCCCTTGCCCTCGCTCGCGCCCTCGATCAGGCCTGGCACGTCGGCGACGGTGAAACGGGTGTCTCCCGCCTGCACGACACCGAGGTTGGGGTGCAGCGTGGTGAACGGGTAGTCGGCGATCTTCGGCTTCGCGGACGACAGGGCGGCGATCAGACTCGACTTGCCCGCCGACGGGTAGCCGACGAGCGCGATGTCGGCGACGGTCTTGAGTTCGAGGAGGACGTCGCCCTCCCAGCCCGGCGTGCCGAGCAGCGCGAAGCCGGGGGCCTTGCGCTTGGGGTTCGACAGGGCGGCGTTGCCGAGCCCGCCGATGCCGCCGGGAGCGACGACGTAGCGCATCCCCGGCTCGTTCATGTCGATCAGTTCGACGCCGGACGGGTCTTTGACCACGGTGCCGACGGGGACGGGGAGTTCGAGCTCTTCGCCGAGGTGGCCGCTGCGGTGGTCTCCCATGCCGAAGCCGCCGTTCTGCGAGGAGCGGTGCGGCGCGCGGTGGTAGGCGAGCAGGGTCGTGACCTGGGGGTCGGCCACGAGGACGATGTCGCCGCCGTTGCCTCCATTGCCGCCGTCCGGTCCTGCCAGCGGCTTGAACTTCTCCCGTCGGACGGAGACGCACCCGTTGCCGCCGTTGCCGGCGCGCAGGTGCAACGTCACGTGATCCACGAACGTTGCCATGGGGGTCCCTCGATTCCTGACTGTTCAGTCTGTAAATGGAGAAAGGGCGGGCCGAAGCCCGCCCATCCTCGAATGCTGGTGCGTGGTGCGGGGCTTTACGCCTCGGCGGCCACGATGTTGACGACCTTGCGGCCGCCCTTGTTGCCGAACTCGACCGAGCCGGCTGCGAGGGCGAACAGGGTGTCGTCGCCGCCACGTCCGACGTTCACGCCGGGGTGGAAGTGGGTGCCGCGCTGGCGGACGATGATCTCGCCCGCTCCGACGACCTGGCCACCGAAGCGCTTCACGCCGAGGCGCTGTGCGTTCGAGTCACGACCGTTGCGAGTGGAGCTCGCTCCCTTTTTGTGTGCCATCTGCTTCTTCTCCTAAGCCTGAGGTCGATCGGCTACTTGATGCCGGTGATCTTGACGCGCGTGAGGTCCTGACGGTGCCCCTGGCGCTTCTTGTAGCCGGTCTTGTTCTTGAACTTCTGGATCACGATCTTCGGGCCACGGAGGTCGTTGAGAACCTCAGCGGTGACCTTGACCTTCGCCAGCGAACCGGCGTCGGAGGTGATCTTGTCGCCGTCGACAAGCAGCACAGCAGCCAGCTCGACGTTGCCGTTCTTATCAGCCTTGATCCGGTCCATCGTCACGATGGTGCCGACCTCGACCTTTTCCTGCCGGCCTCCGGCGCGCACAACTGCGTAAACCACTTTTACGTACCTTTTCTTCGGGGAACAGCTCCCCTCGGCTCGATGAGCCGCGGACCTGGTCCTGTCTGTTTACTCTTCAGGAAGTTACTGGCGAGTCCGTCTTCGTCGCAGTGCGACGGAGCGGCTCTCAGAAAACCATGATGGTCGAGCGGGATACGCCCGACACACACCAACGGTCAACTTTACCCGACGACCCTTCTATCGTCAATTCAACGAGAGGGCTCCGGGGCCGATCGACGCCATCGACGGCGTCGGTTCCTATGATCATTGTATGACGGTCCTGATCGATCCCCCGGCATGGCCCGCCCACGGCATGTTGTGGTCGCACCTGGTGAGCGATTCCAGCCTCGACGAGCTGCACGCGTTCGCGGCCGCCAACGACATCGCGCGGCGCGCGTTCGACCTGGACCACTACGACGTGCCGGACAAGCGCTACGACGAGCTGGTGGCTGCGGGAGCCACCGCCGTGGACGGCAAGGAGCTGGTCATCCGGCTGCGCGCCAGCGGACTGCGAGTGAAGGCGCGGGATCGAGTGCGCAAGCACTGACCCCGCGCCTTCACTCGGTTCGGGATGCGGTGGGCTACTCGCCCTGCTCCGCCCGGGTGATCTCTGCCCGCGTGATCTGGGGCGCGGTGTCTCCACCGACGATCGCCGCCGTGCTCACCCTGCGGCTGCGTCCGCGGCCCTGACCGGGCTGCTTCGGCTGCGGAAGGGCGTCCAGCACGGAGTCGAGCAGCAGCTCGGCCTCCTTGGTGGGCGTGCGACGCGTCACAGGAGCCGCTGCGGGCTCAGGAAGCTCGATCAGGGGCACGGACGCGTCCGCACTCTCGCGGGCCGCTGCCGGGCGCTCAGCGGGCGCCTGCGGCTCGCGCTGCTGCTGCTCGCGCACCGGCGCCGTCTCGGCCTGCGGGGCGCTCTCCTGCGTCGCCGGCTGCTCAGTGGCTGCCTGCTCGGCCTCCGCCGCCTTGGCCCTGTCGCGCTTGCCGCTCTTCCTGCGGGACTTCTTCGGCGCATCCTGCTGCTGCTCCTGCTCGCCGGCGACGTGCTTGCCGTGCGCGGACTCCGCGGAGGCGGCAGGCGCGTCCACCGGCTGCTGGTGCTCGTCGTGCGGGTGGGCCAGTGTGCTCGCCGCGATCTGGGCCAGCGCGTTCTTGGCGTCGTCGGTGATCGCGTGGGTCACGCCGGTGGGGGTGCCACCGCCGTTACCGTTCGAGCCGCCGTTGCCGTTTCCGTTCGACGAGCCGTTGCCATTGCCGTTGCCGTTCGACGAGCCGTTGCCGCCGGACTGCTGACCGCCACGGCCGCGGCGGCGCTCGCTCTGCGGCTGCTGCTGCGGGGTCTGACGGTGCTTGACGACCGGGTCGTGGTGCACGATGACACCGCGGCCTGCGCAGGCCTCGCACGCCTCGCTGAACGTCTCGAGCAGGCCGAGGCCGAGCTTCTTCCTCGTCATCTGCACGAGGCCGAGCGAGGTGACCTCTGCCACCTGGTGCTTGGTGCGGTCGCGGCTCAGGCACTCGATCAGGCGGCGGAGCACGAGGTCGCGGTTGGACTCGAGCACCATGTCGATGAAGTCGACGACGATGATGCCGCCAACGTCGCGCAGGCGTAGCTGGCGGACGATCTCCTCGGCGGCTTCCAGGTTGTTCTTGGTGACGGTCTCTTCCAGGTTCCCGCCGGAGCCGACGAACTTGCCGGTGTTGACGTCGACGACCGTCATCGCCTCTGTGCGGTCGATCACGAGCGAGCCACCGGACGGCAGCCAGACCTTGCGGTCGAGCGCCTTCTCGATCTGCTCCGTGATGCGGAACTCGTCGAACGCATCCCGCTCGCCCGTGTACGCCTCGACGCGGTCGAGGAGGTCGGGGGCGACCTGACGGAGGTAGTTCTCGATGGTGCTCTGCGCATCCTGGCCGGCGATGATCAGCTTCTGGAAGTCCTCGTTGAAGACGTCCCTGACGATCTTGATCAGCAGGTCGGGCTCGCTGTGCAGGAGCGCGGGCGCCCCGACGGTCTCGACCTGCCTGCTGATGTCGGCCCACTGCGCAGTGAGGCGCGTGACGTCGAGCGTCAACTGCTCCTCAGTCGCACCCTCGGCGGCGGTGCGCACGATGACGCCGGTGTTCTCCGGCAGGACCTCTTTGAGGATCTTCTTCAGACGGGCACGCTCGGTGTCCGGAAGCTTGCGGCTGATCCCGTTCATCGAGCCGTTCGGCACGTAGACGAGGTAGCGGCCGGGCAGCGAGACCTGGCTGGTGAGGCGGGCGCCCTTGTGCCCGACGGGGTCCTTCGTGACCTGGACGAGCACGCGGTCGCCCGGCTTGAGCGCCAGCTCGATGCGGCGCGGCTGGTTGCCGGTCTCCGCGGCATCCCAGTCGACCTCGCCGGAGTACAGCACGGCATTGCGGCCACGGCCGATGTCGACGAACGCAGCCTCCATGCTGGGCAGCACGTTCTGCACGCGACCCAGGTAGACGTTGCCGATCAGCGACGCCTCCTGCGACTTGGCGACGTAGTGCTCGACGAGCACTTTGTCTTCGAGCACGCCGATCTGGATGCGGCCGCCCTTCTCGCGCACGATCATCTGGCGGTCGACGGACTCGCGGCGGGCGAGGAACTCGGCCTCGGTGATGACGGGACGGCGGCGGCCGGCGTCACGGCCGTCGCGGCGGCGCTGCTTCTTCGCCTCGAGACGGGTCGAGCCCTTGATGCGCTGCGGCTCGGTGATGAGCTCCGGCTCGCGCGGGGCGCGGACCTTGACGACCGTGTTGGCCGGGTCGTTCGACCCGGAGCGGTTCTCCTCGCCTGCGCGGCGGCGCGAACGGCGGCGGACCGTGCTCGGCTCGTCGTCGTCGTACTCGTCGTGTGGGAGCGGAGGCAGCGGCAGGATGTCCGGGGCCTGGAACAGCAGCGTCGTCGGCGGGAGGCCGGGCAGCGCCGTGTCCGCCTCGGCGGCGGGAGCATCCGGTGCGGCGGGAGCTGCGCCTGCGGCGTCGGCGCTGTCCGTCGCCGCGTCGGCGGGCTGGGCCGCGCCAGCATCCGGAGCCTGCTCCGTCGTCACGGCCGGTTGCCCGGCCGGGAACGGGCCGGAGCCGATGATGTCGTCGTGGCTGTCGTGGTTGTCGTGGATCTTCTCGTCCATGGGTGTTCTCTCCTGGACGGCGGGCGCGGTCGAGGCATGCCCGGCCACCGTCGGCGCGGAGGACGCAATGGCCTCACGCGAATCGTTCGCAGGCACGGCGGAGGCGCTCTTCTTGGCGCTCTTCCTGGAACCGAAGAGGCGCGATCGCTTCCTGGGCCCCGCTTCCGATCCGTTGTTCTGCGTGTTGTCAGTATTTTCGTTTTCCACCATCGCTGGTGCACTCCTCGACCAGCCGCGGTCTCCCGCGCGCCGGGTACTTTCATAAGGGCAGCAGACGCGTTGCGCCTGCGACCGCCAATCCTTCACGCGTGCGGTCGGCTCGTGGCGCGGTCCGCAGACGATCTCGTTTCTTTACGTTCGTTGTCGGTCGGCCACCTCGGCCGGCCGTTCGGGCGTCGCAACGCCCATAAGCCTTCGCTGGCGTCTCTCCGGCACACGCCGCAGAAACCAGTTGCAACGATTATCGCATGACCGCACCAGGAACGCGGCTGCCTCTCAGGTCGACACGCGATCGGTCATGCCATAATCCGACTGTGTCCACCACTACAGCCGAGCGCCGCCCGACCGTACTCGCCATCTTCCTGATCGTCGCCGGGGCCATCGGCCTCTGGGCTGCTTTCATGCTCACGATGGACAAGTTCCACCTTCTCGAGAACCCGGATGCGCAGCTGTCGTGCAACTTCAGCCTGCTCGTCGGGTGCACGAAGAACCTCAACTCCTGGCAGGGGTCGCTGTTCGGCTTCCCCAACCCGCTGCTCGGCCTGATCGGCTGGACCGCGACCATCGCGGTGGGCGTCGGGGTGCTCGCCGGGGCGCGCTTCGCCAAGTGGTTCTGGATGCTCTTCAACCTCGGCGTGATCGGCGCGATGGCCCTGGTCATCTTCCTCATCACGCAGTCGATCACCGTGCTCAACGTGCTCTGCCCGTGGTGCATGGTCACCTGGCTGGTCACCATCCCGACCTTCTGGGCCGTGACGCTCTACAACCTCAAATCGGGCAACATCCCCATCCCGGAGTCCGGGCGTGTCTTCTTCGGCAAGCTCTACTCCTGGGTGCCCCTGATCACGGTGATCTCCTACGCGATCGTCGCGATCCTCGCCCAGATCCAGCTCGACTGGATCAACAACGTCTTCGTCTAGCCCCCATAAATTCGAGTCCGAACTTATTCACGGTGACACTCGGCGTGTCGCGTGAACAAGTTCGGACTCGATGGGTTTCAGGCGAACCAGAGGGCGAGCTCGCGCGCGGCGGACTCGGGCGAGTCGGAGCCGTGCACGAGGTTCTGCTGCACCTTGAGGCCCCAGTCGCGGGCGAAGTCGCCGCGGATGGTGCCCGGCGCGGCCGTGGTCGGGTCAGTGGTGCCGGCGAGCGAGCGGAAGCCCTCGATCACGCGGTTGCCCGCGAGGCGGATCGCGACGATGGGGCCGGACTCCATGAACTCGACAAGCGGCTCGTAGAACGGCTTGCCCTCGTGCTCCGCGTAGTGCGCGGCGAGCAGGTCGCGGTCGGCCTGCAGCATCCGGATGTCGACGAGCGAGTAGCCCTTCGCCTCGATGCGGCGCAGGATCTCGCCCGTGAGGTTGCGAGCGACGCCGTCCGGCTTGACGAGCACCAGGGTCTCTTCGACGGGGGTGGTCATGGATTCTCCGTTCCGTTTGCGGCCGCGTGCGCGGCCTTCTTGTTGCGGTCGATGCGGGCGCCCGCGATCATGCAGTACGCCCACATGGCCGTGAAGATGGCGCCGACGATGAAGAAGGCGGGGACGAGGAAGCCCGCCGCCACGACGACGAGCTGGACGAACCAGCCGAGCACGATGCCCACCGGGGAGCGCAGCGTGCCGATGGCGACGATCATCAGGACGACGAGCGCCGCTCCCCCGCCGAGCGCGACGCCGGCGGGCAGCGAGCCGAGGCCGAACAGCACCAGGGCGCCGAGGAAGACGACGATCAGCTCGAAGCCGAGCACGATCGAGCCGAGCAGTTCCCTGACCGTGCGCTCCCGGCGCGGCCGTGCGGCCTTCGCGGGCTTCTCCGCGTCGCTCACGAGCTGGTCGGCTTCCACTCGCCGGCCTCCGCGATGGCCATCGCGTCGCCGACGAGCACGATCGAGCCTGTGACGACCACGGCGCGCTTCGGCTCCTCCGCCGCCCACTCTCGGGCAGCATCCAGCGCCTCCTCGAGGTCGCCGTAGACGATGGTCGCCTCGTCGCCGACCTCGTCGAGCACGATCTCGCCCAGCTCGTCGGCCGGAAGCGCGCGATCGGAGCGCGGCTCCGTCACGTAGAACTGGGTGGCGACCGGGGCGAGCGCGCGCACGATGCCGCGCGCATCCTTGTCGGCGAGCGAGCCGAATACGAAGGTCAGCTCGTCGAAGTCGAAGTAGCGGCGCATCGCATCCGCGAGGGTCTGAGCGCCCGCCGGGTTGTGGGCGGCGTCCACCAGCACGGTCGGGTCGACGCCGATCAACTGCAGGCGTCCCGGCGAGGTCGCCGTGGCGAAGCCCTCCTCCAGGAGGTCGGCCTTGAGCGGCTGCGTGCCCCGGCCGAGGAACGTCTCGACGGCGGCGACAGCGACGGCGGCGTTCTGCGCCTGGTGGTCGCCGTACAGCGGGAGGAACAGCTCGTCGTACGTGGCGGCAAGGCCCCGGATGCTCACCAGCTGCCCGCCGACGGCCACCGAGGTGGATGCCACGTCGAACGCTCCGGGCTGCACGGCGATGGTGGACTCGGTGAGCCCGGCCGCGGTGGTCAGCTCGGCCAGCGCATCCGGTGTCTGGGCGGAGCTCACCACGTCGGCGGCGGGCTTGATGATGCCGGACTTGGTGCGCGCGATCTCCGCGACGGTGTCGCCGAGCGCCTTGGTGTGGTCGAGCGAGATCGGGGTGAACACCGCCACCTGGCCGTCGCCGACGTTGGTGGAGTCCCACTCGCCGCCCATGCCGACCTCGATCACGGCCACGTCGACCGGCGCGTCGGCGAACGCGGCGTATGCGAGCACGGTCAGCGCCTCGAAGAACGTGAGCGGCGCCTGGCCTTTCTCCGCGAGCTCGCCGTCGACGATCTCGATGTACGGCTGCACATCCTCCCAGTTGCGCACGAGCGCTTCGTCGGAGATCGGCTGGCCGTCGATCACGATGCGCTCGTTGAAGCGCACCAGGTGCGGACTGGTCAGCAGGCCCGTCCGCAGGCCGTACGCACGCAGGATGCTCTCGGTGATGCGGCTCGTCGACGTCTTGCCGTTCGTCCCCGTGATGTGGACGATCGGATACGCGCGCTGGGGGTCGCCCAGCAGTTCGACGGCGCGCCGGGTGGCATCCAGCCTGCGCTCGGGCGCACCCTCGCCGATGCGCGCGAGCAGCGCCTGGTAGACGGCGTCCGCCTGGTCGCGGAACTCCTCGGAATCGTCGCTCACTCTGCCTCCTCGATCCTGGTCACGCCGACCGTGAACTCCCCCGCGTTGGCGAACTGGCCGGCGGAGAAGGTCTTCTCGAACGCCGCCTCCGCCGCAGCGAACTCGACGACGAGCGCCAGTGTCTCCGTCGCGATGTCGACGTCTCCGGCGAGGCCGAGCGCAGCCACATCGTCTCCGTGTGCGAACGCCAGGTTCAACCGGATGCGGTCGCTCACGTCGAGTCCTGCCGCCTTGCGGGTGTCCTGCACCGCGCGGATGATGTCGCGCGCCAGGCCCTCGGCCTGCAGCTCCGGCGTGGTCACCGTGTCGAGCAGCACGAAGCCGCCGCCCGGCAGCAGCGCCAGCGCCGACGTGGACTCGCCGTCCGCCTGCGCCGTCTCGAGCACCAGCTCGTATTCGCCGTCGGCCAGTTCGACGCCACCCGCCGTCACGACGCCGTCGGTCTCCGACCAGTCGCCGGCGCGGGCGGCTTGGATGACCTGCTGCACCTGCTTGCCGAGCCGCGGACCGGCGGCGCGCGCGTTCACGGTCAGCTTGCTCGTGATCCCGTAGCTGGCTGCGCTGTCGTCGTGCAGCTCGACCAGCTCGACCGCCTTGACGTTGAGCTCGTCGCGCAGGATGCCCTCGAACGGGCGCAGCGCATCCGCGTTCTCGGCGACGACGGTCAGCGAGGCGAGCGGCAGCCGGACGCGGAGCCCGGCCTGCTTGCGCAGCGACAGCGTGGTGGAGCTGATGCTCCTGATGCGGTCCATCGCATCCACCAGCGCGTCGTCCGCGGGGAACTCTGCGGCGTCCGGCCAGTCGGTCAGGTGCACGCTCCGCTCGCCGGTGAGGCCGCGCCAGATCCGCTCGGTGACGAGCGGCAGCAGCGGGGCGGCCACGCGGGCGACCGTTTCGAGCACCGTGTAGAGGGTGTCGAACGCCTCGGTGCCGTTGCCCTCCGCATCCACGCCCTGCCAGAAACGGTCGCGCGAACGCCGCACGTACCAGTTGGTGAGAATGTCGGCGAAGTCGCGCAGCTTAGCGGCCGCGAGGGTGCTGTCGAGCGCTTCGAGGTCGGCCGTGACGTCCTCGACGAGGTCGCGCGTCTTGGCCAGCAGGTAGCGGTCGAGCACGTCCGTGGAGTCGGTGCGGCGCTTCGCCTCGTATCCGGTGGCGTTCGCGTACAGGGAGAAGAAGTACCAGGTGCTCCACAGCGGGAGCAGCACCTGGCGGACACCCTCCCGGATGCCCTCCTCCGTCACGATCAGGTTGCCGCCGCGAAGCACAGGGCTCGCCATCAGGAACCAGCGCATCGCGTCGGAGCCGTCGCGGTCGAACACCTCGTTGACGTCCGGGTAGTTGCGCAGCGACTTCGACATCTTCTGCCCGTCGCTGCCGAGCACGATGCCGTGGCTGATCACGTTCTTGAACGCCGGGCGGTCGAACAGGGCGGTCGACAGCGTGTGCAGCATGTAGAACCAGCCGCGGGTCTGCCCGATGTACTCCACGATGAAGTCGGCCGGGTTGTGCCCGTCGAACCACTCGCGGTTCTCGAACGGGTAGTGCACCTGGGCGAACGGCATCGAACCGGAGTCGAACCAGACGTCGAGCACGTCCGGGATGCGGCGCATGGTCGAGCGGCCGGTCGGGTCGTCCGGGTTCGGGCGGGTGAGGTCGTCGATGAACGGCCGGTGCAGGTCGGGCTCCCCCGCCGCGTTCGTCGGGATGGTGCCGAAGTCGGCCTCCAGCTCGGCCAGCGAGCCGTACACGTCGATGCGCGGGTATGCGGGGTCGTCGCTCTTCCAGACCGGGATCGGCGAACCGAAGTAGCGGTTGCGCGAGATCGACCAGTCGCGGGCGTTGCCCACCCACTTGCCGAACTGGCCGTCCTTCACGTTCTCCGGCACCCAGTTGATCTGCTGGTTGAGCTCGCCCATCCGGTCGCGGAAGTCGGTGACGCGGACGAACCAGCTCGACACCGCCTTGTAGATCAGCGGGTTGCGGCAGCGCCAGCAGTGCGGGTACGAGTGCTCGTAGCTCGCCTGGCGGAGCAGCCTGCCGTTCTCGCGCAGCAGCGTGGTGAGCGGCTTGTTCGCCTCGAACACCTGCAGGCCTGCCACGTCTTCGATCACGGGCAGGAAACGCGCTCCGTCGTCCACCGAGATGATCACGGGGATGCCGGCCGCCTCGCAGACGCGCTGGTCGTCCTCGCCGTATGCCGGCGCCTGGTGCACGATGCCGGTGCCGTCCTCGGTGGTGACGTAGTCGTCGACCAGGATGCGCCACGCGTTCTGGGTGCCGTACTCCTCGACGTCGGCGTAGTAGTCCCACAGCCGGTCGTATGTGACGCCCTCGAGCTCTGCGCCACGGACGCGACGGGTGATCGCGGCCAGCGCATCCGCCGCCGTCTCGTAGCCGAGGTCTTTCGCGTAGTTGCCGACCAGCTCGGTGGCGAGCAGGTATTCGCCGCTCAGCACCTCGTCGTCGGGGGTGCCGTGCGCGTCGGCAGCGCCGTTCGGACCGGCGGGCACGACCGCGTACTCGATGTCAGGGCCGACGACCAGCGCGAGGTTGGTCGGCAGGGTCCACGGGGTGGTCGTCCAGGCCAGGGCACGCACGCCGGTGAGGCCGAGCGCCTCCGCCTTCGCCCCGGTGAGCGGGAAGGTGACCGTGACGGTCTGGTCCTGACGCATCTTGTAGACGTCGTCGTCCATCCGCAGTTCGTGGTTGGACAGCGGGGTCTGGTCGCGCCAGCAGTACGGCAGCACGCGGTAGCCCTCGTAGGCGAGGCCCTTCTCGTGCAGCTGTTTGAACGCCCAGATCACCGACTCCATGAAGGTGACGTCGAGAGTCTTGTAGTCGTTGTCGAAGTCCACCCAGCGCGCCTGGCGGGTGACGTACTCCTGCCATTCGCGGGTGTAGTGCAGCACCGAGTCCTTGGCGGCCTGGTTGAAGGCCGCGATGCCCATCTCCTCGATCTGGCTCTTGTCGGTGAGCCCCAGCTGCCGCTCGGCCTCCAGCTCGGCGGGCAGGCCGTGGGTGTCCCAGCCGAACCGGCGCTCGACCTTCTTGCCGCGCATCGTCTGGAAGCGCGGGAAGACGTCCTTGGCGTAGCCGGTGAGCAGGTGGCCGTAGTGCGGCAGGCCGTTGGCGAAGGGAGGGCCGTCGTAGAAGACCCACTCCGGCGCATCCTGCCGGTTGTCGATGGATGCGCGGAAGGTGCCGTCCTCTTTCCAGAACGCGAGGACCTCTGTCTCGATCTCCGGGAAGCTCGGGCTCGGGCTGACGCCCGCCTGCTCGGCGTCGCGCGCCGACGATTCGTCCGGTGACTTGGGGTACGGCATCTCACTCCTGGCAGGTCGTTCGTCTGCACGAGGACGCCGGACGCTCGAAACGTCCGCCGCGGTACCACCCCGCTTGCCGCATCCACTCACGGTGTGGACGCGACCGCTCTTCGTTGGCTGTGACGGGCCAGACCCGTTCGGTTCTACTGGGCGCGCCTCGCGGTGCGCTGTTCTTCCGAAGACTCGCCGGTGATCGCCGGGTCGATGTCTGTACGCACGATTCTAGCTCGTTTACGAGCGGATTTCGGGCACTTCGCCCAGCCAACTGGCGGTCGGATGCGCACGGTCGTCGATGAGGAGGCCACAGTTCCGCGCGATTGCATTGAAACGCATTTGATTTCAGCACCGCCATGCTTCTATTCTGCATATCAGGTGTCACCGTCGACTCCGAAAGAACAAGGAACGAGTTATGAAATCAGTCAAAAAGGCCCTTGCCGCCACGATCCTTTCCGCCGCATTCATCGTGGGCGGAGCAGGCGTGGCGCAGGCTGCCACCGTGTACTACAAGGGCAGCGCAATCTCGTGGGACTACGGTCGCGCCTGGGGCGTTTACAGTCAGTCCGATGTCCAGTCAGGTTCGTACGAACACCACTCGACCGCCAATACCACGGCCTCCGGCTGGAAGAAGCCCGGAGTCGTGGCTAGCGCCTCCCAGTACGTAGGCACTGGAACGGCCACCGCGTACTGGAACGCGCGAGGCTAATCACCCTCCGATAGATCGGTCGGCGGTGACACCCATGTCCTTCTCGTCGAAGGTGTTGTGCTCGCTCCTCGTCATCCTGATCGGGTGCCTGGGAAGTGTCCTTCTCGTGTTCAGTCAGGGCGCGGCGCTCAAGCAAGATCTTGACCACTACCCCGGTGCATCCACCACCGTTCACCTGGCCGGTATTCCGGAGGAGCGTTCGGATCGCATCCTCGCGGTTCTCAGCGCGTTCGCGGAGACAGACGGACGATCGATCGTTCGAATCGACGATCAGTTGTCAAACGTCGACGGAGGTTTGACCGGTGTGCGGATCGGTCTGGTGGCAGACCCGGTCAACCTTTCGTCTGCGCTCCCTCTCCATTTCCTCGGCACTGCACTCTTCGGGGCTGGCGAGCTCCGCGATCTACTCACCGGCGATCGTGCCCGATCGATCGGTCTCGACGCCAACGAGTCGGACGTCATCCATAAGATTCCGGAGCTGGCTTTCGCTCCCCGTATCGCCGCAGTCCAGCTGTCGCGCCTCGTTGAGACGTCAGGAACCATCAACGGGGCATACCGCATAGCCGGCGCGAACGAAGCCCAAATCGACGACCTACTCGCTTCGCTCGAACCCCTCACCAATAAGTCCGCCCAAACGATGCAGACGGAACTCCGCGGCAAGCAGACTGACGCCGGGCTCGCTGCATTCATTCTGTTGGGCTTCCTCCTTGCGGCGTCACTTCTGCTGCTCTTCCTCCTCGTCTTCGAGGCAATACGGTCCTCACGTGCGCTCGGGGTACACCTTCTGCTCGGACGGACGACCAGCGGATTCGTCCTCTCACTTTTCAGGCCAGTCCTGTTCTCGTGTGGGTTCGCAGCTGTCGCGTCTTCAGCCCTCGTCCTCGTGCTGATGCCGGGTTATGCGCTCAGCCCTGCTCTCGCGTTCACCGCCGTAAGCTCCGCTGCTGCTGGGACGGCGGTGACCCTGATGTGCATTGCCGTCGCAGCTGCCGGGCCACTATCGATCAAGCCCGTGGATGCGATTCTCGGGCGCTACTCGAAAAAGATTCTTCTCGTGACCATATCCGGCTTCTATCTGTTCTCGGTCGCCGGATTCTCGGTGGCGTTCTTCGCGCTCGATGGACCGATGAAGGAAGTTGGCGCACTCACGGATGTCGGGCGTTCGTGGGCAGATATCGAAGATCAGCAGATCCTTTATCGCGAGGCCCCCGGCAATGATCAGGCAAGCTTCACCGGTCAGTCCAGCAAGCACGCACGCGATATTTACGAGTGGTACAGGTCCATTTCCGACGAGCCAGGCGTCAGCCTCGTTAGCACAGAACACTACGATCGGAGGGTGCTCGACCAGTGGCACGGTATCTACAGTTCCGTGCCTGAGAAGCCGTTCTGGTACATGGCCGCTTCGCCGAGCTATCTCGCCTCGCAGGGATTCACTCTCGCCGACGACCTCGTCCATCGTGCGTCGCGCGGAGAACGCACTTACCTCATTCCCGGCTCATGGACAGCACGAACGAAGCAAGCCATGCACGAATGGCTTACCGAAGATAGTCGTATTGACTATGAAGCGTCGATCGAGACGAGCTACCTGAAGAGCCCAGCCGTGAGCTTCGTGGAGTATTCCCCGAGAACACCTCTGTTCATGTGGAATGTCGATCCGACGCTGGCTCAGAGAGTCGTCGACCCCGTAATCCTCATTCTCACGCCCGAGAACATGATTCCCTTCGAAAGTGAAAGCCTTGCAGCCGTCGGGCTGGAGAACAGCTACGTGAAACTGACCGCGGCGGCAGCGCAGAACTTCACCAGCCCGTCCTACCTAGACCGGTTCAGCCTCGCGGACAACAAGCCCGAGTTCCTCCCCGTGAGCAGTTTCATCGCAGGCCTCAAGAAGACGATTCACGATTTCCTCGCATTGTTCGCAACCGTTGCCGTCTTCCTTTGTGTGTTCTGCCTCATATTGCTGGTGACGCTGATGAAGCTCTTCTCAACGACGTATCGCGAATCGCTGGCGGTCAAGCGCATGCTCGGCCACTCATTGAGCCGCCTCTTCGCCTCAACGATCATCGTGGTCGGCGCGGCCGGCGCTCTTGCCGTTGGATCGGCGATACTCGCGCAATCCACCAGCGCTCTTCTCGCGAACATCGTGATGCTCACCATTCAAGTGCTGATGATCGCGCTCCTCGGCAGAAGGTATTCGCAGCTGCAGATCAGCTCGACTCTCAAGGAATAGGATCCCCCGTGAAGCCCTTGCTCACCATCGAAAATCTTACGAAGACCTACGGCTCTCGTACCGTTCTGGACAACATCACGCTTGACGTGGCGAACGGTGATTCGATCGCCATCATGGGACGATCCGGCAGCGGGAAGTCCACGCTCTTGAACATCATCGGGCTTCTCGAGCAGCAAACCTCGGGCACGATGACCTTCCGCGGAACGACACTCCCACGAATCAATAGATCGGCGGCGACTGCCCTTCGCCGCGACCACATCAACTATCTGTTCCAGTCCTTCGCGTTGATCAATTCGTCGTCGGCGATCGAGAACATCCTCATCGGGCTCCATAGCGTCAAGCTACGCCGCGCAGTCAAGGAGAAGCAGATCATGGAGTTGCTTGGGCACCTTGGGCTGCACGGCGTTGCCCGCGACAAAGTGATGACTCTCTCCGGTGGCGAGCGCCAGCGAGTGGCGCTAGCGCGCTGCCTGCTGAAACCTGGCGAGCTCATTCTCGCGGACGAACCGACGGGAGCGCTGGACGATGCCCTGGCCGAAATTGCGGTCACGGAGATGCTCAGCCTTCAGCGGGACTACGGAAAGACGCTCATCGTCGTCACCCACGACCGCCGAGTCGCCGACCGGTGTGATCGGATCCTCGAGCTCGACTCGGGATCGCTCACTGCGTGATCGGCTGATCAGTCCAAGCCGGGCACTTCGCCCAGCGCGGACGCGTACCCGGCGCAGACCGGCCCGACCGCGGCCACGATCACCGGCGCGAGCGGACCGCGACGCACGCCGCTGCGCGCCCAGACCGCCGCGGCAGCACCCGCCGCCCCGATCACGGAGGTGGCGATGGCGCGCGGGAGGAGCGCATCCTGCCTGTCGCCCAGCCGCGCGGCGACGAAGGCGCTCAGCTGGCGCACCAGCGCGAGGAAGCGCGGGAGGGCCGACGCCTCCAGCTCGCCGTCCGTGCCCATCAGTTCGTACTGCGTCACGGCGAGCGGGAGGCGGGCAGGGCCGAACTCGTTCGCGAGGGCGGTCACCGCATCCAGCACGGCGGTCATCGGAGGAGCGCTCGGGTCGGCGGCGGCCAGCACCCTGTCGAACCCGCGCAGGCTCTCGTCCACCTCCAGCCAGAGCAGGTCGCTCTTGGAGCCGAAGTAGTTGAAGAAGGTGGCCCTGCTCACCCCTGCTCGGCGCGCGATGTCGTCGACGGTGGTGCCGTCGTAGGTCTTCTCGAGGAACAGCTCACCGGCGGCCTCCGCGAGCATCCGGCGACTGGATGCGCGGGGGCGCCCGGAGCGGGAATGGTCTGCCTGTGCCACGCGTTACCTCCTCACGCCTATTATTGGACCCGGTCCACATATTAACGGACCACTGCAGCCCGCCAGACAAGGAACCCCGTGACCTCCCCCAACGCGACAGCACCAGACACCATCGTCCGCAGCGACACCGACCGTCCGGGCATCACCCCCGGCACCGCCCGCAGGGTGACCATCGCCTCGTTCGTCGGCACATCGCTCGAATCGTACGACTTCTATCTGTTCGCGTACTTCAGCGCGTTCTTCGTCGGCCCGCTGTTCTTCCAGCCGCTCGGCGTCTTCGGCGGAGTGCTCGCCGGGTTCCTCACCATCGCGGCCGGGTTCGTCATCCGGCCCATCGGCGCCATCGTCTTCGGCCACCTCGGCGACAGGATCGGTCGCCGCCCCACGCTGCTCATCACCATCCTGATGATGGGCATCGGCACCGGCCTCGTCGGCGTGCTGCCGACGTACGCGGTCGCGGGCTGGTTCGGCGCCATCGCCCTGGTGCTGCTGCGCCTCGTGCAGGGCCTGTCGCTCGGCGGGGAGTGGGGAGGCTCGATCCTGCTCGCGACCGAGTACGCCAACCCGAAGCGGCGCGGCTTCTACGCCGCCCTCCCCCAGCTCGGCTCCCCCGTCGGGTCGATCCTGAGCGCCGTGGTGTTCATCCTGATGTCGACGCTGCTCAGCCCGGAAGACATCGCGGCGTGGGGCTGGCGCATCCCGTTCCTCACGGCCATCCCGCTGCTGCTCGTCTCGCTCTACCTGCGCTGGTCGATCGACGAGACCCCGGTGTTCAAGCAGCTGCTGGAGACCGGCAAGCGCGACAGGTTCCCCGTGCTGCAGGTGTTCCGCAAGGCGCCGACCGGGTTCGTGATCGCCATCGGCGCCGCGATCCTCGGCATCGGCTCGTACTCGCTGATGAACACGTACATGGTCGACTACGGCACGGCCGTGCTGAAGTTCAGCTTCTCCGACCTGCTCATCGCCACCACCATCGGCGGACTGCTGCAGCTGGTGACCATCCCGCTGTTCGGCGTCTGGGCGACCAGGATCGGCTCGGCGCGCGTCGTCGCCATCGGCGCGATCGGCACGCTCGTGATCGCCTTCCCGATGTACTTCCTGCTGCAGTACGCGACCTTCCCCATCCTGGTCGGCAGCATGATCGTCGGCGGCATCCTTCCGACGCTGTCGTGGGCAGGGCTCGGCGGGCTGATGTCCGACCTGTTCCCGAGCGACGTGCGATACAGCGGCCTCTCCGTCGCGTACAGCATCGCCGCCCTTCTCACGGCGTTCGTGCCCGCGCTGACGCTGCTGCTCGGCAACGCGACGGGAAACGCCTGGTGGCACCCGGGGATCGTGCTCGGCATCATGAGCGTGATTACCCTCGTCGCCGCCCTGTTCGCCGCCCGCCGCAGGCCGATCATCGACGAGGTCGTCACTCCCGAGTGACGCTCAGGTACCCTGGAGGGACTGCACACTCAGGCACCTCACCATCGACACGGTGCCGCATATAGCGAATCGGAGAACGATGAACGCCGCCAACCCGGTGCCTGACAAGCCCGCCCTCGAAGGCCTGGAGGCCAAGTGGGGCTCCCACTGGCAGAGCGCAGGAACCTACCTGTTCCCCCGGGATGCGGCCCTCGCCGCCGACCGCGAGTGCATCTACTCCATCGACACGCCCCCGCCGACGGCGAGCGGTTCGCTGCACATCGGCCACGTCTTCAGCTACACGCACACCGACGTCATCGCCCGCTACCACCGGATGCGCGGCCAGCACGTCTTCTACCCGATGGGCTGGGACGACAACGGCCTGCCCACCGAGCGGCGCGTGCAGAACTACTACGGCGTCCGCTGCGACCCGACCCTGCCGTACGACGCCGACTTCGTGCCGCCGTTCGAGGGCGGGGACAACAAGTCGAGCAAGGCCGCTGACCAGAAGCCGATCTCGCGGCGCAACTTCATCGAGCTGTGCGAGCGCCTGACCGTCGAGGACGAGAAGCAGTTCGAGGCGCTGTGGCGTTCGCTCGGCCTCTCCGTCGACTGGACCCAGACGTACCGCACCATCGGCCAGGAGGCGCTGTTCACCTCCCAGCTGGCGTTCCTGCGCAACATCGAGCGTGGCGAGGCGTACCAGGCGATGGCCCCGACGCTCTGGGACATCACCTTCCGCACGGCCGTCGCCCAGGCGGAGCTCGAAGACCGCGAGCAGCCGAGCGCATACCACCGGGTGTCTTTCCACGGCGCAGACGGGCCGATCTGGATCGAGACCACGCGTCCCGAACTGCTGCCGGCCGGTGTGGCCCTGGTCGCGCATCCCGACGACGAGCGGTACAAGCCGCTGTTCGGCACCACCGTCACCACGCCGGTGTTCGGCGTCGAGGTCCCGGTGCTCGCGCACCACCTCGCGCAGCCGGACAAGGGCTCCGGCATCGCCATGATCTGTACCTTCGGCGACATCACCGACGTCACCTGGTGGCGCGAGCTCGACCTGCCGAACCGCGCGATCATCGGCTTCGACGGCCGCATCGTCAGCGAGGCGCCGGACGCCATCGCGTCCGAGGCCGGCAAGGCCGCGTTCGCCGAGCTGGCGGGCAAGACCGTGTTCTCGGCCAAGCAGGCCGTCGTCGAGCTGCTCCGCGCATCCGGCGACCTGGAGGGCGACCCCAAGCCCATCCAGCACCCGGTCAAGTTCTTCGAGAAGGGCGACAAGCCGCTCGAGATCGTCTCGACCCGCCAGTGGTACGTGAAGAACGGCGCCCGCGACGAAGCACTCCGCGCGCGGCTGATCGAGCTCGGCCAGAGCATCGACTGGCACCCCGAGTTCATGCGCGTGCGCTACGAGAACTGGGTCGGCGGCCTCACCGGAGACTGGCTCATCTCGCGCCAGCGCTTCTTCGGCGTGCCGATCCCGGTCTGGTACGCGCTCGACGGCGACGGCAACCCGGTGTTCGACGAGCCCATTCTGCCGTCGCACGACCAGCTGCCCGTCGACCCGTCGTCGGATGCTGCCCCCGGCTTCGAGGAGTCGCAGCGCAACCAGCCCAACGGCTTCATCGGCGAGCACGACGTGATGGACACCTGGATGACCTCCTCGCTCACCCCGCAGCTCGCCGGCGGCTGGAAGAGGGACGACGCGCTGTTCGACGCCGTCTACCCGTTCGACCTGCGCCCGCAGGGCCAGGACATCATCCGCACCTGGCTGTTCTCCACCATGCTCCGCTCCGAGCTGGAGAACCACGTTGCCCCGTGGGCGCACACCGCGCTCTCCGGCTTCATCGTGGACCCCGACCGCAAGAAGATGTCCAAGTCCAAGGGCAACGTCGTCACCCCCGCCGACATCCTGGAGAAGCACGGCTCGGACGCCGTGCGCTACTGGGCGGCATCGTCGCGCCTCGGCACCGACGCGGCCTTCGACCCGCAGAACCCGACGCAGATCAAGATCGGCCGGCGCCTCGCCATCAAGATCCTGAACGCGGCGAAGTTCATCCTGGGCTTCGAGGCGACGGGCGCCGACGACCTCGCACTGGTCACCAGCCCGCTCGACAGGAGCATGCTGCACAACCTGGCCACGGTCGTCTCCGACGCCACCACGGCGCTCGACGGCTACGACCACGCGCGCGCCCTGGAGATCGCGGAGACGTACTTCTGGACGTTCTGCGACGACTACCTCGAGCTCGTCAAGGAGCGCGCATACGGAGAGCAGAGCGCCGAGCAGACCTCGGCCGTCGTCGCCCTCCGCATCGCGCTGTCGGCGTTCCTGCGCCTGTTCGCCCCCGTCGTGCCCTTCGCCACCGAGGAGGCGTGGAGCTGGTTCAACGACGGCTCCGTGCACACCGCGGCGTGGCCGGAGGCGTCGGAGGTCGCAGGCGCGTGGGCTGACGACGCAGCTGTGCTCGGCATCGTCGGCCGCGCGCTGACCGCCATCCGCGGTGCGAAGACCACCGCGAAGGCGTCCCAGCGCACGCCCGTCGACTCGGCTGTCATCGCCGGCCCGGAGGCCGAGATCGCGGCCATCGAGAGCGCCGCGGGAGACCTCCGTTCGGTGGGCAAGATCGCCGAACTGCGTTTCGCTGCAGCCACTGACCTTTCCGTGACCGATATCCTGCTGGCCCAGGCCCCGAGCGAGGAGGAACGATGACCGTGACGGTCCGGAGTGTGGAAGACAACGAGTTCTTCACCTGGCTCGACCTCTACGCAGGCTACGGCGAGTTCTACGAGCAGCCGCTGACGGACGAGAAGGCGCTGCTCGTGTGGAGCTGGATCACCGATCCGGACAACGAACTCGAAGCGTACTTCGCGGTCAACGACGATGGCACGCCGATCGGTCTCGCGCACGTGCGCGAGTTCGTCCGGCCGCTCGACGGCAGCCGCGGTCTCTACCTCGACGACCTGTTCGTCGCGAAGGACGCCCGCGGAGACGGGGCGGGCACGGCCCTCCTCGAAGCGCTGCGCGACCGCGCCCGCGAGCACGGCCTGTCCGTCGTTCGCTGGATCACCGCGAAGGACAACGAGACGGCCAGGCGCGTCTACGACCGCGTGGCCGAGAAGACCAAGTGGGTCACGTACGACCTCGTCCCGTGAACCCCTCGCGCGCATCCACCACCCCCGACGGCATCGACCGGCCGGGATGCGCGCGATAAGGTCGAAACACACGCACCAAGATCCAGCCGTGCGGGGAAGGCGAACGGAGGCACCCATGTCGATTGAAGTCCGACCGGTCGCAGACGGCGATTTCTTCGCCTGGCTCGACCTGTACGAGAAGTACGCGGCGTTCTACGAGACCCAGCTCACCGACCAGAAGGCCCTGCTGCTCTGGTCCTGGCTGACCGCTCTCGACCACGAAGAGGACGGACTGGTGGCCGTCGAGGACGGTCGCATCGTCGGCCTCGCCCACGTCCGCGAGTTCGCCCGCCCGCTCGAAGGCGACAGGGGCCTGTTCCTCGACGACCTGTTCGTCGCGGAGGAGGACCGCCACAAGGGCATCGGCCGCACGCTCATCGACGCCGTCCGCTCCCTGGCGGAGGAGCGCGGCCTCGGCGTCGTGCAGTGGATCACCGCGCGCGACAACTCCGAGGCCCAGCAGGTCTACGACTCCGTCGCCACCCGCACCTCGTGGGTCACGTACGAGATCGACCTTCCCGCTGCGCGGGCGAGCGCCTGATGCAGCTGGGAACGCGCTGGTCCGTCGGCGGCGAAGCGCCGAGCAGCCTCCCCGAGGTGGTCGCGTACGCGGTCACGACGGTCGAGGAAGAACTCGTGGCGACCGACGTCGCCACGGACGGCTGGAAGTGGACGCTCACCTGGCTGGAGGGCAAGCCGGTCGTCGAACTCGACGACGGCACGGTCATCCGGTTCAACCCGCAGGAGGACTCGGCGACGATCACGCAGCCGGTCCACGGCGAGCCGGACGAGTTCGATCAGGACTGACGGTTCCGCTGAGTCGCGCATCCATCAGCGCGGCAGCTGAGGCAGCTGACGCGCCGCCTTGTCGCGGGTCCGCTCGACGGCAGCGAGCTGGTCGGCGAAGGTCGGCGCCGTGCGGAGCGTCGCACGGCGCACGCCCCACTCGGTGAGGGCGCTGCCGAAGCGGATCGCGGTGCGCTGGGTCCAGGTGGCCTGGTGGATGCTGGGAACAGTGACGTCGATGACGGTCATGATCCGGTTCCTTCCGTGGTGGTTTCGTGCGCCGGTTCGTGTGAACCGGCGGAGAGCAGGAGTCGCACCGCGATGAGCGTCAGTGCGAGGACGACGGCGCCGCCGATGACGAACGGCAGGCGCAGGTCGATGCGGGCGACGAATCCGCCCAGCACCGTGGCGATCGGGGTGAGCCCCCAGCCGATGGTGCGCACGATCCCCATCGCGCGCCCCAGCATGTCGTTGGGCACGATGGCCTGACGGAGCGCGCCCCACGGCACGTTCCAGACCGCGACGCCGAACGCGCCGACCGCGTATGCCACGATCGCGACGACCACGTTGGCGGTGACCCCGACGCAGAACATGCCGATCCCGCACACGAGCATCGAGCAGAACATCACCGGACCGCGGCCGAAGCGCTCGACGAGTCTGCTCGCGATGAGCGTGCCGGCCAGGGCTCCGACGCCGACGCCCGCCGTCACGACGCCGATGAGGGCGGCCGGGACGGAGAAGGTCTGCAGCAGGAGCAGCACGACGCTCCCCTGCGCGAAGGCGAGGGCGGAGGCGGTCAGCGAGGTCAGGATGATCATCGTCCGCAGGAACCGGTGGTGGACCAGGAACGAGACGACGGCGCGGAACGGGGGCCGGGTGTCGGCGGCGACGCCGTCTGCACTCTGTGCGGCCTGTGCGGCTTGTGCGGCCGCCCCCTTCCGGTACGCGCCGGCAGCGGCGGCGGGGATCGTAAGCGCCAGCAGCCCGGCGATCAGGAACCCTCCACCCGTCAGCCAGACCGGCAGCGCGATGGCGGCGGCGAAGAGGAAGCCGGCGATCGGGGTGGCGATGAAGTTCTGCACCACGATCTCGGCCGACTGCATCCGGCCGTTCGCCCTGTCGAGCTGATCGCGGGTGACGAGGCTCGGGACGACGGTGGTGGTGGCGTTGTCGAAGACGGTCTCGCCCATCCCGAACAGCAGCACGCAGCCGTAGAGCAGCCAGATCGTCAGCGAGTCCGTCGAGACGAGCACGGCCAGCAGGGCGGCGACGGCGAAGCGGAGCGTGTTCGCGACCGCCATCGCGATGCGGCGGTCGACCCTGTCGAGCAGCATGCCGGCCGGGATGCCGAACAGCAGCCAGGGCAGGAACGTCACGGCGCTCAGGCCCGCGATGAGGGCGGGATCCCTGGTGAGCGTCGTCGCGATCAGCGGCACGGCCGTGCGCCCGATCCCGTCGGCGAGGTTGCTGGCGATGGCCGACGTCCAGAGCCTGTTGAACCCGGCGCTCATCGGCGCCCTGGTCACCCGCTGCTGGGTGTCCGCGCTCATCGCTCGCTCGCCTCCACCAGCGGGAACGCGTTGAACTGCACCTGCACGCGGAGGCTGCCTTCCGCGCCGGCGCCGTCTCCGCCGCCGTCGTGGCTGTCGGGGCCGTTGCCCTCGGCGCGCCACTTGTCGCGGAGCCTGGTCTGCATCGCGTAGTACTCGCGGCCGAACTCGGCCAGCTGGTCGATGGTGAGCTGGAGGTGCGACGTGGAGAGGGTGCTGGCCTGCATCCACTCGCTGCCGTAGACGTCGAGGCCGCGGCGCAGGAAGGCGGTGAGGCGGCGCTCGTTGTTCTGCTGCCACTCGCGGGAGATGAGTTCGTTGGCTTCCCGGCCTGCCGGGGTGGCCAGCGTCTCGGGCGAACCGATGGTGACGCCGCCGGGCGCCATCTTCCACCAGCGCTCGCGGCCGGACCCCTTCTCGGCGTCCTCCACGATGATGCCGTGCTTGGCGAGCTGCCGCAGGTGGTAGCTGGTCGACCCGCTCGACTCCCCCAGGCGCTCAGCGAGGCCGCTGGCCGTCGCCGGCCCGAAGTCGGAGAGCTCGTTCATGATCTCCACCCGCAGGGGATGCGCGAGCGCCCGGAGCGCCTCCATCCCCAGTGCGTCGTGCATCGGGTACGAGATCGCCGGGGGCTTCGTGCCGTCGTTCTGCGGCTGCTCGGGCTTTTCTTCGGTGGCCATGGTGAGAGAGTAGCAATGCAAAGACTTCTTTGCAAGAGGTTCTTTGCAATTACTTCTTTGCAATCATTCGTTTGCATGGGATCCTGCGCGGCGGCGGTGCGCGGCCCTAGGCTGGATCAATGGCAGACACGAACCCGTTCTTCTCCCCCAGCACCCTTCCGTACCAGTTACCGCCGTTCGCGGACATCCGGGACGAGCACTACCGCCCCGCTTTCGACAGGGGTTTCGAGGAGCAACTGGCGGAGGTGGCGGCGATCACCGCCTCCACGGACGAGCCCACCTTCGAGAACACGTTCGTCCCGCTGGAGAAGTCCGGCCAGACCCTGCAGCGGGTCGCCGAGGTCTTCTTCAACAAGAGCTCGTCGGACTCCAGCGACTTCACCAACGCGCTCGAAGAGGAGATCGCTCCCCTGCTGGCCGCCCACCAGGACGCGATCCGGCTCGACCCGGCGCTGTACGGCCGAATCAAGGCCATCTACGACGAACGGGATGCGCTGGGGCTCGACCCCGAATCCCGCTACCTGGTCGAGCGGTACTACGAGGAGTTCACCCTCGCCGGCGCCGGCCTCAGCGACGCGGACAAGGAACGGCTGCGCGAGTACAACCAGCAGCTGTCCACTCTGACCACCCGATTCGAGAAGAACCTCCTGGCCGACACCAACGACCTCGCGGTGGTCTTCGACGACGTCGCCGACCTCGACGGCCTCGGCGACGGCGCGATCTCCGCTGCGGCGGAGGCGGCGAAGGAGCGCGGCCTCGACGGGAAGTACGTGGTCACCCTGGTGCTGCCCACCGGCCACCCGTTCCTCGCGAGCCTCACCACCCGCGGCGTGCGGGAGCGGATCATGACGGCATCCCGTTCCCGCGGCATCCGGGGCGGAGACAACGACAACCGTCAGCTCGTGCTCGACATCACCCGTCTGCGCGCCGAGCGCGCCCGGCTGCTCGGCTTCGAGACCCACGCCGGCTATGTCACGGCCGGGCAGACGGCCAAGACCCCGGAGGCGGTCGCGGCCATGCTCGGACGGCTCGCACCTCCCGCCGCCCGCAACGCCCGCGCCGAGCAGGCCGACCTGCAGCAGCAGCTCCCCGACGGCACCGAACTGGCCGCCTGGGACTGGGCGTACCTCACCGAGAAGGTGCGGCAGGCGAAGTACGACATCGACGTCGCCGCGATGCGCCCGTATTTCGAAGCGGAGCGCGTGCTGCGCGACGGCGTCTTCTACGCGGCCACCAGGCTCTACGGCATCACGTTCGAGGAGCGTCCAGACCTCGTCGCCTACCACCCGGAGGCGCGGGTCTTCGAGGTGCGCAACGAGGACGGCTCCGAGCTCGGCCTCTACATCCTCGACCTGTACACGCGCGACTCGAAGCGGGGCGGAGCGTGGATGAACCCGCTCATCTCCCAGTCGGCGCTGCTCGACTACCCGACCGTCGTCGTCAACAACCTCAACGTGCCGAAGCCCGCCGCCGGGGAGCCCACGCTGCTCAGCTACGACGAGACCAACACGCTCTTCCACGAGTTCGGGCACGCCCTGCACGGGCTGTTCGCGCAGGTCACGTACCCGAAGTTCGCGGGCACGAACGTCTACCGCGACTTCGTCGAGTTCCCCAGCCAGGTCAACGAGATGTGGATGCTCTGGCCGGAGATCCTGGAGAACTACGCCGTGCACAACGAGACGGGCGAGCGGATGCCGCAGGAGCTCGTCGACAAGCTGCACGAGTCCGAGGCGTTCAACGAGGGTTTCCAGACCAGCGAATACCTGGCTGCGACGCTGCTCGACCAGGCCTGGCACGCGATCACCGCCGACGACACGGTCACCGACGTCGCCGCCTTCGAGGCGCGGGCCCTCGCGGACGCCGGCCTCGACAACCCCGCCGTGCCGCCCCGCTACGCGAGCACGTACTTCGCGCACACCTTCTCGGGCGGATACGACGCGGGGTACTACTCCTACATCTGGAGCGAGGTGCTGGATGCGGACACGGTCGCCTGGTTCACCGAGAACGGCGGCCTCACCCGCGACAACGGCGACCGCTTCCGCCAGCGCCTGCTCGGCGTCGGCGGCTCGAAAAACCCGCTGGAGGCCTACCGCGACTTCCGCGGCCGCGACGCGGTGATCGAGCCCCTGCTCGAACGCCGCGGCCTCGCCGACTGATCCGTCGGTCTCCCCCGCGCGCGCTCCGCTCCGGCGGGGCGTCGCGCGGGGAGACCGGGTCAACCGGAACGCGCGTTACGCGGACTTCTCCTCGCGGCGCGGACGGTGAGGAACGATCGTGGGCGCTGCGTTCTCAAGCACCGCTTCGCGGGTGACCACGACGCGGGCGACCTCTGCGCTCGACGGCACCTCGAACATGATCGGCCCGAGGACCTCTTCCATGATCGCGCGGAGTCCGCGGGCGCCCGTCTTGCGGAGCACCGCCAGGTCGGCGATGGCTTCCAGGGCCGGCTGCTCGAATTCGAGCTGCACACCGTCGAGCTCGAACATGCGCTGGTACTGACGCACCAGAGCGTTCTTCGGCACCGTGAGGATCTGCATCAGCGCATCCTGGTCGAGCGGCGTCACCGTGGTGACCACGGGCAGACGGCCGATGAACTCCGGGATGAGCCCGAACTTGTGCAGGTCTTCCGGCAGCACCTCGCTGAACAGGTTGACGTCGTCGCCCTTCGAGTGCAGCGGGGCACCGAAGCCGATGCCCTTCTTGCCTGCACGCTGGGAGATGATGTCTTCGAGCCCGGCGAACGCGCCTGCCACGATGAACAGCACGTTCGTGGTGTCGATCTGGATGAACTCCTGATGCGGATGCTTGCGCCCGCCCTGCGGAGGAACGGAGGCGACCGTGCCCTCGAGGATCTTGAGCAGCGCCTGCTGCACACCCTCGCCGGACACGTCGCGCGTGATCGACGGGTTCTCCGCCTTGCGCGCGATCTTGTCGACCTCGTCGATGTAGATGATGCCCGTCTCGGCGCGCTTCACGTCGTAGTCGGCGGCCTGGATGAGCTTCAGCAGGATGTTCTCGACGTCCTCGCCCACGTAGCCCGCTTCGGTGAGGGCTGTCGCGTCGGCGACGGCGAACGGCACGTTGAGCCGCTTCGCCAGCGTCTGGGCCAGATAGGTCTTGCCGCAGCCCGTCGGGCCGATCAGCAGGATGTTGCTCTTCGCGATCTCGACGTCGTCCATGACGTCGGCCGAGGTGATCGACGCCTTGGCGCGAACCCGCTTGTAGTGGTTGTAGACAGCCACCGCCAGCGCACGCTTCGCGGCCTCCTGGCCGATCACGTACTCCTCGAGGAATCCGAAGATCTCCTTGGGCTTCGGCAGGTCGAATTCGCCTGCCGTCTCTTCGCCTGCTTCGGCGAGTCGCTCTTCGATGATCTCGTTGCACAGCTCGACGCACTCGTCGCAGATGTACACGCCCGGTCCGGCGATCAGTTGCTGGACCTGCTTCTGGCTCTTGCCACAGAAGGAACACTTGAGCAGATCGGCGCTTTCCCCGATGCGTGCCATCCCTCTCCCCTCCTTCTCAGGGTCTTTCCCGTCGAGCCTAACCTGTGCGAGCGACATTGGCGCGCACCTGGCCGCATTTGGTCACGCGCGCCACGCGCATCCCGTTCTGCCTACAGCAGATGGCGGAAGTACCGGCCGGGCGCGTCGAGGAACGAGCGCCAGTGCCGCACGATCTCCAGCTCCTCCCAGGTCGTCGACCGGATGCCCCACTCGCCCACCTCCAGGATGCGCGCGCCGGGCAGCGCGGCCAGAATCGGCGAGTGCGTCGCGCACAGCACCTGCGTGCCGCGCGCCACCATCTCGTTGAGGTTGGACAGCCAGCGCAGCGACGACTCGAACGACAGCGCGGCCTCCGGCTCGTCGAGGCAGACCAGGCCGGCGACGTACTGCGGGTGGTTCAGCTTGTTGTCGAGCAGGTCGTTGAACGACTCGCCGTGACTCAGCGCGTGCAGGTGCGCATCCGGACTGCCGGGCAGCGACTCCAGATACGAGTAGTAGCCGTGCATCGTCTCCGCCCGCAGGAAGAACCCCCAGCGCGGCGCGGACGGGCTGCGCTCGACCAGCAGCCACTCGCCGAGCGGCGACTCGCTGGGCCTCGTGCTGTGCGAACCCTGGTTGCTCCCGCCCTCGGGCGGCAGCCCGTACGCGGTCGCAACGCCCTCCACGATGGTGGACTTGCCGCTGCCGTTCTCGCCGACCAGGAAGGTCACGCCCGCCGCGAGCTCCAGCCCGGAGCGGAGCACCTGCGCGACGGCCGGGATGTTCGCCGGCCACGCATCCGGATCGTACGGAGCATCCGCATAGGCCCTGACACGCCGAACGGGGCGACCGTCGTCCAGACGATCGCCCCATTCGTTCATCGCGGAAGGCTCCGGATGCTGTCTTACTTGACCAGCGCCGGCAGCGTCTTACGGCTGGTGAGCACCTGGTCGATCAGACCGTAGTCGAGCGCCTCGGCGGCCGACAGGATCTTGTCGCGGTCGATGTCCTTGTTGACCTGCTCCTGCGTGCGGTTGGAGTGGCGCGCGAGCGTCTCCTCCAGCCACGTGCGCATGCGCATGATCTCATTGGCCTGGATCTCGATGTCGGACGCCTGCCCCTGTCCGGCCTCGCCGACGGCGGGCTGGTGGATCAGGATGCGGGCGTTCGGCAGTGCGAGACGCTTGCCGGGGCTGCCTGCCGCGGTCAGCACGGCGGCTGCGGAGGCCGCCTGGCCGAGCACCACGGTCTGGATCTGCGGGCGGATGTACTGCATCGTGTCGTAGATCGCGGTCATCGCGGTGAACGAGCCACCGGGCGAGTTGATGTACATGACGATGTCGCGGTCCGGGTCCTGGCTCTCGAGCACGAGGAGCTGGGCCATGATGTCGTCGGCGGACGCGTCGTCCACCTGCACGCCGAGGAAGATGATGCGGTCCTCGAACAGCTTGGCGTACGGGTCCTGGCGCTTGTAGCCGTATGCCGTGCGCTCTTCGAAGCTCGGGAGGATGTAGCGCGATCCCGGAGCCTGGACTCCGTTGAACGCCTGACCTCCGAGGTTGGGGATGTTCATGTCGATTCCTATTCCTTCCGAGGTCTTACTTCTCGTCCGCGGTTCCACCGCCGCCGACGACCTCGGTCGCCGTCTCGCGGATGTGGTCGACGAAGCCGTACTCGAGGGCCTCCTGCGCGGTGAACCAGCGGTCGCGGTCACCGTCTGCGTTGATCTGCTCGACGCTCTTGCCCGTCTGGGCCGCCGTGATCTCCGCGAGGCGCTTCTTCATGTCGAGGATGAGCTGCGCCTGAGTCTGGATATCGCTCGCGGTGCCGCCGAAGCCGCCGTGCGGCTGGTGCAGCAGGACGCGGGCGTTGGGGGTGATGTACCGCTTGCCCTTGGTGCCGGCGGTGAGGAGCAGCTGCCCCATCGATGCCGCCATGCCGATGCCCACCGTGACGATGTCGTTCGGCACGAACTGCATGGTGTCGTAGATGGCCATGCCGGCCGTGATCGACCCACCGGGCGAGTTGATGTAGAGGTAGATGTCTCGCTGAGCGTCCTCCGCGGCGAGGAGAAGCAGCTTCGCGGCGATCTCGTTCGCGTTCTCATCCCGGACCTCGGACCCGAGCCAGATGATGCGGTCCTTCAGCAGTCGGTCAAAAACACTGGGTTGCATGCCCATGTCGGCCATGTGTCGCTCCATTTCCTTGTCGCTTCGTGAATGAATCTATCGGAGCCCGTGGCCCATTTCCGGCCTGTTCGCCCTGGGCAGACGAGCGCGCCGCCGGTGGGGTCGGGCGGCGGGGTCGGCGGTCGGGTCCGACCGCGATCAGCTGAGCGCGAGCATCGCGACGCCGCCGAGCACCACGACTGCTCCCGCCATCCGCTGGGCCGGCCGCGGCTCGCGCAGGATCAGCCACCCGGCCAGGCTCACCAGCACCACGCTCAGCTCGCGCGCCGGGGCGACGAGCGACACCGGGGCCAGCTGGATGGCGCTCAGCACCAGGATGTACGACAGCGGAGAGAGCACGCCGACCACCACGGCCTGCCAGCGGAACCGCCGCCACACCGCGACGACCTCGGCGCGGCGGGTGATCAGCACGGGCGCGAGCAGCACCACCTCGCCGAGACTGCAGCCCACCATGAAGGCCACGGGCGAGACGCCGAGGTCGTTGACGGTGAAGGCGTCCCAGAGCGTGTAGACCGCGATGGTCACGCCGGTGAGGAGACCGTAGAGGATGCCGGGGCCGAGCATCCGGGGTCGGCGGGAGGAGCGCATCCCGGGCTGTGGGGTGGGTTGTGCGTCCATTCCCGTCGCCGGTCGGCCAGTGGTAAGGCCAATGCCGACGATGCCTGCAACCACCACCGCGGCGCCCGCCAGCGCGAGGGCAGATGGATGCTCGTGGAACAGCACGATCGCGAACACCACGGACAGCAGCGGCCCCGTGCCGCGCGCCATCGGGTATACGACGGAGATGTCGCCGTGCGCATACCCGCGCTGCAGCACCCACATGTATCCCACGTGGATCACCGCCGACACCCCGGAGCCGATCAGCAGCCAGCGCAGGTCCGCACCGTTGATCGCGATGTCGATGCCGGCGATCGGCAGCCAGAGCACCGTGGAGGCGATGGCGCCGAGCAGGATGAACGGCAGGCCGCTGGCGCTCGCCCGTTTGGAGGCGAGGTTCCAGGTGGCGTGCGCGAACGCGGCGACGATGACGAGGAGAAGGGCGACGGGTGGCACAAGGATCCTTTCGTTCGCCGCGATGGCACGGCGAAGGGATCCTCCGGGCTTTTGTCCTGTCAGATGACGGCGACGCTGCGCGCTGCCGTGGTGCCGCTCGGACCAGACCTCCCGCGAACTCTTCCGGGGAACGGAACCCTAGGCACTGTCGAGGACAACGCTACCGGGTCGTGAGGTCGCGCGCATACGCGGCGACGGCGCGCCGGTACAGCGGCAGGTGCGGAGCGAGCGCCGCAGACGCGCCCCGGGTACGCGAAAGGCCGGGCACTGTGCGTGCCCGGCCTGCGCGTGTGGTGCTTACTTCTTCTCGGAAGCTGCCTTCTTCTTCGGAGCAGCCTTCTTCTTGGGCTTCTCCTCGGCCGGGGCCTCCTCGGCGGCGGGCGCCTCATCGGCGGCCGGGGCCTCGTCGGACGCAGCGGTCTCGGCGTCCGCTTCCTCGTCGTCCGGAGTGATGGTGAACTCGCTCAGGTCGACCTTCTTGCCGTTGCTGTCGACGACCTCTGCGCGGCTGAGGACGATGGTGAGCGCCTTGTTGCGGGCGACCTCTCCGACCATCGACGGGATCTGGCCGTTCTCGCTGAGGATCTTCACGAACTCGTTCGGGTCCATGCCGTACTGCGATGCACCCTGGATGAGGTACTGGCTCAGCTCGTCCTGGTTGACCTTGACGTCTTCGACACGGGCGATCTCGTCGAGCAGGATCTGCGTGCGGAAGGTCTTCTCGCTGGACTCGGCGACCTCTGCGCGGTGCACGTCGTCTTCGAGACGGTTCTCCTGCTCCAGGTGGCGGTGCACCTCGTCCTCGACCAGCTGGGTCGGGACCGGGATCTCCACCTGCGCGAGCAGCGTGTCGAGCAGCTGGTCGCGGGCGGCGGTGCCCTGGCCGAACGTCTTCGAACGCTCGACCTGCTCGCGGACGCTCTCACGCAGCTCGGCGATGGTGTCGAACTCGCTGGCGATCTGCGCGAAGTCGTCGTCCGCCTCCGGAAGCTCGCGCTCCTTGACGGCGGTGAGGGTCACGGTGATCTGGGCGTTCTCACCCTCGTGGTCCCCACCCATGAGCGGAGCCTCGAACGTGGTGGTCTCACCGGCGGTGAGCGTGTCGAGCGCCTCGTCGATGCCCTCGATGAGCTCGCCGGAACCGATCTCGTAGGAGATGCTGTTGGCGGTGTCGACCTCTTCGTCACCGATCACGGCGACGAGGTCGATCTGCGCGAAGTCGCCCTTTTTGGCGGGGCGGTCGACGGTGACGAGCGTGCCGAAACGGCTGCGCAGGTTGTCGAGCTCGGTGTCGACGTCCTCGTCGCTGATGTCCGCGGCGTCGACCGTGATCTTCAGGTCGTTGTATGCGGGCAGCTCGATCTCGGGGCGCACATCCACCTCGATGGTGAGCAGCAGGTCGCCGGAGAAGTCCTTCTCGTTGGGCCACTCGGTGATGTCGGCCTCCGGACGTCCGAGCGGACGCACGTCGTTCTCGTCGACGGCCTGACGGTAGAACCCGTCCAGCCCCTCGTTGACGGCGTGCTCCAGGACGGCAGCCTTGCCGACACGCTGGTCGATGATCGCCGGCGGAACCTTGCCCTTGCGGAAGCCCGGGATGTTGACCTGCTCAGCGATGTGCTCGTAAGCGTGCTTGATAGACGGCTTGAGCTCCTCCGGCGTCACCGAGATGGTGAGCTTGGTGCGAGTGGGGCTCAGCTTTTCGACCGTGGTCTTCACGTTGTTGGCTTCTCCTGATAATTGAAACGATGGTCTCGTCGGAAATGACTGGTCGGGGCGACAGGATTCGAACCTGCGACCTCCCGCTCCCAAAGCGGGCGCTCTAGCCAAGCTGAGCTACGCCCCGGGTTCTAGCCAACCCGCCCGGTCCGTTACCCCGACACGAACAAACCCGTCGGGGGCGAAAGACCACGCGCAAGTCTACTGCACGACCATGACCCGCCGCGCGCCAGAGCCCTCACGGCGGTCCGCCACGCGCGTGGCGGTCGGACCGGGGTCCGAACCTGTACTACGATGTTCTGGTGCCCATCGCGAGATGGGAGCGGGGATGTAGCTCAATGGTAGAGCCTCAGTCTTCCAAACTGATTACGCGGGTTCGATTCCCGTCATCCCCTCTGATTCCGGCTTCCGCGTCACGCTCGCACGTGCAGCAGCACGTCCTCGGAGGCGAACCCCGCCCGTCTGTAGAACGGCACGGCCCCGGCGCTCGAGTGCACCGTGACCGGTTCCAGCCCGAGGTCCGCTGCGCGTTCGAGCACGGCACGCACGAGCCGTGCTCCGATGCCCGAGTTCCGAAGCTCGGGGACGACGTAGACGCACTGCACGTCGCCGAACGCGCGATCGAACGCACGCGCGCTCGGCACCCGCTGTGTGATGGCGAGCCAGGCCATCCCGATCACGATGCCGTCGGACGCGACGGCGGCGAAACAGGTGTGCGTCGACGTGTGGGCGCCGCCCCATTCCGCGAACCGCTCGGAGAAGACGTCTCGCGACTCGTCCGGCGAGCCACCGTTCTCCAGCAGCGAATCCCAGCGCAGACCACCGACGTCGAGCAGTTGGGAGGCTGAGGCAATCCTGACATCCACGGCGACGTTCATCCGGTCACACTACTGAAGGGCCGCATCCGGGGCTGCGAATGCTGCGCACCATTCTTGGGCAGCTGCTACCGTCGCCTCGCGATCCCACGACGTGGTGTCCAGCACGGTCAGCGTGTCGGGCGCACCGACGCGCGACTGCCGCAACTCCTCGTTCAGGGCGACGTGACGGTCGACGTCGATTCCTTTCCTACTACCGGGCCTCCCGATGATCCGGGCGCGGATCGTCGCTTCGTCGGCGGTCAGAGCCAGGAAGTGGACGGGGACGGATGCCTCCATCCGGGTGGTGAGCACCTGCTCGGGGAGGGCGACTCCGCAGAGGACAGGGATGAGTCCGTTGTCCTGGATCTCGAGGCCGAGCTGCCACAGATAGGCCCAGAACGCCAGGTAGTCGCGGCGGCCGTCGGCGACGGCGTGCGCGCCGGATGCAAGAGTGTCCCCATCCAGCGCCAGCACACCCGAAGCAGCGGCCAGCGCCGCGCAGACGAGGGACTTTCCCGACGCAGGCACGCCCGTCACGACCAGAAACGGCAGGTCAGGGCGCTCGCGTTCCGCGCCACAGAAGTCGCACACGACAACGCGACCCGTTACGCTCCCCCGGCCATAACTCCCGCACTGCACGCACACCATCGCCATGCACCCATGTTCGTGCACCTCCACACGACAACGCTCAGCGACCCACGCACAACGCAGAAGCGGCCGCTCCCCCGCAGAGGAACGGCCGCTCGCACGGAAACCGCGGGGACTACTCCGTCCCCACCGCCTTGTCGGCCGCGTCGCGGGCGCCGTCGATCTGGCCCTCGAATTTGCCTCCGGTGACCTTGTTGGCCGCGTCGGCGACGCCGTCGAGGAGTTTGTCGCTGATGTCTTCGGCCTGCTCGCTCTTGAGGGCGTTCTTGACCTGGTCGCTGTCGAGGAACTCTTTGGCCTTGCTGGTGATGTCGTCGAATCCGGCCATTGTGGCACCTGCTTTCGTCGATGGATCGAAGTGCCTACATTCTGGTGTTCCCGCCCGCGCGCGGCAAGGTTCAGCGTTGCAGGAAGGCCAGCACCGCGAGCACCCGGCGGTGGTCGTCTCCGGAGTCCTCCAAGCCCAGCTTCTGGAAGATTGCGGTGACGTTCTTCTCGACGGCGCCCACCCCGATGACGAGGCGCTGGGCGATCCCGGCGTTCGTCCTGCCTTCCGCCATCAGTTGCAGCACCTCGCGTTCGCGCGGGGTGAGCGACGCGAGCGGGTCCGTGCGGCGCACGAGCAGTTCGCGGACCACCTGCGGGTCGAGGACGGTGCCGCCGTCCGCCACGCGGGTGACCGCATCCCGCAGCTCGTCGAGGGAGGCGATGCGGTCCTTCAGCAGGTAACCGGTGCCGCCCTGGCCGCTCGCCAGCAACTCCTGGGCGTACGTGCCCTCCACATACTGGCTCAGCAGCAGCACGCCGATCTCCGGATGCGTCGCCCGCAGCGTCAGCGCAGCGCGCACGCCTTCGTCGCGGAAGGTCGGCGGCATCCGCACATCCAGCACCGCCACATCCGGCGCGAGCGAGCCGATGGACTCCAGCAGGGTGTCCGCGTCGCCGTACGCGCCGACCGTCTCGAAGCCGGCTTCGTCGAACAGCCGCACCAGGCCCTCGCGCAGCAGCACGGAGTCGTCGGCGATGACCAGGCGGAGACCGTCAGGAGAATTCACCCCACCAGCCTAGAGGGGCCTCACAGCACGCCGCGGCGGGGCGCCCACCCGAATGGATGCGCACCCCGCCGCCCACACGCCGCCAGCACGCCGCCGACTACACCGGGATGCGCGCCCCGATCCTCGTCGGACCGCCCACCGGGCTGTCCACCACGAACTCGCCGCGCAGCCCGTGCACGCGCTCGCCCAGGCCGGCGAGGCCGTGGCCGGCCACCGTCGACGCTCCCCCGGCGCCATTGTCGGTCAGCCAGACGCTCAGCCATGCCGCGCCCGTCGCCGGGTCGACCGTGCGGTCGAGGAACAGCCGCGCCTCGGTCGCACCGGAGTGCTTGGCCAGGTTCGCGGACAACTCCGCCGCCACGAAATACACGCTGCGCTCCAGCTCGGGCGAGAACCGCACGCCGGGCTCGATCGACGACTCCACCCGCAGCGGGATGGGGCTGCGTGCCGCGAGCGAGTCGATCGCGGCGACGAGTCCCCTGTCCTGCAGGATCGGCGGAGCGAAACCACGGGACAGCGCCCGCAGCTCCTCCAGGGTGTCGTGCGCCTGCTGCCCGGCCTCCGCGAGGATGGCGCGGGCCGCATCCGGATCGTCGGCGAGCTTCCGCTCCGCGGCCGCGATGTCCATCTGCAGCCGCACCAGCCGCTGCTGCGGGCCGTCGTGCAGGTCGCGCTCCAGGCGGCGCAGCGCCTGGTCCTCCGCCACGATGGCTGCACCGCGAGAGGCGGACAGGTCGGCGACCTCTCGCTGCAGCGCCTCCGAGCGCCACGCCCCGAGCATCCCCTGCGCGATCACACTGTGCAGCGAGATGAGCCCGCGGGTGATGAACGGGAGGGTCAGGGCGAAAATCACGCCGATGACGAGGTCGAGGATCGCCTCGCCCATCACCGGATCGAACGTCGAGCGGACATTGAAAACCCAGTCCACGATGATGCGCGACAGGTACACCTCGCGGTCGCCGTTCGGGATGAACCTCTCCCAGAACCACGCCGTCAGCCCGCCGAGCGCGACGGCCGACCACGCGATGGTGAGCGTCCACGAGACGATGCTGACGATGGGGTTGATGATGAGCGTGTGCAGCAGGTACAGCCAGTAGTGCCCGTTCACGAACGGACCGAACATCGTGCGCCAGAACGTCTGCGGCCGGGACGGATCCGTCCACTGCGGTTCGGTGATCTCCGGACGGCCGGCCCAGCGCAACCGCGTGATCTCGAGCGTGCCGAACGCGCGGACGACGTAGAACGTGGCGATCAGCACGAACAGCCCGACATAGATGATGAGCGTGCCGACGCCCGTCCAGAACAGAGTCAGCCCCACCGACATGCCAACGATCGCGATCGGCATGGTCAGCAGCAGGAACCCGAGTTCGCGGGGAACGCCGCGCCACAGGGCGCCGTACCCTCGCCGGGATGCGGCGGGCGCCGTCTGTGCAGGGGATGCGCCGGCGGGCTGGTCGGGGGTGCTCACAGCATCCAGAGTGCCAGACGCCGCGGCGACGTGGAGCGGAGGGGTGTCAGTGCTCATGGTGTGGTCTCCTTGATCATGACTCCAGCCTTCCGAACCGGCGGTACGGCCGGTATCGGGTGGCCGCCCGGACCGGTACGGGGGTTACCCCACCCTTAGTTAGCGGAGGCTCAGCTTCGTTGCGGAATTTCACCGAACGCGTAGCGTTGTCACCAGTCAGATGAAAGGACGCCAACCCATGACGGACATCGCCGCAACCCAGAGTGTTTCGAACCCCGACGTCGCCGCAGGAGTCGCGCAGTTCCTGAGCCCGGTCGTCATCGACCTGACCGCCCTGGTCGTCAACGGAAAGCAGGCGCACTGGCACGTGCGCGGCGCCAACTTCATCGGCGTCCACGAACTGCTCGACACGATCGTCGCGCACGCCCAGGAGTGGGCAGACCTCGCCGCGGAGCGCATCGTCGCCCTCGGCCTCCCGGTCGACGCCCGCCTCGGCACCGTGGCAGCCAAGACCAGCACCACCGAACTCACCGCCGGCTTCCGCCAGTCGAACGACACGATCGCCGAGGTCATCGGCCAGATCGACGCAGCGCTCGCCAACGTGAACGCCGCCGTCAAGGAACTCGACGAGCTCGACCAGACCAGCCAGGACATCGCCATCGAGATCGCCCGCGGCCTCGACAAGGACCGCTGGTTCCTGTTCGCGCACATCAGCAAGTAACGCTGCACAGACACCCGGAACGGCCCTGGATCGCCCGACGATCCGGGGCCGTTCCGTGTGTCAGGCGATGGATACTGCGGCCGGCCGGGCGCTACACCCAGCCGACGCCGTCGTGCGTGAAGCGGCCGCCGAGCAGGGTCGCCGCCACGGGCATCCCGCGCAGGTCGGCGGAGCGGCAGGTGAACGGGTCGGCGTCGAGCACCGCGATGTCGGCCGGCTCCCCCACGCCGATGTGCGACCGGGTGGATGCGCGCAGCGCGGCATCCCGCGCCAGCGCCTGCTCCGAATGCCACGGCTCCCGGCCGTCGCGTGAGCGGGTGACCGCGGCCGACAGCGCGATCCACGGGTCGAGCGGCGCGACGGGAGCGTCGGAGCCGAACGCGATCACCGCCCCGGATGCGTGCAGCTCGGCGAGCGGGAACGCCCGCCCCGTGCGACCCCGCCACAGCACGTCGGCGACGTCGCGGTCGTCCATCGCGTGCTCCGGCTGAACGCTCGCGGTGACACCCAGGCGCGCGAAGCGGGGAACGTCGGCGGCGTCGAGCAACTGCGCGTGCTCGATCCTGCCGCCGCAGCCGACCTCCTCGAACGCGTCGAGCGCGAGCGTGTTGGCGCGGTCGCCGATGGCGTGCACGGCCGGTTCGATGCCGTTCGAGGACGCCCGGCGCATCCACTGGACGAGTTCTGCGGTGCTGAGGTTGGCGACGCCGTGGCCGCCGTCCGGATAGGCGCCGACGCAGAGGGCCGTGCGGGTGTTGAGCGAGCCGTCGCTGATGATCTTCGCAGGACCGACGGTGAGCAGCCCGTCGGTGCCGCCGATCGCCGCGCCGGTGCGGAGGCCGGCGGCGATGGCGCGTTCCAGGTCGTCCGGGTAGATGCCGAACTCGACCCGCAGCGAACGGGCGGCGCCGGACGCCGCTGCGCCCATCCTGCGCCGCCACACCTCCAAGTTCCAGCCGTACTCGAGGTCGACGATGCCCACCACGCCGCGCGCAGCGGCGGCCTCCGCCGCCTCGGCCGCCCACCGGTCGAGGGTGGCGTCGTCCGCGGCCGACAGCATGCTCGTCACCGCGAAGCTCGCGTCCTCGCGGAGCACGGCGGCCGACGGGTCGTCGGCGGTGTCCGGAGCGAACCGGCGCGCGGCGGCGGTGCTCAGCCAGGAACAGTGCAGGTCACCGGCGATCAGCACGACCTCCCGCCTGTCCGCCGCCGCGTCGAGCAGCGCGCGGGTGGGCTGGTCCGGCCAGAGGGCGTCGTGGAAGCCGAAGCCGACGAGCGGCTCCTCCGCCTCCGCTCCCGCCTTGCGCTCCGCGGCGATGCGGTCGCGCACCAGGTCGGCGGCCTCCGCGGCCGAGTGTGCGTGCGACAGGTCGAGGCGCCGTGCGGTCTGCGCCCACTGCGTGAAGTGGACGTGCTGATCCCAGAGCCCCGGCACGATCCAGCGGCCGTCGAGATGCGCCACCCGCACGCCGTCGCCACCTCCGGTCGACGCCGACCGCGCGTCGACGCTCCCGGTCGGGCCCACCGCGGCGATGCGCCCGTCGCGCAGCAGCACGTCGTGCGCGCCATCCACGCCCGGGATGCGCGCCCCGGTCAGCAGCAGGGGAACCCCCGGCACCGCATCCGGCTCGGACGATGCGCGAGCGTCCGGCGTCACCGGGCTGCGCGCATCCGGTCGTGCACCCTGCGCATCTCGGCGGCGAGGTCGCGGCTGGCGTAGACGCCGTCGCCCTCGAGCTCGCCGATGATCCTGTCGACCGTCTCGGCCGGCTTGTTCTGGCTGAGCTTGCTCTTGGCGACGATCTTCGTGGGCGTGAGGCGCATCCCGACCGTGCCGGAGGAGATGCGCTGCGCATACGCGGCGTCCTGTGGCGTGCCCTCCATGCGGCGCGGCGACGGCATCCGGTCTTCGAAGTGGTCGACCAGCCGGCCGAGCACCGCGAAGTTCTCCTCGTCGCTCAGGATCTCCGGGACGCCGCTCAGGTGCGCCGCCGTGAAGTTCCAGGTGGGCACGGCGGGGTTGGCGTCGTACCAGCCGGGCGAGATGTAGCCGTGCGGACCCTGCACGATGACGAGCAGCTCGTGCTGCCCGAGTTCGTGGAGCAGGTCGTCCGGTCGGCCGACGTGGGTGACGATCGAGAGATCGTCCCGCGACTCGTCCACCAGGATCGGATAGTGCGACGCGACCAGCCCGGCCTCGGTCGAGCTGACGATCGTGGCCCACGGGTTGAGGCGGATCAGCCGCTTGATCTCCTCGACGTCGGCGAGGGCGAAGCTGGGATTCTGTCTCATCGTCGGTCTCCGCTCAAGCCTGGTCTTTGGGGCACCAGTACAGTTTGCGCCCTCCGAGCAGCTCCATCACGATGTGCGTGCCGCACACGCGGCACGGCAGTCCCTCGCGCTTGTAGACCCAGTGCCGGTCTTCGCGGCTCGCCATCGCCTTGCGGTACGCCTCGGGGTCGAGGTCGTCCATCGTCATCATCTGACCGGTCTCCACGCCGATGCGCAGCAGCCTGCCCCAGTCGCGCCAGAGCTCGCGCACCGTGTCCTCCGGCACCTGCTTGCCGGGCGTGTGCGGATTCTGCCTGGCACGGAACAGCAGTTCGGCCCGGTAGACGTTCCCGATCCCCGCCACCACGTTCTGGTCCATCAGCAGCAGCGCGATGGAGGTGGGCTTCTTCCGGACGGCGGTGACGAAGCGGTCTTCTGCCGCCTGGTCGTCGGAGAGCAGCGGGTCCGGGCCGAGCTTGGCGATCACCGCATCCACTTCTGCCGGGTCGAGCACCTCGCACGCCGTCGGGCCGCGGAGGTCGGCGACGGCGGTGTCGCTGAGCAGCCGAACGCGCACCTGGCCGATCGGCTCCGGCGGGAACGTCGTGATCTCGTCCTCCACCTTCTCCGACTCCGCCATGCGCAGCCGGGTGCGCCGGGGCGCCCCGATGCTGTGCAGCGAGTTCTCGCCCGCCCTGTCGAGCACCGTGTCGTCGTCCACGGCGGTGCCGCGCTGGTTGGTCTGCCCCATCCGGCCGTTGGCCGCAGCGATGGTCGGGTCGATGCTGATGTCGCCCGCGAAGTCCCACGCGCCGTAGATGCCCAGGTGGATGCGCAGCCACAGCCCGTTGTCGAACTCCAGGAACATCTGCTTGCCCACGGCGCGGGCGTCGGTCATCACGTGCCCGTCGATGCGGGATGCGCCCTCCGCGAAGCGCCCCTGCGGCGACGACACCTGGATGCGGTGCCCGACGAAGTTGCTCGCGAACTGGCGCGCGATGCGGTGGACGGAGTGGCCCTCGGGCATCAGCGGTCCACGTTCTTGCCCGCGATGTCTCCCGTCGCCTCGAACTCGGCGAGCTGGGCGATGCGGCGCACGTGGCGTTCCTCGAACGAGAACGGCTCGGCGATGAAGACGTCGATGAAGCGCGTGGCCTCTTCGACCGTGTGCTGCCTGGCTCCGATGGAGATGACGTTGGCGTCGTTGTGCTGGCGGGCCAGCTGCGCCGTGCTCTCGTTCCAGACCAGGGCGGCGCGGGCGCCGATCACCTTGTTGGCCGCGATCTGCTCTCCGTTGCCCGAACCGCCGAAGACGACGCCGAGCGCCTCCACCCCCGCCTGCTGGTCGGCGACGACCGCCTTCGCAGCGTTGATGCAGAACGCCGGGTAGTCGTCGATGGGGTCGTAGGTCGTGGGACCGTGATCGACGACCTCGTGACCGGCCTCGGTGAGGTGGGCCTGAAGGTGGGTGCTGAAGTCCAGACCGGCGTGGTCGGTGGCGATGTGGATGCGCATGCACCCAGTTTAGGGACGGCCACCGACGCCGAGGGACCGCTGACAGCCGATGCGTCTAGGGTTGTCCATTGGACACAATCCGTCGAATCTTCAAGGAGTCAGCGTTGCCAGGAGAAAACCTCACCCGCGTCGAAGCCCAGGAGCGTGCTTCGCTCGTCAGCACCCATTCCTATGACGTCGTCCTCGACCTGACGACCGGGCCGGAGACGTTCCTCAGCACCACCACCGTGCGCTTCGACGCAGAAGAGGGAGCGTCGACGTTCATCGACGCGATCACCCGCACGGTCCACAGCGTCACCCTCAACGGCGTCGAGCTCGACCCCGCGCAGGTCAGCGACGGCGTGCGCATCCAGCTGGACGGCCTGCAGGCACAGAACGAGCTGACCGTGGTCGCAGACGCCATCTACACCAACACCGGTGAGGGCCTCCACCGCTTCGTCGACCCCGTCGACGGCGAGGTCTACCTCTACAGCCAGTTCGAGGTGCCGGACTCGCGCCGCATGTTCGCGGTGTTCGAGCAGCCGGACCTCAAGGCCGAGTTCACCTTCACGGTGACGGCGCCCGCGCACTGGGCCGTCGTCAGCAACTCCCCCACCCCCGAGCCGACGGACGCCGGCGACGGCGCGAAGACCTGGGCCTTCCCGGCGACCAGCCGCATCTCCTCGTACATCACCGCGCTCATCGCCGGCCCGTACGAGTCCGTGCACAGCGAGCTCACCAGCCGCGACGGCCGCACCATCCCGCTCGGCGTCTACGCGCGCAAGTCGCTGGCCGAGTACCTGGATGCCGACTACATCTTCGAGAAGACCCGTGAGGGCTTCGCGTTCTACGAGGAGAAGTTCGACTACGCGTACCCGTTCGAGAAGTACGACCAGCTCTTCGTGCCCGAGTTCAACGCCGGCGCGATGGAGAACGCCGGGGCGATCACCTTCACGGAGACCTACGTCTTCCGCTCCAAGGTCACGGACGCCATCAAGGAGCGCCGGGTCGTCACGATCCTGCACGAGCTGGCGCACATGTGGTTCGGCGACCTGGTGACGATGAAGTGGTGGAACGACCTCTGGCTGAACGAGTCGTTCGCCGAGTACGCCTCCACGCTGGCCACCGCAGAGGCCACGGAGTGGCACGAAGCGTGGACCACCTTCGCTGCGATGGAGAAGGGCTGGGCGTACAAGCAGGACCAGCTGCCGTCCACGCACCCCATCGTCGCGACCATCAACGACCTGGAGGACGTGCAGGTCAACTTCGACGGCATCACGTACGCCAAGGGCGCATCCGTGCTCAAGCAGCTGGTGGCGTGGGTCGGCCAGGACGACTTCCTCGCCGGTGTCGCCCAGTACTTCAAGAAGCACGAGCACTCCAACACAGAGCTGCGCGACCTGCTCGTCGAGCTGGAGGCGACCAGCGGCCGCGACCTCACCGACTGGTCGGAGAAGTGGCTGGAGACCGCGGGCGTCAACACGCTCCGCCCGGAAATCGAGGTGGATGCCGACGGCACGATCACGTCGTTCTCCGTGCTGCAGACCGCCGCAGCCGACTACCCCACCATCCGTCCGCACCGTCTGGCGATCGGGTTCTACAACCTGGTCGACGGCCGCCTCGTGCGCGACCACCGCATCGAACTCGACGTCGACGGTGAGCGCACCGACGTCGCCGAGCTGGTCGGCCTCGCCCGTCCGGCCCTCGTGCTGCTGAACGACGACGACCTCGCGTACGCGAAGATCCGTCTCGACGAGCAGTCCCTGCAGGTGGCCATCGAGCACCTCTCGTCCATCGAGAACCCGCTCGCCCGCTCCCTCGTCTGGGGCGCCGCCTGGGATGCGACCAGGGATGCCGAGACGCCGGCGAGCGACTACGTGCGCCTCGTCCTCGGCAACATCGCGCCGGAGACCGAGTCGACCACCATCCGCACCACGCTGAGCCAGCTGCTCCTCGCCGCTGGGTCGTATGTCGCCCCCGAGCGACAGAAGGCGGCCACCGAGGAGGTCGCCTCCACGCTGTGGACGCTGGCGCAGCAGGCGGAGGCCGGAAGCGACGCGCAGTTCCAGTTCGTCAAGTTCTTCGCCGCTGCAGCGTCGACCGACGAGCAGCTCGCGAACGTCGCCGCCCTGCGCGACGGCACCGTGACCCTGCCCGGCCTCGAGGTCGACACCGACCTCGCCTGGGAGCTGCTGATCGCACTCGCCGCGGGCGGCAAGGCCGGTCGTGCGGAGATCGACGCAGCCCTCGCGAAGGACAACACGGCGAACGGCGCGCAGTTCGCCGCCCAGGCCGCAGCGAGCATCCCGACCCAGGAGGGCAAGCAGGCCGCCTGGGACTCGGTGTTCGCCACGGACACGGCGCCGAACACGATCGTGCGCTTCACCGGCCTCGGCTTCCAGCGCGCGGCGGACAAGGATGTGCTCGCCACGTTCGTGACGCCGTACTTCGAGGCGCTGCAGAGCGTGTGGGAGTCGCGCAGCTACAAGATCGCCGAATACCTGGTGGCGGGCATGTACCCCGCGCCGCTGGCGAACGCCACCCTGCGCGACGCGACCCGCGCCTGGCTCGACGCGAACGCCGAGCCCGCCGCACTGCGCCGCCTCGTGGTCGAGAACCTGGCCGGCGTCGAGCGCGCTCTCGCCGCCCAGGAGCGCGACGCCCGCTAGCCGGGAACGACCGACGCAGCAGCAGCACCATCGAGTGGCCCCGCATCGCCCAGCACATCCCGTGCCCGGGCGGTCGCGGGGCCACTCGCGTCTCCGGGCACGCGCGTCTCGTACCGGGGTACGACAGCCACCGGATGCGGGACCAGACCGCGCGGGGATGCCGCAAACCCCGCCGGTTCAATAGGGTCTAACCATGATCCAACTTGACCGCCTCACCAAGACGTACGGTGCGAAGACCGCCGTCAACGACATCACGGCGACCATCCAACCGGGCAAAGTCACCGGCTTCCTCGGCCCGAACGGCGCGGGCAAGTCGACGACCATGCGCATGATCATGGGACTCGACCGGCCGACGCACGGCACGGCCCTCGTCAACGGGAAGCGCTACGCCGACCACTCGTCGCCGCTCACCGAGGTGGGCGCGCTGCTCGATGCCAAGGCCGTCCACACCGGCAGGAGCGCGTACAATCACCTCCTCGCCATGGCCGCGACCCACGGCATCCCGAAGCGGCGCGTGCACGAGGTGATCGGTCTCGCTGGCCTCGAAGCCGTCGCAGGCAAGCGCGTCGGCGGCTTCTCGCTCGGCATGGGCCAGCGCCTCGGGATCGCGGCGGCCATGCTGGGCGACCCCGCCACGCTCATCCTGGACGAGCCGGTCAACGGTCTCGACCCGGAGGGCGTGCTCTGGGTGCGGCAGTTCGCCAGGCACCTCGCCTCGGAGGGCAGGACCGTGTTCCTCTCCTCGCACCTGATGAGCGAGATGGCGCAGACCGCCGACCACATCATCGTCCTCGGCCGTGGCCGCATCCTCGCGGACGCCCCCGTCGGCGACATCCTCGCGGGAGCCACCCGCAACGCCGTCCGCGTCCGCACGCCGCAGGCCGAGGAGCTGGCCCGCGCCATCGCGGGAGCGGACGTCACGATCACCGGGATCGAGGCCAGCCTCCTCGAGGTCTCCGGCCTCACCAGCGCCCAGGTCGGAGAGGCCGCCGCCCAGTTCGGCATCGTCCTCCACGAGCTCACCCCCCTCAACGCCTCCCTCGAAGAGGCCTACCTCGAACTGACGCAGGACGAGGTCGAATACCGCACGGAGGTCTCCCGATGAGCACCGCAACAGCAACCGCCCCCATCCGGCACACCTCGCTCGGACACCTGAACTTCGCCCGCGTCGTGCGGTCGGAGTGGATCAAGCTGCGCTCGCTGCGCTCCACGTTCTGGACATACGCGATCGTCGTCGTGGTCGGGCTCGGGATGACCTGCCTGGTCGCGTTCACCATCCCCGACACGATCGCGAAGCAGATCCCGGCCGCTCAGCACTCGGCGTTCGTGGTCAACACCGCGTCGTTCGGCGTGACGTTCGGCCAGCTGGCCGTCGCCGTGCTCGGCGTGCTCGCCATCAGCGGCGAGTACTCGACCGGGATGATCCGGTCGTCCTTCGCGGCCGTTCCCAAGCGCCTGCCCGTGCTCGCTGCCAAGGCGATCGTGCTCTTCATCGCCTCGTTCGTGGTCGGCGTCGTCACCGTGGCAGGCTCGTGGGCCATCGCGGCCCCCGTGCTGTCCGGCAAGGGCTTCTCCGCGGACTTCGCCTCGGCGGACACCCTCTGGGCGATCGTCGGCGCCGGAGCGTACCTCGGCCTCGTGTCGGTGTTCGCGCTCGGTCTCGGCACGATCCTCCGCGCGGGTGCAGGCGGCATCGCCGCGGCGCTCGGTGTGGTGTTCCTGCTGCCGATCATCGTGAACCTCGTCGGCTCGCTGACGAACATCGAGTGGATCACCAAAGCGAACAACTATCTGATCAGCGCGGCAGGCGCCGGGATGGCCGGGTCGGACAACGGCGGGTTCGAGCCGTGGGCGAACGTGCTCATCGTGCTCGCCTGGACCGCCGTGTCGTTCGTCATCGGCGCGATCATCCTCAAGCGCCGCGACGCGTAACGCGCCGCACCCCCGCTCCGCATGACAGACGAACAGCTCACCCCCGGCCGGACCTCTCCGGCCGGGGGTGATCTGCAGCTTCCGAGGCCCCCGGGGGTCATCCGGCGCACGATGGCCGCGCATCCGGTGGTCGTCGACAGCATCGTCGCAGCCAGCTACCTCCTCCCGTCGCTGCTCGCCGGCGTGATCGGGATGGTCGTGGAGCCGAGCTGGCAGCTCGGCGTGTACGTCGGGCTGGCGGCCGTCGCCGGCGCAGCCCTGTTCCTCCGCAGGCACAACCCGGTGGCGGTGTTCGCGGTGGGCGCCGCCGTCATGGCGATCACCGTCTTCCTCGGCCACGAGATCGACCCCGTGCCCGCCTTCTACGCGCTGTACGCCCTTGCGGTCTACCGCTCCGCCCGCGCGGCCTGGATCGGGTTCGCGGTGCTCTCCGGTCTCGCCATCGCCACGCTGACCTTCTCGGCCTTCGTGGCGCACGCCGCGATCTTCCACCCGTTCGACAGCGCCGTGGTGCCGTCGGCGATCGTGATCGTCTCCCTCGCACTGTTCTTCGTGCTTGTCGGCATCAACATCGGCAACAGGCGCCGCTACCTCGTCGCCCTGATCGACCGGGCGCAGCAGCTGGCCCGCGAGCGCGACCAGCAGGCGGTGATCGCCGCGACGGCCGAACGCAACAGGATCGCGAGGGAGATGCACGACATCGTCTCGCACAGCCTCACGGTGATGATCACGCTCGCCGACGGCTCCGCCGGGCTGGCCGCGATCTCGCCGGAACGCTCCGCCGATGCGATGCGGATGGTCGCGGAGACCGGGCGCGGCGCGCTCGGCGACATGCGGCGCCTCCTCGGCGTGCTGCGCGCGACCGACGGCGACGGTGACGAGCGCGCCCCGCAGCCCGGCGTCAGCGAACTGAGCGAATTGGTCGAACGCTTCCGCGCAGCCGGGCTCCCCGTGCGCGTCACGGTCGACGGCGTCGCCCCGACCGACACCGGCCAGCAGCTCACCGTGTTCCGCGTCGTGCAGGAGGCGCTGACGAACGCCCTGCGCTACGCGGCGCTCGCGACGACGGTGGAGGTGCGCATCCGGTTCGGGACGGAGACCATCGAGATCACCGTGGACGACGACGCGGCCGTGCACGGCGCCCTCGGGCAGGGTTCCGGTCGCGGACTGCTCGGGTTGAGCGAGCGCGTCGCCCTCTACGGAGGCAGACTGGAGGCAGGACCCAAGCCCGGAGGCGGATGGCGGCTGCGCGCGATCCTCGAGGCGATCCCGCCATCGCCGACCCAGACCCCGCCGCCAACACAGACCCCGCCGCCCACACAGACACCGGCCCAGACGCCGACGACCAGCCCGACCACCACCCCCGAGGAGAACACCCCGTGACCGACGACAACCCGATCCGCGTCCTGCTGGTCGACGACCAGGCGCTCGTCCGGCTCGGCTTCCGGATGGTGCTCGAAGCGGACACCGGACTGCACGTGGTCGGCGAAGCGGCGGACGGCCTCGAAGCCGTGCGGCTCGCCGTCGAGACCCGGCCCGACGTGATCCTGATGGACGTGCGCATGCCGTCGCTCGACGGGATCGAGGCCACCCGGCGCATCGTGGCGGCCAACCCGGATGCGCGCATCATCATCCTCACCACGTTCGACCTCGACGAGTACGCGTTCGGCGGACTCCGGGCCGGCGCGAGCGGGTTCCTCCTCAAAGACGCACGGCCGAGCGAGCTGACCGACGCGATCCGGGCGGTCGCTGCGGGAGACGCTGCGGTGTCCGGGAGGGTGACCAGGTCGATGCTGGAACTGTTCGCCGACCGGCTGCCCGCCGCATCCACCGGCCAGCCGGCGGGCGCCGACCCCACGGCCGCGCTGACCCCGCGCGAGCGCGAGATCCTGCTGGCCATCGCCGAAGGGCTCTCCAACGGCGAGATCGGCACGAAGTTCTTCCTCACCGAGTCGACCGTGAAGACGCACGTCGGGCGGGTGCTGTCGAAGCTGCACCTGCGCGACCGGGTGCACGCGGTGATCTTCGCCTACGACAACGGGCTGGTCGAGCGCTGACGGTGGCGCCGGGTCCAGCGGCCGCCAAGGCGGCCCTCGGTAGGCTTGCATTCCTATGGTGAAGATGAACTTCTGGACTGATTTCGGCGCGTGGGCCATTCAGAGCGGCTGGACGCTGCTCAACGTCGCCTCGATCATCGTCGGTGCCTTCCTGCTCAGCTGGATCCTGCGAGTGGTCATCCGCCGCGTGGTGCGGCAGATCGTCACCGGGGTCAAGAAGAACCAGAACGTGACGGACACCCAGGCCATCTCGGCGTCCCCGCTTGCGGCCGTTCGCGTGGTGCAGAGGACCAGGACGCTCGGCTCCGTGCTCAGCAACATCGTCAACGTGACCATCGGCATCATCGCGATCGTCATGGTCATCGGCGTCCTCGCTCCGACCGCGCTGACCTCGTTCGCGCTGCTCTCCGCCGCCATCGGCGCCGGACTCGGTTTCGGCGCCCAGAACATCGTGCGCGACGTCCTCAACGGCCTGTTCATCGTGATGGAGGACCAGCTCGGCGTCGGCGACGTCGTCGACCTCGGGCCGGCCACCGGCGTGGTGGAGGCGGTCGGCATCCGGATCACCCAGGTGCGCGACGTGAACGGGACGCTCTGGTTCGTCCGCAACGGCGAGATCCTGCGCGTCGGCAACATGTCGCAGGGCTGGTCGCGCGTCATCATCGACCTGGCCGTGCCGTACGAGGTGGACATCGAGGCGGTCGAGGCGAAGATGCTGGAGACGGCGACCGCGCTCGCGACCAGCCCGAAGTGGCGCTCGCGCATCCTGGAGAAGCCGGAGCTGTGGGGCCTCGAGTCGATCTCGGCCGACGCGATGGTGATCCGCATCGTCATCAAGACGCGCACCACCGCCAGGGACGACGTGTCGCGTGAGCTGCGCGTGCGCCTGAAGGCCGCCCTCGACGAGATGGATGTGAAGCTGCCGTCGCTCAACGCGATCGTGCTGAGCGGCTTCGACGGCGCGGCGAGCGTCACGGGGGCGCACCCTCCGCGCACCCGTCCGACGCCGGTGGTGCCGGAGACCCCGCTCAAGGGCCGCAAGGCCCGGGCGGCGGCGAAGCGGTCCGGCGCTGCACCGGCCGACCCGCGCGCACTGCGGATCGCCGGAGTGAAGACCACCGGCGCCGCGAAGCCCGCCGCCGAGGCGAAGGCTGCGAAGCCCGCCACTGGACAGACTCCCAAGACCCCCGGCACCGCGAAGCCCGCCACCGGACAGACCCCCAAGGCCACCGGAGCCGCCAAGCCGTCCACCGGCAGCGGCGCAGGCGACGACGCACCCAAGACCAAACCACCGGCGGAGTGACATGACCATCCCCATCCAGCCGACTCCCCCGCGCCCCTCCGGCGACCCCGGCGGCGAGACGGCAGCCACATTCTACGAGCAGATCGGCGGGCGCGAGACGTTCCGCCGCCTGGTCGACGCGTTCTACCGCGGCGTCGCCGACGACCCCGTGCTCAAGCCGATGTACCCGGAGGACGATCTCGGCCCCGCCGCCGAACGGCTCACCATGTTCCTCGAGCAGTACTGGGGCGGCCCCGGCACGTATAGCGAGCAGCGCGGGCACCCCCGGCTCCGGATGCGCCACATGCCCTTCAAGGTCAACCCGGACGCCCGCGACCGCTGGCTCCTGCACATGCGCGCCGCCGTCGACGAGCTCGACCTCCCGCCGCTTGCCGAGGAGACGCTCTGGTCGTACCTGGAGCGCGCCGCACACGCGATGGTCAATACGTTCGAGGACTGAACCGCGATACTCTCTCGGAAGAACCGTGCCGAAGGAGACACAGGATGAGCCGAACCCCGCAGCAGCCGGATGCGATCGTCGTCGGAGCCGGCCTCGCCGGGCTCGTCGCGGCCGGTGAACTCCTCGATGCAGGCAAGTCCGTCACGATCGTCGAGCAGGAGCCGGCCGCATCCCTCGGCGGACAGGCGTGGTGGTCGTTCGGCGGCCTGTTCCTCGTCGACTCGCCGGAGCAGCGCAGGATGGGCGTGCACGACTCGCTCGCGCTCGCCAGGCAGGACTGGTTCGGCAGCGCGGGCTTCGACCGGGACGAGGACCACTGGCCGCGCCGCTGGGCGGAGGCCTACCTGCAGTTCGCCGCCGGAGAGAAGCGGGCGTGGCTGCACGAGAAGGGCGTCCGGTTCTTCCCCATCGTCGGCTGGGCCGAGCGCGGAGCGGGAGCGGCGGGCGGCCACGGCAACTCGGTCCCCCGCTTCCACATCACCTGGGGCACGGGTCCGGGCGTCGTCGCCCCGTTCGCCGCGCGCCTCGCGGACGGCGTCGCGACCGGGCTGGCGACCGTCCTGCACCGGCACAGGGTCGACGAACTGATCGTCGAGGACGGCAGGGTCACCGGGGTGCGCGGGGCGGTGCTCGCCGAAGACGCGGCAGAGCGCGGAGCTCCGAGCAACCGCGACCAGGTCGGCGACTTCGAGCTACGTGCAGGCGCCGTGATCGTCACGAGCGGCGGCATCGGCGGCAACCACGACCTCGTCCGCGCCGCCTGGCCCGCCAGGCTCGGCACACCGCCCGCGCACATGCTGTCCGGCGTGCCCGCCCACGTCGACGGCCGGATGCTCGGGATCGCCGAGACGGCGGGCGCGCACCTGATCAACGGCGACAGGATGTGGCACTACACCGAGGGCATCCAGAACTGGGATCCGGTGTGGCCGCAGCACGGCATCCGGATCCTGCCCGGCCCGTCGTCGCTCTGGCTGGACGCGAGCGGAGACCGGCTGCCTTCGCCGCTGTTCCCCGGCTTCGACACGCTCGGGACCCTGGAGCACCTGCGCAGGATCGGCTCGGACTACAGCTGGTTCGTGCTCACCCAGAAGATCATCGAGAAGGAGTTCGCGCTGTCCGGCAGCGAACAGAATCCCGACCTCACCGGCAAGGACCTCCGGCTGCTCGCCAAGCGCGTCTCACCCGGCGCGCCCGGACCGGTGGAGGCCTTCAAGGAGAAGGGCGCCGACTTCGTGGTGGCGGACACCATCGACGAGCTCCTCGCCGGGATGCAGGCGCTCTCCGACGTCCCGCTCGACAGCGACCTCGTCGCCCGGCACATCCGGGAACGCGACCGCGAGCTCGACAACGACTTCGGCAAAGACCTGCAGCTCGCCGCGATCCGGGCGGCGAGAGAGTACCGCGGCGACAAGCTCATCCGGGTGGCCAGCCCGCACAAGCTGCTCGACCCGAAGGCCGGGCCGCTCATCGCGGTGAAGCTGCACATCCTCACCAGGAAGAGCCTCGGCGGCATCGAGACCGACCTGGATGCGCGCGTGCTCGGCGCGGACGGCTCCCCCATCCCCGGCCTGTACGCGGCCGGGGAGGCGAGCGGGTTCGGCGGCGGAGGCGTGCACGGCTACCGCGCGCTGGAGGGCACGTTCCTCGGCGGCTGCCTGTTCAGCGGCCGCCAGGCAGGGCGCGCCGCCGCGGCGACGGTCTAGGCGCGCAGGCTCCACGCCTGGCGACGGACCAGGATGTGGCCGCGCTTGGTGGTCAGCCGCGTCCACGGTCCCGTCTCCAGGATGGTCACCGGCTCGCCCTCCGCGAGGAAGCCGAGGCTCTCCGCCGCGAACGCCGCACCGGCCGGCACGTACTCGAGCGTGTCGATCGGCCGACCCCACACCTCGGCGCGCACCCGCTGCACCAGCTGCTCGCCCGTGCCGCTCGGGATGGACTCCGCCACCTCGGCGATGCCGGCCTTCGCCGTCTCCGCCAGCAGCCCGTACGTGGTCTCTCCCACCGGACGCCACCCGCCGCGCGGCGGGGAGATGCCCGCCCAGGTGACGGTCGACACCTCCAACGGCATCCGGATCTCGACGGGCCCGACACCGGCGGCGGGCGTGATCGCCTCGCCGATCCGCGCGAGCCGGTCGAGCAGCGAGCGGATCGGCACCACGGCGTCGAAGTCCGCGCCCTGCACGATCGCGAACGTGCGCAGGCCGAGAACGGTCGGGGTCTGGTCGAGCAGGCCACGCGGATAGAGGATCGCCGTATAGACGGCGAGCACCCCCGACCCACCGATCAGGCGTACCGACCCTTCCTCGACACGGGCCGCCCTGGACAGGTATGTCTGCAGGTCGGCGACGGCGAGGGAATCCACGAGAGAAAATGACTGGCTCATCTGCTGTCTAAACTACCAAGAGAGAACTCAATGGAGGCACAGTGACCGAGCCCCTGGCATCACTTCTGACCGCGCTCGATCTGACGGACACCGGCGCGAGGACCAGCGAAGACATCTTCACCGGCCCATCCCAGTGGATGCCGCTCGGTCGCGTCTTCGGCGGCCAGGTGCTCGCGCAGTCCATCGTCGCCGCCTCCCGCACCGTCCCGGACGGGCGCGCGATCCACTCGATGCACGGCTACTTCCTGCGTCCCGGCGACGTGAACCTGCCGATCACGTTCTCCGTTGACCGTATCCACGACGGCCGGTCCTTCTCGACCAGGCGCACTCAGGCGTACCAGAGCGGTCAGCCGATCCTGTCGATGATCGCCTCGTTCCAGGACGAGGACGAGGGCCTGACGCACCAGGTCGAGATGCCGACGGACATCCCGGATCCGGAGACGCTGCCGAACTCGGCGGACAGCCTGGAGAACGTGGAGCATCCCGTGGCGCAGTACTGGGCGAGCGAGCGGCCGTTCGACATCCGCCACATCACCTCCCCCATCTACCTGACGGTCGACGGAGAGCACGTCGCCCACCAGGCCGTCTGGTTCCGCTCGATCGGCGCACTGCCGGACGACCCGGACCTGCACCGCGCAGCCCTCGCGTACGCGAGCGACTACACGATCATGGAGTCCGTGATGCGCAGGCACGGCGTCGCCTGGGCCACCCCCGGACTGCGCGCGGCGAGCCTGGACCACGCGATGTGGTGGCACCGTCCTGCACGCGTCGACGAGTGGCTGCTCTACGTGCAGGAGTCGCCGAGCGCAAGCGGGGGTCGCGGACTCGCCCTCGGCCGCATCTTCAGCCGCGACGGGCGCCTGGTGGCGAGCGTCGCGCAGGAGGCGATGGTGCGGGTGCCGCTGGCCTAGCCGCCCGCGGCGGCTACCCGAAGCTGGTCTTCAGCAGCACCGTCCCGTCGACCGCGGACCGGATGTCGATGGATGCGATGTCCGCCTTGGCGACGCTGGTGGTGGCCGTCGGCTTCACGGTGGAGCCAGGACCCGCGGTCCACGTGGCGACCTGCGTCTGCGTGCCCGCCCGGTCGGTGACGACCATCGCGTACGCCCAGCTCTTGCCCTCGGTGCCGCTCACCTCCGAGTAGCTGCAGCTCGACTCGATCCTGGTCCCCCACGGCTCGGTGACGAGCCGGACGTCGGCAGAGAGCGCGCTGGGCTCCACCTGGCTCAGCGTCACCCTCGTCCCCGCCACGTCGGTGTGCGGCGCGAACACGGCCGGAAGCGCGAACACCGACACGGCGACGATCGCGGCGGCGGCCAGCAGCGTGCCGGCGGTCCACCAGCGGGTGCGCATCCGGCGGCGGCGCGCGGCGCTGAGGAGGGCGGGGAACACATCCGGTGCAGGCTCGGTGGTGTTTGTGCTGTCTGTCGTGCCTGTGGCGCCGGCGGTTGCTGCGCCTCTCGGCGCGGGGTCGAGCAGCGCGAAGGCGTCCTCGGCCGACACCTGTCGCAGCAGGCCGGGCAGCCCGGCCAACTCGGCCACGTCAGCGGTGCACGCCGCGCAGGTGCGCAGGTGCTCCTCGTACGCACGCCGGTCGGCGGGCGACAGGGCCCCGAGCACGTATGCTCCGTCCCAGGTGGCGAACTCCTCGTGTCCGGTCATCGCTCCGTCACTCCCCTCTCCTGCAGGGCGAGTCGAAGCGCTCGCAAACCGTAGTGGATGCGCGACTTGACCGTCCCCTCCGGAACGTCCAGTTCGCGCGAGATCTCCGCGATCGACCGTCCGCCGTAGTAGGCGTGGACGATCACGGCGCGGTGTTCGACGGACAGCTCGGCCAGCGCATCCGACACCAGCCAGGCGTCCAGCACGGCGTCCGACTCGCTGTTCCCCGGGCGCTCCGGCAGGGTGTCCGTGCCGTATTCGTGCAGGTTGCGCGCGCTGCGCTTGTCGTCGATCACGAGGTTGCGGGCGACGGTGAACAGCCACGCCCGCGCCGACGACTGCGACTGGTCGAGCACGGCAGGCCGCTTCCACGCCCGCAGCAGGGTCTCCTGCACAATGTCGTCGGCCATCGCCCTGTCGCCGGTGAGATGCACGACATAGCGCCAGACCGCTTGCGCGTGCTGATCGTGCAGTTCGCGCAGCAGCCGCGCATCCTCGTTCGCCATGACACCTCCACCACAGACACGGGACAGGATGCGAAAAGGTTCATCTGCGACACTGCGCGGTGAACCGTATGCACAGCAGCTTCGTGCATACCGTAAGAGAACGCTACGCCGACCGGGAGGACCCCGCATGAACGACTCGACACCGCTCACCCGCCGCACCCTCGTCCAGCTCGGCGGTGCCACCGCCGTCGGCGCCGGGGCGTTGCTGCTCACGGCCTGCACGGCGGACGGCGCCGACGGCTCGGAGTCGACGGGCTCGGACAGCTCCGTGAAGGTGCCGCTGTCGTCCATCCCGGTCGGAGGCGCCGTCTCGGCGAAGATGGGCTCTGCGCCGATCGTGGTCTCGCAGCCGACCGCGGGAAAGGTGGTCGCGTTCAGCGCCGTCTGCACCCATCAGGGATGCACGGTCGCACCGCAAGGCAAGGAGTTCGACTGCCCGTGCCACGGCTCGCGCTTCGACGCCACCACCGGCGACGTGCTCGGCGGACCGGCCAGCCAGCCGCTCCCGAAGCTGACCGCCACCGTGTCCGGCGAGACGGTCACCGTGACGAAGTAGGCGGCGTCAGGCGCGCTTGGTGAACTGCACGGGGTCGTCGAGGTACGGCGTCCAGGCTGCCCGCTCGCGCTCGTTGATGCGTCGCGGACGCTGGCTGGCCGCATCCACCAGCACGATGGTCGTCGCCGCCCGCGAGTACAGGATCTCCGGCTCGGTTCCGGCGGGCGACCGCACCTCGTAGCAGACCTCCAGGCTCGCCCCGCCCAGCCTGCCCAGCCACAGCTGCACGTCGAGCGGCTGCCGCAGATACGGGATGGGGGCGAGGTACTCGATCTCCTGCCGCGCGATCAGCGTCAGCGTGTCCGCGCCCGGCCGCCCGTCGAGGACGGCGGTCGACCCTCCCACCGCCTCCTCGGCGTCGTCGGTGACCCAGAACGCCTCGATCCGCGCCTCCTCCAGGAGACGCAGCATCTCGGCGTTGTTGACGTGCCCGTACGCATCCAGGTCGCTCCACCGGAGCTTGATCGGAACATGCAGTCGCATCAGGCAGCCCTTCGGTCTGTGCTCGGATGTCAGTCGCGCGTGAGCTTGCGGTACGCGGAACGGTGTGGCTTGGCGGCGTCCGGGCCGAGTCGCTGCACCTTGTTCTCCTCGTACGCCTCGAAGTTGCCCTCGAACCAGTACCAGTTCGCCGGGTCTTCCTCCGTGCCCTCGTAGGCGAGGATGTGCGTGGCGATCCTGTCGAGGAACCACCGGTCGTGGGTGATGACCACGGCACAGCCGGGGAACTCGAGCAGTGCGTTCTCGAGGCTGGACAGGGTCTCGACGTCCAGGTCGTTCGTCGGCTCGTCGAGGAGCAGCAGGTTGCCGCCCTGCTTGAGCGTCAGCGCCAGGTTCAGCCTGTTGCGCTCACCACCGGAGAGCACGCCGGCCTTCTTCTGCTGGTCAGGGCCCTTGAAGCCGAACGTCGACACGTACGCACGCGACGGCACCTCGGTCTTGCCGACCTGGATGTAGTCGAGCCCGTCGGACACGACCTCCCACAGCGTCTTGTTCGGGTCGATGCCGCCACGCGACTGGTCGACGTAGGAGATCTGGACCGTCTCGCCGATCTTCAGCTCGCCGCCGTCGAGCGGTTCGAGACCGACGATCGTCTTGAACAGGGTGGTCTTACCGACACCGTTCGGGCCGATGACGCCGACGATGCCGTTGCGCGGAAGCGTGAACGTGAGGCCGTCGATGAGCTTGCGGTCGCCGAACCCCTTCTCCAGGTTCTTCGCGTCGATGACGACCTGGCCGAGACGCGGTCCCGGCGGAATCTGGATCTCCTCGAAGTCGAGCTTCCTGGTGCGCTCCGCCTCCGCCGCCATCTCCTCGTACCTGGCCAGACGGGCCTTCGACTTGGCCTGGCGGCCCTTGGCGTTGCTGCGCACCCAGTCGAGCTCCTCGGAGAGGCGCTTGGCGAGCTTCGCGTCCTTCTTGCCAGCGACTTCGAGACGCTCGCGCTTCTTCTCGAGGTAAGTGGAGTAGTTGCCCTCGTACGGATACAGGTGACCGCGGTCGACCTCGGCGATCCACTCCGCGACGTGGTCGAGGAAGTACCGGTCGTGGGTGACGGCGAGCACGGCACCGTGGTACTTGGCCAGGTGCTGCTCCAGCCACAGCACGCTCTCGGCGTCGAGGTGGTTGGTGGGCTCGTCGAGGAGGAGCAGGTCGGGCTTCTGCAGCAGCAGCTTGCAGAGCGCGACGCGGCGCTTCTCACCACCGGAGAGCGTGTTGACCGGCCAGTCCCCCGGCGGGCAGCGGAGCGCATCCATCGCCTGCTCCAGCTGGGAGTCGAGGTCCCAGGCGTCCTGGGCGTCGATCTGCTCCTGCAGGGTGCCCATCTCGGCGAGCAGCGTGTCGAAGTCGGCATCCGGGTCTGCGAGCAGCGCGGAGATCTCGTTGAACCGGTCGACCTTGCCCTTGATCTCGCCGACGCCCTCCTGGACGTTCTCGAGAACGGTCTTGTTCTCGTCGAGCACGGGCTCCTGCATGAGGATGCCGACGGTGTACCCGGGCGTGAGCTTCGCCTCGCCGTTGCTCGGGGTGTCGAGCCCGGCCATGATCTTCAGAATGGTCGACTTACCGGCGCCGTTCGGACCGACGACACCGATCTTCGCTCCGGGCAGGAACGCCATCGTGACGTCGTCCAGAATCAGTTTGTCGCCGACCGCTTTGCGGGCGCGCACCATCGAGTAAATGTATTCGGCCATGAGGTCCAGTCTATTCGGAGGATGGGGCCGGCCGGTCCAGCGGGAGGGAGGGCTGCGTTACCAGTCGATCGCCCTGGTTTGGCCGACGAGGCAGCCGCCGGTGCCGAGGACCGGGGTGGTCAGGCTGTTGTAGCCGCCCGCGTCTGCGCCGTTCTGGCCGATGAGGCAGGTGTCGCCGAGCTTGACCGAGAACTGGATCGAGTTGGCGGCCAGGCCGATCGTGGTGGTGTCGACCGTGAGTTGCATGGCCGACTTGTCGAAGCCGGCCGCGACGAGGGCGTCGATGAAGTCGCGGCCCTTCGCGGCGGGGTTCGCCGCGAGGGTGGCCCGGTTGACCTTGTCGAAGAAGGGGAGGTTCTGCTGGGCGGTGCCGCCGGGGACGAGTTCCGGAACTGCGGCTGGAGTGCTCGTAGCGGACGGCGTGGAGGATGGTGTCGGCGCTGTCGTGGCCTGGGCGGGGGTTCCACCGACGCAACCGGCGAGCGAGCCTGCGATGAGGAGCACCCCGGCGGTGGATGCGAGCAGGTGGCGCAGCGGGCGCGCGGTGGCGGTCGCACCCGCGGGAGCGTGGGTGGGCCGGGCAGCGGCCGGCGCGGCGTGGGGGCTGGGCAGGTGGGGCATCGCTCTCCGTCGCTGGACTCCGGCCCGGGCGGGCMGCTGCCTGGACGGCAGCGCTCGAATCGTTATGCCTCATTCTAGACAGCCGTCGCTGAGGGAACGTCGACCGCGCGGACGCCCTGGACGGTGCGGGCGAACGTCGCGCTCCCCCACGCGAGGTCGTGGCCGAGGGCGTCCGCCTCGATCTCCGCCGTGATCCCGCGCGAGGATGGGTCGTCACCGTCGGACCATTCGCGCACCGTGAGACGGCCGGTGACCAGGACCGGATCGCCGCGGCTGACGCAGCCGGCCACGTTGGAGGCGAGCTGTCGGTATGCGGAGACCGTGAACCAGTTGCACCGGGTGTTCTGCCAGGCGTCCGCATCCACGTCGTAGACGGTGTTCGTGGTGATGAGGCGGAAGCTCGTGACCGAAAGGCCCTCGGTGGTGACGATGTGGCGCGGGTCGGTCGCGACGACTCCGGTGACGGTGATGGTGTCGTTCATGGTGCTCTCCTCGAAAGGCTCGGTGTGGTGTTCCGAGTCTGCGGGGAGAGCGTCGGCGTCGGACCGGGCGCGAGAGAACTGTGGAGAAGTCGGCTCGGCCAGATGCTGTGGAGGAGCTGGGCGGAAGGGGCGCGACGGAGAAGTGCGGCGCAGAAGCCCGCGCGGCCGCTACGCCGCGATCACATACGGCGCGTACGAGGCCCTGATCTTGTTCACCTTCGGCTGGGCAACCGCCCGGCAGTATCCCTGCCCGGGGTTCTTGGCGAAGAAGTCCTGGTGGTACTCCTCGGCGCGATAGAAGGTGCCGAGCGGCTCGAGCGTGGTGACGACAGTGCCGTCCCAGTAGGTCTTCGCGCGCTCGATGGCCGCTTCGAACTGGGCCTTCTGCTCGTCGCCGTCGTAGAACATCGCGGAGCGGTACTGGGTGCCGACGTCGGCGCCCTGGCGGTTCAGCTGGGTGGGGTCGTGGAGGGTGAAGAACACGTCGAGGATGACGCTCGGCGGGATCACCTCGGGGTCGAAGGTGACCGCGACGGCCTCGGCGTGGCCGGTCGAGCCGGTGCAGACCTCTTCGTAGGTGGGGTCGACGGCGGTGCCGCCCGTGTATCCGGAGACGACGTCCTGCACGCCGCGGAGGACACGGTAGACCGCATCCAGGCACCAGAAGCACCCACCGGCGATGACATATGTGTCCATCAACATCCCTTTCGTTTCGACCGTCCTCATTCTCCTACGATGAAGACATGGCTTACGAACCCGCGGAGAACCGCTACGAGACGATGACGTACAACCGCAGCGGACGCAGCGGGCTGAAGCTTCCAGCCCTGTCGCTCGGGCTGTGGCACAACTTCGGCGACGAGCGCCCGATCGAGACGCAGCGCGCCATCGTGCGCCGCGCGTTCGACCTCGGCGTCACGCACTTCGACCTCGCCAACAACTACGGGCCTCCCGCCGGCACCGCCGAGACCAACTTCGGACGCATCCTGCGCGAAGACCTCCTGCCGTACCGCGACGAGATCGTGGTCTCCACGAAGGCCGGGTACTTCATGTGGAACGGCCCATACGGCGAGTGGGGCTCCCGCAAGACGATGCTGTCGTCCCTCGACCAGAGCCTCGGCCGCCTCGGGCTGGACTACGTCGACATCTTCTATTCGCACCGGCCGGATCCGGAGACCCCGATCGAGGAGACGATGGGCGCGCTCGCCACCGCCGTGAAGCAGGGCAAGGCGCTCTACGCCGGCATCTCCAACTACTCGCCGGAGCAGACCACGGCAGCTGCGGCGGCCCTGGCCGACCACGGCGTCCCGCTGCTCATCCACCAGCCGCGGTATTCGATGTTCGACAGGCACATCGAAGACGGCCTGTTCCCCGTGCTCGAGAAGGTGGGAGCCGGGAGCATCGTCTTCTCGCCGCTCGCCCAGGGGATGCTCACCGACCGCTACCTGGACGGCACCGTTCCCGCCGGCTCCCGCGCGGCCACCAGCCACTTCCTGTCGGAGAAGCAGCTCAGCCCGGTCTACCTGGAACGCGCCCGCGCGCTCAACGACATCGCCGCCGCCCGCGGCCAGTCGCTCGCGCAGCTGGCGCTCAGCTGGGTGCTGCGGCAGCCGGGCGTCACGAGCGCGCTGATCGGCGCATCCAGCGTCGCCCAGCTGGAGCAGAACATCGCCGCGCTCGACGCACCAGCACTCACCGCGGACGAGATCGCCAGCATCGAGCCGTACGCCGTGGACGGCACGGAGCACCTCGAAGACGAGTAGCGGCGGGCGGGTTCGGTCACACCTTGATCACGGGGACGCGGACGCGCCGGGCGGCGTGCCGGAGATGAGAGACCGCCGAGGTTAACATCACCGCATGCAGTGGTGGAATGATTTCGTGGATTGGCTCACTTCGTCCGACGCGCAGCCGGTGGTGTTCAACGCGGTGGTTCTCGCCGTCGCCGTGATCATTGCCGGACTGCTGGGCGCCTGGATCGCGCGCGGCGCGGTCAAAGGGCTGCTCTCCCGCACCGACCGTCAGCAGAAGGCGTCCGCCATCGCGGCGCTCGTCGACGCTGCGACGGAGGCGTCCGTCTGGAACTCCCTCACCCCGGGTGAGCAGGTGCTCTCCGACCGCGCCGTCGGCCAGGCCGACATCATGGTGCGACTGCTCCCGATCAAGGGCTCCGGCATCGCGGCGAACTGGGCAGGACACCAGCTCGCAGAGATGAAGCGTGCGTCTGCCACGTTCGGCTACCAGCTCGACCCGGCCATCGCGGAGTTCCGCGACCGCCTCATCGAATGGCAGAACAAGCCGAGCCGCGCGCGCCGCATCTTCCAGGGCGACCTCGAACGCTGGCGCTTCGAGAACACCGACACCGACCGCACGCTGATCGCACAACAGGATGCGTGGGTCGCCCAGCAGCACCACGAGCAGTATGCGCCGACCACGGCCGACACTGGCGACCAGACGGCACAGGCACAGGCACCGGCACCGGCCGGCCAGACGCAGCTCGCTACGACGCCGCTTCCCTCCTATGCGGCAGAGCGCACCGGCAGCGACACGGGCACCGGCCCCGTCGCCTCCGACACCGCCCCGACGTCGAAACTCAACCAGCCGGTCTGATCCGGCCCCGGTCCACGAAGAAATGGTCCAGGACTGCCACGGTGTGGCGGTCCTGGACCATTTTCGTGAGCGGCGAGGTCTAGCGCCTCAGCGCGAGTAGTCGCCTCGGCGATGCCACCACTCGTCGAACATGCTGGCGGGCAGCTGCCGTTTGTGCTCCGTGGCCAGGTAGCGCGCCTCGATGGTCTCCGCGACCCTGTCCGGCACGTCCTCGCCTTCGAGGAACGCGTCGATGTCGGCGTAGCTGAGGCCGAGGTTGTCCTCGTCGGTCTGGCCCGGGTTGTGGTCGAGGAGGTCAGCGGTCGGAGCCTTCGTGTAGAGGCGCGCCGGCGCATCCAGGTACTCCAGGAGGGCGCGGCCCTGCCGCTTGCTGAGTCCGGCGAGCGGCAGGATGTCGGTGCCGCCGTCGCCGTACTTCGTGAAGAAGCCCGTGACCGCCTCCGCCGCGTGGTCCGTGCCGACCACGAGCAGGCGGCGCTGCCCGGCGATGGCGTACTGAGCGACCATCCTGGCGCGCGCCTTGACGTTGCCCTTGTTGAAGTCGGACATGTCGTCGCCGATCGCATCCAGGTACTCGTCCTCGATGCCGTCGACGCCGCGCTGGATGTTGAACGTCACCGTGCGCTGCGGCCGGATGAACGACAGGGCGAGCTGGGCGTCGTCCTCGTCGTGCTGCACCGCATACGGCAGCCGCACGGCGATGAACTCGGCGTCGATCCCGCGTTCGGCGAGGCGTTCGACGGCGAGCTGGCTGAGGCGGCCGGCGAGCGAGGAGTCCTGTCCGCCCGAGATGCCGAGGACGAGACCGGATGCGCCGGTCGTCGTCAGGTATTCGACGAGGAACCCCACCCGTTTCTCGACCTCGGCGGCGGGGTCGATGACAGGGCTCACGTTCAGTTCGTCGATGATTCTGGCCTGGAGTTCACGCATGATCATCACCATATCCCCGGTGCGTTTCCGCCGTGTGAACGGCCGCTGATCGCTCGCAGCCAGTAGCATCGGCGCATGGACCCCGCCGTCGGAACCATCGTGCTCGTCCCGCTGCTCGCGGTGGTGGCGTCGTTGCTGGCCACGGCGGTCGGCCGGGTGGCGAAGATCCCGCTCGTCGTGTTCGAGATCCTGCTCGGCCTGCTGATCGGCCCGGCCGTGCTCGGCTGGGTGCCGAAGTCGGACATGCTCGACGCTGTCGCCAACTTCGGTCTGGCGTTCCTGTTCTTCATGGCGGGCAACGAGATCGACTTCGCGGCGATCAAGGGACGGCCGCTGAAACGCGCATCCCTCGGCTGGCTGATCTCGCTGGTGGCCGGGGTGGTCATCGGCATCCTGCTGTCCCCGGATGCGGTGACCGGCGTGTTCGTGGGGATCGCACTGACCTCGACCGCGCTCGGCACGCTGATGCCGGTGCTGCGGGATGCGGGCGAACTGAAGACGCCGTTCGGGCGCGCCGTCACCGCGGTCGGCGCCGTCGGCGAGTTCGGTCCGCTGCTCGCCATCTCGCTGTTCCTCAGCGGACGGAAGCCGCTCGCGGCCTCCCTGGTGCTGATCGCGTTCGCGGTGATCGCCGGCCTCGCCGTCTGGTTCGCCGCGCGCGGAGGGCACGAACGCTTCCACGGGCTGGTGCGGGCGACGCTGCACACCAGCGGGCAGTTCGCCGTGCGGTTCATCGTGATGGTGATCGCGGCACTGGTCGGGCTGAGCCTCGCGCTCGGGCTCGACATGCTGCTCGGGGCGTTCGCCGCCGGGGTGATCTGCCGGGTGCTGCTCTCCGGAGCCGCGGAGCCGGACGCGAAACTCGTCGAGGGGAAGCTCGAGGCGGTCGCGTTCGGCGTGCTGGTGCCGGTGTTCTTCATCAACACCGGGATCGGCTTCGACCTCCGCGCGCTCGTCACCGACCCGCACGCGCTGCTCCTGCTGCCGATCTTCCTGGTGCTGATGCTGATCGTGCGCGGGCTGCCGGGCTCGCTCGCCGCGCCGGGCGGGTCGACGTTCGCCGACCGCAGCGCGCTCACGCTGTTCAGCGCCACCGGTCTGCCGATCATCGTCGCGGTGACCAACATCGGGGTGGCGGAGGGCGACCTGAAGACCGGGACGGCCACCGCGCTCGTCGGAGCCGGGATGCTGTCGGTGCTCGCGTTCCCGATCATCGCGCTCACGCTGCGCAAGCGCTCCTCCGACGGCGGCCTCCGCCCACCGGACCCCGATCGCATCCCGATCGTCGGCTGACCCGCTGCACCCTCGCGACGGGGCGGGCGGCTAGGGGATGCGGGTGACGGCCCTGGCGAGGATGGCCGTGGTGAGCGCGTCGACCGGCTCGCGCGCGGCGGCAGGGTTGGAGAGCAGGGTGAAGTCGACGTGGCCGAGGTCGGGCAGGCCGAACCGGTTGGTGACCTTGATGAGGTCGGTGGGGATGAGCGACCGGGGGAACACCGCGATCCCGATACCGGCGCGCACCGCGGCCAGCACCCCGTTCACCTCGCGCGTGTTGCAGGTGATGCGCCAGGTGCGGCCGGCGGCCTCCAGCGCGTCGATCGTGATCTGACGGCTGATGCTCGGCCCCTGGTATGCGATCAGCGGCACAGGATGCTCGGGCTCCAGCACCGTCTTCTCCTGCCCCATCCAGACCAGTTCGTCGGTGGCGACGACCGTGCCCTCCGTCGTGCCGGGGTTCTGCTTGATGAAGATGAGGTCGAGGTGCCCGGCCTGCAGGCGGCGGTACAGCGGCGCCGATTGGTCGACGGTGAGCTCCAGGTTGATCTGCGGGTGCTGCTGCCGGAAGTGGCGCAGGATGCGCGGGAGCGTCGTGATCGCGAGGTCGTCCGCCGCGCCGAAGCGCAGTCGCCCGCGCATCGCCGAGCCGCTGAAGTAGCGGTCGGCCTCCGCGTGCGCCGCGAGGATCGTGCGGGCGAACCCGGCCATCGCGTCCCCGTTGTCCGTCAGCCGCACATCCCGGGTGTCGCGGGCGACCAGCTGCCGTTTCGCCGCCGCTTCGAGCCGTCGGACGTGCTGGCTGACCGTCGGCTGGCTGATCCCGAGCCGCGCGGCGGCCTTCGTGAAGCTGTGCGTGTCGGCCACGGCGAGGAAGGTGCGGAGCAGCACAGGGTCGAACATCGCGCATCCATTCGGTAATCCAATAGGAGTTATAGGTTCAATTCGCTGCAAGAATAGCTCAGGTTGCGTAACGTCGAAGGTGCAGAAACCTCATACGAAACTCGATACGCAGGAATACACGTGGCAAACTCCACCGCAGCAGCCCCACCGACCGGGCCCATGCCCGTTCTCAGCACGCGCCCACCGTGGCGGGAGACGTTCGTCTCACTGAAGGTCCCCAACTACCGCAAGTTCGCCGCAAGCAACCTCGTCGCCAACACGGCCGTCTGGATGCAGCGCATCGCGATGGACTGGCTGGTGCTCCAGCTCTCCGGCAGCGTCGCGGCCGTCGGCATCACGGTCTTCATGCAGTTCATGCCGATGCTCGTGCTCGGCCTGCACGGCGGCGTGATCGCCGACCGGTACAACAAGCAGAAGATCCTCATCGTCACGCAGACCTGCGCCGCGCTGCTGGCCGGCGTCCTGGCCGCGCTCACCCTCACCGGACTCACCCAGGTGTGGCACGTCTACCTCATCTCGTTCCTGCTCGGACTGGTGACCGTGGTCGACAACCCCACCCGTCAGGTGTTCGTCAACGAGCTGGTCGGACCGAAGTACCTGCGCAACGCGATCAGCCTGAACTCGTCCATCTTCCAGCTCGGCGGCCTCATCGGCCCCGCGGTCGGCGGCATTCTGATCACCGCGGTCGGCGGCGGCTGGTCGTTCGTGATCAACGCCGTCGCCTGCCTCGCCGTGGTCGGCTCGCTGCTCTCGCTCAACCGCTCGCAGCTGCACCACTCCCCTGCTGCCCCGCGTGCGAAGGGCCAGCTGGCCGAGGGCATCCGGTATGTGCGCCGCAAGCCCGTGATCTTCTGGACCGTCGTGATGGTCGCGATCATCGCCGTCTTCGCGTTCAACATGCCCGTGTTCCTCGCGGCCTACGCCAACAACGTCTACGACGTCGGCGCGCAGGGCTACGGACTGTTCAACGCGCTGGTCGCTGCGGGCGCGCTGGTCGGCGCCCTCGCATCCACTCGCCGCACGAGCGTGCGGCTGAGCATGGTGGTCGGCACGGCTGCCGCGCTCGGCTTCATCCAGGCCATCGCAGGATTCGCGCCGTCGGAGATCGCGTTCGGCGTGCTCCTCATCGGCATCGGCGTGGGCAACCTGCTGTTCATCACGGCGGCGAACTCGCTGGTGCAGATGTCGTCGAACGTGCAGATCCGCGGCAGGGTCATCTCGCTCTACATCCTGGTGCTGCTCGGCGGCCAGGCCATCGGCGGACCGTTCATGGGCTGGGTCGTTGAGCAGGTCGGGCCGCATATCGCGATGATGATCTCCGGCGTCGTCCCCGCGGTCGCCGCCGTGGTGATCGCCCTGCTGATCGCCAGGAGCGCGAGCCTGCGGCTCCGGTTCGGCCTGCGGGGCCGCCGCCCCACCATCGCCATCGTCAACAGGGCGGGCAAGAGCGGCGCGACGCTCTGACGCCGACGGGCTGCGGTATCGTGGAAATCACGCCCCCGTAGCTCAGCGGATAGAGCAGGAGCCTTCTAATCTCTTGGTCGCAGGTTCGATTCCTGCCGGGGGCACCGCTGTGCAGTACGACTGGGCCGCACCGCCGCGCCGCGCCGAACCTGAGCTCAGACCGCTTTCGCCGCGGCAACCAGCACCTGCTGCAGCGTCGGAACGCCCTCCGCGCGGAACACCTCGTCGCCGGCAGCCGTCGCCACGATCACCGTGGGGGTGACCCGGATGCGGTCGGCCTCCGCGCTCTGCAGGTTGCGGGCGACGTCCAGCTCGGTCACGGTCACCAGCGGCACGAGCCGCGCCGCCTCGGCCAGCACGGCGCGCGTCTGCATGCACGGTTCGCAGAACGCCGACGTGTACAGGGTGAGCCGGACAGCGTCTCCGTCGGTGACGGGACGGCCAACGGCCGATGTCGAATCCACGGTTCCAGTGTACGTCCGGGGAACATCCGGAGACCATCGAGCCAAGCGGCGGCTGTCGGCGCGCGCATCCCGGCACCGGTGGGCAGACTCGGGATGTGAGCCGCACAGCTTTCACCCGGTATGTCGCCCTCGGGGACTCGATCACCGAGGGCCTCTGCGATGCCCCGCCCGCGCGCGGAGCGCAGCACCCTGAACCGGCCGGGGCGTGGATCGGCTGGGCCGACCGCCTCGCCGCCATCCTCGACGGGGACGCCAGACTGGCGGGGCATCCGTTCGAGTTCGCCAATCTCGCCGTCCGGGGGCGTCGCATCGCCGACGTGGTCGACGGGCAGGTGCCGCACGCGCTGCGGCTCTCCCCCGACCTGGTCTCGGTGATGGTCGGCGGGAACGACCTGATGAGCCCGGCCGCCGATCCGGATGCGCTTGCCTCGCGTCTCGACTCCGGCATCCGGTCGCTGCGGGCGGCCGGCGCGACCGTCCTGCTGGCGAACCTGTTCGACCCGCAGTTCGCGTTCTTCCTCAAGCCGTTCCGCGGGCGCGCCGCCGTCTTCAACGCCAACATCTGGAGCATCGCGCGGGATCACAGGGCCATCGTGCTCGACGTGTGGGGCGTGCGCGAGTTCCGCGAGAGCAGCATGTGGGCGAGCGACCGCGTGCACCTGAGCGCCCGCGGCCACCGGCTGCTCGCCGCGCACGCGGCGCACACGCTCGGCGTGCCGTATGCGGAGATCGCGGCGACGACCGCCGGAGAGGCGGCAGCCGACCAGCCGGTTCCCCCGCCGGAGGAGATCCCGCTGCGCACCTGGCTGCGCGTGTACGCGATCCCGTGGGCGGCCAGGCGCATGCGGCGCATCTCCGCCGGGGACGGCATGGATGCGAAACAGCCGGTGCCGCTGCCCGTCGGAGGGCCGCACTAGACTTTCAGCATGGCAAATTCCTCGGATCGTCTGGTCTGGATCGACTGCGAAATGACCGGACTCGACCTCGAGGTCGACGAACTCGTCGAGATCGCGGTGGTCATCACCGATTTCGAACTGAACGTGCTCGACCCCGGCCTCAGCATCGTCATCAAGCCGGACGCGTCCGCGCTCGAGAACATGAACGACTTCGTGCGCGACATGCACACCACCTCCGGGCTGATCGACGAGATCCCGAACGGCAAGAGCCTGGCGGAGGCCGAGTACGAAGTGCTGGAGTACGTGCTCAAGTTCGCGCCGACCGCGCGCACGGCCCCGATCGCCGGGAACACCATCGGCACCGACCGGATGTTCATCGCCAAGTTCATGCCGCGCCTCGACAACCACCTGCACTACCGCAGCGTCGACGTGTCCTCCATCAAGGAGCTCTCCCGCCGCTGGTACCCGCGCATCTACTTCAACGCGCCCGACAAACACGGTGGGCACCGCGCTCTCGCCGACATTCTCGAGTCGATCCGGGAGCTCGATTACTACCGCCGCGCAGCGTTCGTGGGCGAACCGGGACCCACCACGGACGACGTTCAGAGCGTGTCGGCGGCCGTAGTGGAAAAATGGGCCCCGCGAATGTAATAGAATCGTCGAGTTGCTTTGTTCGGGACCGCGTTCCGGACGAAGACATGGTGGGTATAGCTCAGTTGGTAGAGCGCCTGGTTGTGGTCCAGGAGGTCGCGGGTTCAAGCCCCGTTACTCACCCCAAGTAAATGAAGCCCCCGCGCGAGTGCGGGGGCTTCGTCGTTGAGGCCGGGCTCTCAGTCCGCCGAGCGGTGCAGCAGGAACATCCCGCCATGCACCGGGAGGTCCCGCCGCGAATCGTCCGTCTCCACGTACTCGTCGATCACCGCGACGATCCTGCGGTCCAGTTCCTCGATGTCCTCCGGCGACAGATGCAGGGAGAATCGCGCGTACGTGGCGATGGACGTCGGCCCCGCCTCCGCCAGCTCCTGCTGGAACGCCTCCACCGGCGCGAACCCGTCGCTCGGGTCCGACCCGGCCAGCGCATCCGACAGCCACCAGCTGCGCCCCGTCGAGCGGTACGGCTTCTCCAGCGCGCCGCTCTCCCCCGTGCGCACCGGCGCGGGTTCCAGGAAGCCCGCATCCACGAGCTGGCGCACGTGATAGTGCGCCGTGCCTGGATCGACGCCGAGGCGGTCGGCCAGCTGCTTGTTGGTCAACTCGTACTGCCCGCACAGGCGCACCATGCGCACCCGCAGTGGATGCGCGAGCGCTTTCGTCTCCTTCACCGTCGCCGGGCGCCGCTTGGCATCGACCGGATGGATGGGGGCACTGTCGCTCTCGCTCATACGCAGACTCTACGCTTCGATCCGACTTTCTCCCATCGATTGAGTTTTCTCAATCACTGTGTCATCGTTCTTCCATGACCTCGTCCCTCGGAGCGCCGTACTGGAAGCTGTGGACCTCGTCCGCGCTCTCCAACCTGGCCGACGGCGTGATGAAGGTCGCGCTCCCGCTCGTGGCCATCCGCTACACCGAGTCACCGGCGCTGATCGCAGGACTCGGCTTCGCGTTCACCCTGCCCTGGCTGCTGTTCGCCCTCACCGCCGGCGCCCTCGCCGACCGCTTCGACCGCCGGCGCCTGATGCTCATCGGCAACACGGCCCGCGCCACGCTGCTGGCCGCGCTCGTCGTCATCGCTCTGCTCGGCGGAGGATCCATCTGGATGCTCTACGCCGTTGCCCTGTTCGTCGGCACGGCGGAGACGGTCTACGACACCTCCGCCCAATCGATCCTCCCCCAGCTCGTGAGCAGGGACGCGCTCTCCCGCGCCAACGGCCGCCTCTACGCTGCAGAGCTCACCACCAACCAGTTCGTCGGGCCTCCGCTCGGCGGCTTCCTCGTCGCATCCGGGATCGCCGTCGCCTTCGGGGCGCCCGTCCTGCTCTGGGTGCTGGCGATCGGGATGCTGCTGCTCGTCCGCGGGCGCTTCAGCACCGACCACCCCGGCACCACCACCATCCGCACCGACATCGCCGAGGGGCTCCGCTTCCTCTGGCACAACACCATCCTGCGCGTCCTGGCGATCATGGTCGGCGTCTTCAACCTGGCGTCGAGCGCCACCTTCACCGTTCTCGTGCTCTACGCGGTCGGCCCGAACTCGGCCATGAAGCTGACCGACCCCGGCTACGGCCTGCTGCTCACCGCGTCCGCGCTCGGCAGCGTGCTCGGCTCCTTCGCCGCGGAGTGGGCGGAGCGGAGGCTCGGCCGGGCCAGGGCGCTCGCCCTCACCATCCTGGGCAGCGTGCTCACGGTCGCAACGCCCGCGTTCACGACCGACGCGTGGGTCATCGGCGCCGCGTTCTTCCTCGGCGGCATCACCGTGTCGATCTGGAACGTCATCACGGTCTCGCTCCGCCAGCGCATCGCACCGCCCCGCCTCCTCGGCAGGGTCAACAGCGCATACCGGCTGGTCGCCTGGGGCACCATGCCGCTCGGCGCGGCTCTCGGCGGTGTGATCGCCGAATTCTTCGGCCTGCCTGCGGTCTTCCTCAGCATGGGCGTCGTGGTGGTCTGCCTCCTGCTCGGGATGTTCTGGGTCACCGACACGCGCATGGATGCGGCAGACGAGGCCGCGGAACGCGAGCACGCCGCCGCGACCGCCACAGCCACCTCCGCCGCCGGCGGGCCGTCCCCCGCCGAGGAAAACGGCCGCTGATCAGCAGCAACGCACACACGACTTTGCCAGGCTCCGTGCCTCTCGCGTCCAGACTGGCCGTCTAACGTTGTCGGGTCGACGGCACTGTACGCCGTCGTGCCGTGCACCTGCCGCGCATCCACCCCCCCAACCCCCGGATGCCCGCCGAACGTTTCGCGCGGCACACCCGCGTTGCGCACAGCACGCCATCGGACCACCAGGTCGCCGGTGGATCACGCCTGTGCCTGCGCGGTGTCAGCCCGCCGGGCCGCAGCCTCACCGCTGCAGAGCCGTGCCTCCCCTGCGCCCGTGCGCAGAACGGCAGGCGGGGAAGCCCGTAACCAGGAACCACATGCCCCTCACTTTCAAGAACACCACCATCCCCTTCCGCCACATCGTCGCCGGCGTCACCGCCGCCCTGATGACGGCATCGCTCTTCGCTCCCGCGGTCGCCCAGCAGCAGAGCGAGAAGCAGACCCGCGAACTCTCCGAGTCCACCGGGATGCACCACGAACAGCTGGGCGTGTACGAGAGCATCGTGCGCCACCGCCTCGAGTCCGAGGCGAAGACCACCATCGTCGGCGCCACCCGCACCGTCGACGCATACGCGGCGAAGGCAGACCCGACGGCGGCCAAGACCGCCATCGCCGGCCTCGACAGCTATCACAAGCTCGACGACTCGACGCTCCGCACCACCATCGACAGCGCGAAGGCCGCGTCCGACGCCCTCGCGGCAGCGGCGGCGGAGGCAGACCGCAAGGCGGCGGAGGCCGCAGCGGCCGCACTCGCCAACGCCAACACCCCGGACGGCGCCAAGTCCGTCGCCCGCTCGCTCCTCGCCGCGCACGGCTGGGGCGACGACCAGTTCTCCTGCCTCAGCAACCTGTGGCAGAAGGAGTCCGGCTGGAACTACCAGGCGTACAACGCGGGCAGCGGAGCCACCGGCATCCCGCAGGCCCTCCCCGGAAGCAAGATGGCCACGATGGGCAGCGACTGGCAGACCAACGCCGGCACCCAGATCAAGTGGGGCCTCGACTACATCTCCCGCTCGTACGGCACCCCGTGCAGCGCCTGGTCGCACTCGCAGTCGGTCAACTGGTACTGATCCACGGCACGGGCGCCCGGTAGACTCGCGCGGGTGAACACCCCCACCGTCCAGGGAGCCCACCTCGTCGGCAGCGTCAACCTGCCAGACGCGGAGACCGTCTTCCGCACCGTCAGCACCCACCTCGGCGACCGGATGCACCGCATCCCGGATGGCGAGGTCGGTGAGCGGTTCTACTGGATCCAGTTCCAGACCAAGCGCTTCGACACGATGAGCGGGCTGTCCCGCATCCCGGTCGAGCCGTTCTACATCCGCGGTGTCTTCGACGGGCGCCCCTTCGTGATCGACGACGGGGTGTCCGCCGACGACCTCGTGTTCCCGAACCTCGGTTACGCCGACGCGGCCCTGGAGTCGTTCGCAACCTTCGACAGGATGCGCGCGGCCGGCGAAATCGCGGAAGGCACCCGGTTCCAGGTGTCGCTGCCCACACCGGCGGCCATCACCGGGGCGTTCGTGGTCGCCGAGCACCGCGCGGCGTTCGAGCCTGCATACGAGCGGGCCCTGTTCGCCGAGCTCCAGCGCATCGTCGACGGCATCCCGCACGACAGCCTCGCGATCCAGTGGGACACGGCCGTCGAGTTCGCCCTGCTCGAGTCGGCGAACATCCGGTCGCACCACGCCATCGTGCCGTGGTTCGACGACGTTCTCGGCGGTGTCGTCGAACGCGCCGTCCGACAGGCAGCGGCCGTCCCGGCCGATGTCGAGGTCGGATACCACCTCTGTTACGGCGACGTCGAGGAGGCGCACTTCGTGCAGCCGACGGACGCCGGTCACCTGGCCGACGTGCTCGGCGGCGTGCTCGGCGCTGCGACGCGCCCGATCACCTGGTTCCACCTGCCCGTGCCGATCGAACGCGACGACGCCGAGTTCTTCGCACCGCTCGCCGGCGTGACCGTGCCCGAGCACACCGAGCTGTACCTCGGGCTGCTGCACCACGAGGACGGCGTCGACGGCGCCGAGCGCAGGATCGCGGCGGCGGTGGCCGTTCAGCCGAGGTTCGGCGTCGCGACGGAGTGCGGGTTCGGCCGCGGTCCGAGCGAGCGCACGGTCGAACTGCTCGACCTGCACGCCGCCACCGCCCAGGCGTGGTGACCGTGCCGATCCAGCTGGACGCCGACGCCTTCGAGCGCCTGGTCACCGACGAGCTCGACGAACTGCCGGACGAGATGGTCGACGGGCTCGACAACGTCGTGTTCGTGGTCGAGGACCGTCCGGAAGACGGCTCGCTCGACCTGCTCGGGCTGTACGACGGGGTCGCGCTCACCGAGCGCGACAGTTACGGCTTCGGCGAGATGCCGGACCGGATCATTCTCTATCGCGAGCCGCTGCTGTCGATCTGCGACGACATCGACCAGCTCCGTGAGGAGATCCACGTCACGCTGGTGCACGAGATCGCGCACTTCTACGGCATCGACGACGCCCGCCTGCACGAGCTGGGCTGGGCCTGACCGGCTCGGCCGGCCCGGCCCGCCAGCTGCCCGCCTAGAGGGACTCTTCCTCTTTCTCGGTCTCGACGGGGTCGCTGTCCGGGGCGTCGAACGAGTACGACACGTACTTCTCGCCGTTGACGGTGCGCTCGGCACCCGCCACGTACCAGAACAGCGACTCGAGACCCTCGATGGCCGCCACGGCGCCGATGCGCTCGTCCACTTTGCCGTCGATCAGGAGGCGTCGCTCGGTCGTTCCGGCCAGGGGGCCGTCGACGTATTCGACGATGTACTCGGTCTCAGTCTGTTCTGCTGCGGTCATGCCTCAACGTTAGTCCTCTGCGCTGCCTGCCGGGCTGCGGCCAGCGGCCAGTCGGTCACGTCGAGCACGAGCGAGGCGTTCTCCCTCGGGCGTTCGCGCGCGAGGTAGCGCTCGAAGTCGTGCTGCCACTGGTCCCAGTGGGTGGCGAAGGAGAGTCCGTCGCGGGCGAGCGCGCGCTCCTTTCGCAGGGCGTCGTCCGCGTCGAGCCAGAGCGCGAGGTCGGCGAGCCGCGCGTTCGCACGAGCGAGCGTCCCGCATCCCTCGACGATCAGGGGCGCGTCGCCGTCGACGGTGTGCCACTCGGCGGGGGCGTCGGCCGCCCAGTCCCAGCGTCGCCACCGTCCTGCCCCGGATGCGCGGAGCGGCGCGAGCAGGTCCGTCCCGACCGCCTCGCTCGCCGCATCCAGGCCGCCCCAGCCCGGGTACAGGTCGTCCATCCGCACCAGCCGTGGGGCGACGTCGCCCGGCCAGTCCGCCAGCAGCAGGTCGGCGAGGGAGCTCTTCCCCGCCCCGCTCGGCCCGTCGATGAGCACGACCGGCGCCGCCCGGCGCACGGTCGCATCCCGGATCGCTCGCTGCAGCGCATCCCGCAGCCGCAGCTCGGCGTCACGCGCCGAGGACATGCCACGTCCCCGCTGCGATGGCGGCGCCGGCCGCGGTGATCGCGACGGCTGCGGCGACGGAGAGCGCCACCCAGTCCCGCCCGCGGAACACGCTCTGCCGCGCCCAGGTGCGCACGGTCGACGCCCCGAAGCCGCGCGCCTCCATCGCCGTCGCGAGCTTGGTGCCCCGGCGGATCGACAGCACGAACAGGGCGAACGCCTGGCCGAGCATCCGGCGGAGCGCTCCGGACTCCGAGATGCCGCGGGCGCGCCTGGCGAGGCTGAGCGCGCGCCAGTCGTCGACGAACAACCCGACCAGCCGCAGCCCGGCCAGGCCGCCGAGCACGAACCGCGCAGGAAGGTGAAGCACCTGTGCCAGGCCGTCGGCCAGGTCGGTCGGGTCGATGGTGATGAAAAGCAGCACGGCGGGGAGGCCGATCGCGAGGATGCGCAGGGTGGTCGCGACCGCCAGCTGGATGGAGCCGTCGCTGATCTCCACGAACATCCACTGCACGTAGACGACGCCGCTGGTGCGGCCGTAGAGCAGCGTGGTGATCCCGGCGAGCGGCGCGGCGATCCAGACCGGAGCCGTGCGCAGCGCGAGCACCCGGAACGGGATGCGCGAGAAGCACAGCAGCACCAGCTCGAGGCCGAGCGCGACTGCGGCGGAGACGATGTCGATGGACAGCAGCAGCACCACCGTGACGATGAGGGCCGCGCCCAGCTTGGCGACCGGGTTGACGGCGCCGAGCGGTCCCTGGCGCACCGGGGCGATGATGCTCACGCGCGCACCTCCGTTCCGGCGCCGAGCGCGAGCCTGGTCGCGCCGATGGCGGTCACGAACTCGTCGTCGTGGGTCGCGGCGACGATGGCGTGCCCGTCGGCGCGCAGCTCGGCGATCATCGCGACCAGGCCGGCCCAGGTGTTGGCGTCCTGGCCGAACGTCGGCTCGTCGAGCACGAGAACGGTGGGCCGGGTGGCGAGCGCCGTCGCCACCGAGAGGCGGCGCTTCTGGCCGCCAGAGAGCGTGAACGGGTTCGCGTCGGCGAACGGTGCGAGCGAGAGCCGGTCGAGCAGCTCGTCGACCCGCGCGGTCACCGCGCTCTCCGGCTCGCGCAGGACGCGCGGCCCGATGGCGAGCTCGTCCCGGACCGTGGAGGCGACGAACTGGTGCTCCGGATTCTGGAACACGCTGCCGATGCGGGTGAGCAGGTCGCGCGAGCGCCACGCGGAGGGCTCGTGCCCGGCCTGACCGGCGAGGGCCGCCTCTGCGCGCAGTACCCCGCCGAGCGGAGGGAGCAGGCCGCCGAGGGTGAGCGCCAGGGTCGACTTGCCCGCGCCGTTCCTGCCGACCAGGGCGAGCGCCGAGCCCTCGGCGATGCGCGCATCCACCCGGTCGGGCAGCGCTGCGGCAGCGAGCTCGGCCGTCCTGTCCGCGTGGCCGCGCCTCCCCCGCCGGGCGCGACGGGCGACGGCAGGACCGCGGCCGAACGCCAGCGCGTCGGCGGTCAGCAGCGGTGCGCCGGTGACGACCTCCCTGGCGACGGGCACCGGTTCGTCGGGCAGCCAGACGCCTGCCGTCCTCAGCTCGTTCGAGGTGTCGGCGAGCACGGCATCCGGATGTCCGTCGGCGAGCACACCGCCGTCGGAGGCGAGCACGATCACCCTGTCCACGATGCCGCGCCAGACGGCCACGCGGTGCTCGACCACGATCAGCGTCGCCCCGGTGGCCTCGAGCACGGACTCGACAGCCTCACGCACCTCGATCACGCCGTCCGGGTCGAGGTTCGCCGTCGGCTCGTCGAGCAGCAGCAGTCCCGGCCGCATCGCCAGCAGCCCGGCGAGGGCGAGCCGCTGCTTCTGACCGCCGGAGAGCTCCGCGGTGGGGTGGTCGAGCGGCACCCGGAGCCGCACCGCGTCGAGCGCATCCCGCACCCTCGGCCAGATCTGCTCGCGCGGCACGCCGAGGTTCTCGCAGGCGAAGGCCACGTCGTCTCCGACGCGCGCGAGGATGACCTGCGAGTCCGGGTCCTGCAGCAGCAGCCCGCTCGCCCCACGCGCATCGGCCGGGCGCCGTCCCCCGACGGTGACGGACCCGACGGTCTCCCCGTCGTCGTCCCCGCCGAGCACCCCGGCGAGGCCGGCGAGCACGGTCGACTTGCCCGCCCCGGATGCGCCGAGCAGCAGCACCCGCTCCCCCGGCTGGATGCTCAGGCTCAGTCCGCTGACCGCCCACGCGTTGCGCCCGGCATAGCGCCAGCCCCAGTCGTCGACCCGAACGGCGACCGGGGCTGACGGTCCGCGCAGACCATCCGCACTGCCTGCGATGATCAGACCCTGCCTGTCGCCTCGCGACCGGATGCGAACCTGCTGAGCGCGCCGGTCTTCGCCAGCGCGCGCACGAGCAGCCAGGAGAGCAGCCCGGCCACGACGATGCCGGAGATGGTCGTGGTGATCGTGTACGTCACGACGAAGCCGAGCTTGGAGCCCGGGTACCAGTAGAGGAGATCCAGGATCGACTCGGCGATGCCCGCTCCTGCGCCCGCGAGCAGCGCGACGGGCAGCCGCCAGTTTGCGTAGAGGAACAGGGCGAAGACGATCTCGACGCCGAGGCCCTGCACCAGCCCGGAGATGAGCGTCGCGAAGCCCCACTGCGTTCCGATCAGCGCCGAGACGGTCGCGGCGACCAGCTCGGTGTAGATCGCAGCACCCGGCTTGCGGATGATCAGCGCACCGAGCACGCCCGCGAACAGCCACGGCCCGTTCAGGATGCCCTGGAAGCCCGGGAGCACAGCGCTCACCGGACCGGAGATGGGATTGTCGAGCTGGCCCCAGACCCAGAAGACGACGCCGGAGGCGACGGCGACCACGCTGGCGACGACGATGTCGACGACCCGCCATTTCAGGACGCGCGTGCTGCGATCGGCTGTGGTGCTCGGAGAGAGTGTTGCGTGCACTGTTCGTGCCCTTTCGTTCGTGGAAAGAGGGCACGGGATTCGAGAATGTCTCCCTGCGCTGGCATGATCCAGATCAGGTTCAACGGTCGAAACTTGAGAAGTTTCCTCTCAGCCCGGCTCACCGGACTCCCGTGTTCGCGTTCAGTCTACTTCTTCAACGCCCGGATGATGCGTGCCCAGGCGTGGCCGGCCACCCAGACGAACGGGATGGCGACCGCGAGCAGCGTGATGATGTTCGGACGGAAGTGCACACCGGTCTCGTCGTTGATGTACGCGCCGAACGGGATGCTCACGCCTCCACCGCCCGCTCCACCGGGGGCGTCGGCGTCCTCGCCCTCCCCGGCCGAGCCTGCGCCGAAGCCGTACTGCACGGCCGCGACAGGGACGATGGTGGTCCCGTCGATCTCCACGGGCTCGCCGTAGACCGACTTGATGCCGTTTGAGCTGATCGTTTCCGCGAGCTTCAGGGAGATGTTGGTCATGCAGCAACCGTACCCTCCCGCTCCCAGGCTCACCAGGGCAGTGCTCAGCCTCTGTCCAGCGTTTGCGGCGGGTTCTCAGCGGTGCACCGTGAATAATCGTGCGAGTGTCGATGATCCGTTCCAGCCGTGGCCCGCGCGGCATCGTCACAGGCCTGCTCGCCCTCATGGTGGGCGCCCTGCTGCTCTGGCACGGTCTGCTGCCGAACATCGTGGGGTCCGCGTCGCTGATCGAGACCTTCCTGCCGTGGCTCGGCGGGGTCATCCTGCTGCTCGGCATCGCCTCTCTGCTGCGGCTGTCCCTGTTCGGCGGGCTCTGCGTCGCGGCGGCCGCCGCGGTCTGGGGCAGCATGTTCCTGCCGACCATCCTGCCCGGGATGCACGCGGGAGCGCCGTCGCTGACTGTCGCGAGCGAGAACATCCACGCCCAGAACACTGCGGCGGGCGCGATCGCGAAAGACCTCGCCGACCGCGCGCCGGACGTGATCGCCCTGCAGGAACTCGACGCCACCTCGCGGGAGACGGTCGCGGGCGTCCTCGCCCCCGGCTACCCGCACAGTGCCGTCGTCGGCACGGTCGGCGTCTGGAGCAAGTACCCGATCAGCGACGAGCAGCGGCTCGACCTCGGCCTCGGCTGGGACAGGGCGGTGCGGGTCGACCTGGCGACGCCGGGAACGCCGACGCGCGTCTACGCGGTGCACATCGCGTCCGTCCGGCCCGGCGCATACCAGTCGCGCGACACGATGCTGTCGCAGCTGGCGGAGACGGTCGCCGCAGACGACGCGGCGAAGCTGATCGTGGTCGGCGACTTCAACACGGCGAGCACCGACCGCAAGTTCCAGCCGCTGCTGTCCACGCTTACCGAGGCGCCGGACAGCACGCTCGGCTTCGGCTTCACCTGGCCGGCCGAGTTCCCGGTCGCCCGGCTCGATCACGCGCTGGTGCGCGGCATGACGAACGTGTCGAGCGACGTGCTGCCGGACAACGGCAGCGACCACCGCGGCATCATCGTCGGGCTGCGCTGACCGGTCACGCGCTCAGCCTGCTGCGCTGACGCTCAGTCGCTGAGCCAGCGCGGGTTGCGGCCGTCGTCGGCCGCCGCGTCGGCGTCCGGCTGGCGTTTAACCAGGGAGGCCGGCCCGATCATCCCGCGCCCGAACCGTGCGCTGACCGCGTCGAGCGTTCGCTCGGTCTCGCGCCACTCGTCGTCCGGATCCCAGAGCGCCAGGCTGTCGCCTCCGCCGTCGAGCAGCTGCTCGGCGCGCACGCCGATGAGGCGGATCGGGGTGCGGCCGAGGTCGAGCCCTTCGTAGACCTGCCACGCCTCCTCGAAGATGCGCCTGCCGACGTTGGTCGGCTCGCCGAGGGTGCGCGAGCGCGTCACGGTGCGGAAGTCGGAGAACCGCAGCTTGAGGGCGACGGTGCGCCCGACGAACCCGTGCTTGCGCAGCCGCTCCCCCACCTGGTTGGACAGCCGCAGCAGCTCGCGGCGCAGCAGGTCCTGATCGGAGACGTCGGTCTCGAACGTCATCTCGTGCCCGACGCTCTTCTCGCGGGTCTCCGTGACCACAGAGCGGGGATCCCTGCCGTTCGCGAGCTCGTGCAGCTTGCGTCCGGAGGCGTCGCCCACCGCCTTCTGCAGCACGTGCAGCGGTGCGTCGGCGAGGTCGGCGACCGTGCGCATCCCGAGTCGATCGAGCGCCTGCTGGGTGCTGGCGCCCACGCCCCAGAGCGCCCCGACCGGCAGCGGGCGCAGGTAGGAGATGATCGCGGACTCCGGGATGACCAGCACGCCGTCCGGCTTGGCCCGGCCGGAGGCCAGCTTGGCCATGAACTTGGTGGGCGCTGCGCCGACCGAGCAGGTGAGGCCGGTCTCGGAGTACACACGCGCCCTGATCAGCTCGGCGATACGGCGCGGAGACCCGAGCAGCCGCCTGGCGCCCGCGACATCCAGGAACGCCTCGTCGATGCTCAGCGCCTCCACCAGCGGGGTGACCTCGGAGAAGATCGCCATGACCTTCTCCGAATACTCCTTGTACTTGTGCATGTGCGGCGGCAGGATGATCGCCTGCGGGCAGAGCCGGAGCGCCTGGGAGACGGGCATCGCGGAGCGCACCCCGAACTTGCGCGCCTCGTACGTCGCGCTGGTCACGACCGAGCGCGGGCCCGGGTGACCGACGATGGCGGGCTTGCCGCGCGCATCCGGTCGGTCGAGCAGTTCGACGGAGGCGAAGAACGCGTCCATGTCGACGTGCAGGATGGTGGCGGACGAGTCGTCGATCGGCTCGGTGGTCACCCGCCTGTCGTTGCCGTCCGCTCGTCCCACCAGACAAGCTTGCCACGTGCCGCCGACGGTGTCGTCGGGTAGCGTGAGCATCATGGAATTCAGGTACCTCGGCAACAGCGGACTCAAGATCTCCGAGATCATCTACGGCAACTGGCTCACCCACGGCTCCCAGGTGGAGAACGACATCGCGACGCAGAGCGTCCGTGCTGCACTGGATGCGGGCATCACCACCTTCGACACCGCGGACGCGTACGCGAACACGGCGGCGGAGAAGGTCCTCGGCGACGCGCTCAAGGCCGAGCGCCGCGCCTCCCTCGAGATCTTCACGAAGGTCTACTGGCCCACCGGCCCCAAGGGCCACAACGACGTCGGGCTCTCCCGCAAGCACATCTTCGAGTCGATCGACGGCTCCCTGGAGCGTCTCGGCACCGACTACGTCGACCTCTACCAGGCGCACCGGTACGACTACGAGACGCCGCTCGAGGAGACGATGCAGGCGTTCGCCGATGTCGTGCGCGCCGGAAAGGCGCTCTACATCGGCGTCTCCGAATGGAACGCGGAGCAGCTGCGCGCCGGTGCGGCGCTGGCGAAGGAGCTGAACTTCCAGCTGATCTCCAACCAGCCGCAGTACTCGATGCTGTGGCGGGTCATCGAGGGCAAGGTCGTCCCGGCCTCCGTCGAGCTCGGTATCTCGCAGATCGTCTGGTCGCCGGTGGCGCAGGGCGTGCTGACCGGCAAGTACCAGCCGGGTGAAGAGGTGCCGGAGGGCAGCCGCGCCGCGGACAGCAAGGGCGGCGCGAACGCGATCAAGTCGTTCATGAACGACGACGTGCTCACCGCCGTGCAGCGCCTCCGCCCGATCGCCGACGAGCTCGGCATCACGATGGCGCAGCTCGCCGTCGCCTGGGTGCTGCAGAACCCGAACGTGGCCGGAGCCATCGTCGGAGCATCCAAGCCGGAGCAGGTCGCCTCCAACGCCGCCGCAGCGGGCATCCGCCTCTCCGGCGACGTGCTCGCCCGCATCGACGAGGCGGTCGGCGACGTAGCCGTCACCGACCCGGCCGAGACCGTCTCCCCCGCTCAGCGCCCCGCCTGATCGGCGAGGAGCTAGACGAGGGCGGCGACGACGGGGGCGAACCAGGCGCGGAAGGCGTCGGAGTCGTCTCGGAGGGTCGTGCTGAGGATGACTGAGTGCGGGCCGACGATCCAGGCTCCGCGCTCCTCGAGCGGGAGCACGGAGAGATCCAGCCGGAAGTAGCCGGCCTGCCTCCGCAGCTCGTGCTCGCGGTCGCGCACCACATCCACGATGTCGGCTGCGCGCCTGGCGTGCGTCTGCGCGCTCGCCCTGGCGTACTCGTCGTGCCGCTCCGTCGCCCACAGCAGCGCCTCGTCGAAGTGCTCCAGGATGAGGTCCTGCAGCTCGATCGCCCTGTCGAACGCCGAGAAGTGAGGCGGCTGCAGCAGCGACCCCGCCGCCCTCCGCTCCCTGTCGACGGTGAGCTCGAACCACGCCAGCCACTGCTCGGCCAGCGGGCTGCCCTCCGCTCCGGGATGCGCTGGGCGCCGCCGGGCGGGAAGCACGGGGAGCGCTCCGGTCGCCGGATGCAGCACGGGAGCGACCGCCGGCGTCAGCCGCGGGATCACGGGGTCGCCGACCCCGTCGAGGTGTCCGAGGTCGCGGAGGGCGAGCGCCATCAGCAGGTCCCAGGGACAGTCCTCGGTGACCTGCCATCGAAGGGTGCCCTCGACGAACATGCCGTCATTGTAGGAGCGTCCGCCGCGCGGGGCCAGTGATTGCGGGTAAAGGGCACGGCCCGCCCTCCCGAAGCCGGGGAGGACGGGCCGTTCGGACGACGAGGCCGGTCAGCTCCTGAGGAGCGTTCCGTCCAGCTCGTCGTCCTCGGCGGGCTGCGCCGTGTCGGACGCAACCGCCTGCTGGGAGGCCGCTTCCGCATCCAGTGTCGGATGCGTCGAACCGTCGATCTCGGCGGTCGTCGCGACCACATCGCGCTCGATGGTGGTGGCCAGCGGCTTCTCCTTGACGAAGCAGAGCAGCACGACCGCGACGAGCAGCAGCGGGACCATGTAGAGGAACACCGGGGTGAGCGCATCGTTGTACGACCCGACGATCACGTCGCGGATCGGCGCAGGCAGGCTCTTGACGATCGCGGGGGTGAGCGAGTTGGTCCCGCCGCCCGCCGCCTGGCCTCCTGCCGGCATCCGCTCGGTGAGCAGTTCGGTGAGGCGCGACGCGAACAGGCTGCCGACGATCGCGGAGCCGAGCGAGGCTCCGATCTGACGGAAGTAGTTGTTCGCCGCCGTCGCCGTGCCGACCTGGGACACCGGGAACGCGTTCTGCGCGATGAGGATCAGGATCTGCATGCTCATCCCGAGCCCGATTCCCATGACGGCCAGGTAGCTGCAGAGCACCCACACCGGCAGGGTCGGGGTCATGGTCGACAGCAGCACCAGGGCGACGCCGACGATCACCGTTCCCGCGATCGGCAGCCACTTGTACCGTCCGGTCCTGCTGACCAGCTGGCCGGAGACGATCGAGGTGATGAGCAGCGCGGCCATCATCGGGATCATCAGGAAGCCGGCCTCGGTCGCGTTCGCCCCGGTGACCATCTGCAGGTAGGTGGGCAGGTAGGCGAGGGCGCCGAACATCGCGATGCCGATGATCAGGCCGGCGATCGTGGTCAGGTTGAAATTGCGGTCCTTGAACAGGGCCAGCGGCATGATCGGCTCCGCCGCCGCCTTCTCGACGAAGACGAAGGCGATGCCGGCCGCGACCGTTCCCACGATCAGCGAGACGATCACGGGCGAATCCCAGGCGTACGTCGTGCCGCCCCAGGTGGTCAGCAGCACCAGGCAGGTGGATGCGATGGCGAGCAGCCCCATCCCGGCCACGTCGATGCGCGGCTTGCCTGCGGTGTTCTTCGGCAGGCGGAGGAAGGCGACGGCGGACGCGATGGCCAGGATGCCGAGCGGGATGTTCATCCAGAACGCCCAGCGCCAGCCGATGCTCTCGGTGAACCAGCCGCCGAGCAGCGGGCCAGCGACGGATGAGAGGGCGAAGACGCCGCCCATGATGCCCATGTACTTGCCGCGCTCGCGGGCGGGGACGACGTCGGCGATGATCGCGTTGGAGAGGATCATCAGTCCGCCGCCACCGAGACCCTGCACGGCACGGCCGACGATCAGCCAGCCCATGTCGCCCGCCAGGCCGCCGACGACCGAGCCGGCCATGAACAGCCCGATGGCGATGATGAACAGGCCCTTGCGGCCCATCAGATCGCCGAGCTTGCCGTAGACCGGCATCATGATCGTGGACGCCAGGATGTACGCCGTGGTCACCCACAGCATGTGCTCGACGCCGTTCAGCTCGCCGACGATCGTCGGGAGGGCCGTGGAGAAGATCGTCTGGTCGAGGGATGCGAGGAGCATCGTGACCATGAGGCCGGCGAAGACGAGGAGGATCGCCTTCTTCTTCGGAGTCCCGTCGGGCATCGCGCCCGCGGTCTCCTGGTGGAGTGCTGTCTGACTCATGCGAGTGCCGTGATCACCTTTCCGGCGAGCTCGACGGCCCGCCTCTGAAGTTCTGCTGTGTCGCGCACGGAGCCGTCGGCGACCCACTCCTTGACGGCAGCGCGGATGGCGCCGCCGCAGAGCGGGAGGATCAGCTCGGCGAGCGAGTCGCGTTCGGCGTCCGGGAGGGCGGATAACGCAGGATCGTTCGTGAGGAAGAGGGAGACGCCCGCGACGAGCTGCTCCCCCATCCGTGTCATCTGGGCGAACTGCCGCCGGAGGAGTTCCGGATGCTCCTTGACGATCGCCATCCTCGCCTCGTGCAGCTCGGTGTCTCCGATCGCCGGGCCCATCACGTGCAGCAGCAGGCCGATGACCTGTTCGACGACCGGCAGCCCGGCGGTGGCCGCCCTGTGCTGGTCGAGGAAGGCGTCGTCGATGGGGAGGTCGCGCATCCCGAGGATGGCGTCCTCTTTGCTGTCGAAGTAGTTGAAGAAGGTGCGGGGCGAGACGGGCACACGGGCGCAGATCGCGTCGACCGTGGCGTTCTCGAGTCCGACCTCTGCCACCAGCAGCACGGTGGCGCGTTCGAGCTGCGCCCGTGTCTCCAGGCGTTTGCGCTCGCGCAGTCCGAGGGTTTCCGATATCACTCAACTATTATTGCACTCGCTGCAAGCTTTCTAAACTGAAAGAATGCAGTTCTGCACTATTCACGGAGAACGCTCAGCTTCGCGCATCCAGCTCCTCGATCAGGCGGAGCACGGTGCGCCAGTTGCGCCCGGTCGCCACCGGTCCGACCTCGCGCCAGAACGAGGGAGTGAGCTTCGACTTCGAGACGCCGAGCGGGCACCACTGGTACACGGCGCGTTCCCCGATGCTGACCACCTCCGGAGCGATCGCGTCCGCGTCCGGAACGCCGAGCGCGGACGGCACGGGGTGGTCGAGGAAGGTGACCATCAGCTTCGAGTGGTCGTCTCCGGCATCGAGCAGCGGGTTCGCCGCCGCGACGGTGCGGAACGCCTTCTCGGTCAGCAGGATCACCCGGGCGGAGACGCCGGAGCGCTTCTCGATGGCCCTCTCGACGGCCGCGGCCTGTGCGGCCGACGGGGCGGCTGCGGCGTCGAACACGACGTTCCCCGACTGCAGGAAGGTCGAGACGCGCTCGAACCCGGCCTCCGTGAACGCCGCGGCCAGGTCGCCCTTCGCCACCCGCGTGGATGCGCCGACGTTGATCCCGCGGACCAGCCCGACCCCGTGCATCCGGATGCCGCTAACCGTCGATCGGGTCTGCGGCCACCAGCAGCGCCTGTGCGATGGTCGCCTGCTCGTACGGGCCGCGGCCGTCGCGCCGCCGCTGCGGCTCGCTGAACGCGACCAGCCACGACGTCACGTCTCCGGCGGGCAGGTTGACGCTGCGCAGGCTCGCTGCACCCGGCGCGATGATGACCCCGGTGGGCTCCCCCACCCAGTCGTCACCGCTCTCCTCCTGCGGCTCGCGCACGTACACCTGCACGCCGACGCCGAACGCCGGGGCCGTCGAGGCGGCTGTCTTGCGGTTCTTCATGCTCCAAGCATCCCACCCGGCGGGCCGGCTGCCCGGTCAGCGGGCGGCGGACGGCTCGATCCGCCCATCCGGACGGTGCCGCTCCGGGTCGAGGAGACGACGCAACGTGAACCGCTCCGCGACGGTCCATGCCGTCGAGGTCAGGATGTAGACAGCGGCGGCGAGCGGCACGAACGCCGCGAACACCACGGTCACGTACGGCAGGAACGACAGCGCGCGCAGCAGGCCGCCGGAACCGGGCGTGGCGGCGCCCTCCGGCTGCGGGAGCGTGAGCACCCTCCTGGACACGGTGGTGACGATCGCGATCAGCCCGAGCACGACGAGGTAGACCAGCATCGCGGGCCACACCTCCGCTCCGGCACTGGTCAGGCCGACGAAACTCGTGCCGAGCGGCGCGCCGAAGACGTGCTCGCCGAGCAGCTCGTTGGCGTGACCGGAGATCGCCGGATGGGTGAAGACCGCGTAGACCAGCGAGATCACTGGGAGCTGCGCGAGCAGCGGGAGCATCCCCGCGAACGGAGAGACCTTCTCCGTCTGGTAGAGCTCCATCGTCTTCCTGGCGAGCAGCTCGCGGTCCTTGCCGTGCCTGCGTTGCAGCTCGGCGATGTGCGGCGCCAGACGGCGGCGGTTGTACTCGGCGCGCACCTGACTCATCCCGACCGGGATGAGGAGCGCGCGGACGATCACGGTGAGGGCGACGACGGCCAGCAGGCCGCTGAGAGCTCCTGCGACCGGCGCGAGAGCGCCGGACAGGCCGGTGACGAGAGCGTATGTCGCGTCGAGGACGGCCGCGATGGGGCCGAAGGAGAAGATGTCCACGAGAAGTTTCCCTGCTGTCGAACGGATGGGGGGGATTCCGTCTGACCGCGCTCGGCAGCTGAGGCTGCCGGCAGGGCTGCGCCGCCCATCGGGGTGGCGGGAGGTTCTCCTGCTACGCGGTCCGCAGGGCGAGACCGGGCGCTCGCGGGCGCGGGCGGCCGTCGGCATCCGGATCGGACTGGCGGAGCATGGCGCTCTTGTCCGCCGGTTCGATGGGCCGTTCGAGCCGGGCCCGGATGCGCAGCGACGCCGCCAGTGCTGCCACCGACGTGAGCCCGGCGGCCGCGACGACCGCGACGAGTCCGATCGCGCCGGCCATACCGGCGAGAGCGATGATGCTGGCCGGTGTGGATGCGGCGAGCACGCCGTCGAGCGACGCGGCGAAGACCCGCCCCAGCAGCTCGAAGAACGTCAGCATGGGATGACGCTAACAAATTCACGGCCGATTCGCTGGAGGTGTTCGCCGTGGGCGCATCCACCCCCGAGGGGTCCATGATGGAAGCATGACTCGTGTTGTGATCGTCGGTGCCCACGGAAAAGTCGCCCAGCAGCTGATGCGGGTGCTCTATGACAACGGTGACGACTTCGTCGGCATCGTCCGGAATGAGGAGCACGCGGACGACGTCTATCGCCTGGGCGGAGAGGGCGTGCTGCTCGACATCGAGAAGGCGACGCCCGAGCAGCTCTCCACGGCGTTCGCCGGGTCGGACGCCGTGGTGTTCGCCGCCGGTGCCGGCGCCGGCTCCGGCATCGAGCGCAAGCGGACGGTCGACTACGAAGGCTCCGTGAAGTCGATGCAGGGCGCCGTGCTCGCGGGCATCCGCCGCTTCGTGCAGGTCTCCGCCTGGGGCGTCGACGCGCCGCTGCCGGACGACACCGAGCCGGTCTGGCGCGCATACGTCGAGGCGAAGCGGGATGCGGACGCCGTGCTCCGCGAATCCGGGCTCGACTGGACCATCCTGCGTCCGGGCGGTCTCACCACCGAGGAGGGCACGGGGCTCGTGACCATCGGGGACAGCGTCGAGCGGGGCAGCATCCCGCGCGAGGACGTCGCCCGCCTGATCAGCGCCTGCATCGATGAGCCGGGCACCATCGGGCACGTCTGGGAGGCCGTCTCCGGCAGCACGCCGATCGACGACGCGGTGCGCGCGCTGGTCGCCTCCGCGTAGGCTTGCCAGCGTGAGCCAGACACCGGACGGCGCAGACGCCGCAGCCACCTCCGACGCCACCACTTCCGCTCCAGGCACCGACGCCACGGGCACCGCTCCCGGCGACTACGCCGCGCGCCCGTGGCTCGCGAGCTATGCGCCGAACGTGCCGGACGACGTCGACCTGCCCGACGGCTCTCTCGCGCACCTGATCGACGAATCCGTCGCCCGCTACCCGCGCAACGTCGCCCTCGAGTTCTTCGGGGCGACCACCACGTACGCGGAGCTGGGCGACCAGATCGCCCGTGCCGCCGAGGGGCTGCGCAAGCGCGGCGTGCGCAAGGGAGACAGGGTCGCGCTCGTGCTCCCCAACTGCCCGCAGCACGTGGTCGCCTTCTACGCCGCTCTGCGTCTCGGCGCCGTGGTGATCGAGCACAACCCGCTCTACACGCCGCGCGAGCTGCGGCACCAGTTCGAGGACCACGGTGCGACCGTCGCCATCGTCTGGGACAAGGTCGCGAAGACCGTTCAGGAGCTCCCGGCCGACCTCGGAGTGACCACGGTCGTCTCGATCGACATCACCAGGGCGATGCCGGCGACCAAGCGCGCCGCCCTGCGGCTGCCGGTCCGTGCAGCACGTCAGGCCAGAGAGCAGCTCACCGCGAAGGTCAGCGGCACGGTCACCTGGGAGACCCTGATCGGCGGCCGCAGGCTGAAGGCCTCGTATCCGCGGCCCGAGCGCGACGACCTGGCGCTCATCCAGTACACCAGCGGCACCACCGGCCTGCCCAAGGGCGTCATGCTCAGCCACCTCAACCTCACGGTGAACGCCGCGCAGGCCCGGGCGTGGGTGCCCACCATCGAGCGGGGCACCTCGGTGGTGTACGCCGTGCTCCCCCTCTTCCACGCCTACGGGCTGACGCTCTGCCTCACCTTCGCGATGAGCATGGGGTCGCGCCTGGTGCTGTTCCCGAAGTTCGATCCCGACCTGGTGCTGGATGTGGTCAAGAAGCGCCCGGCGACCTTCCTGCCGGCGGTCCCTCCGATCTACGACCGCCTCGTCGCGGCCGCGGAGAAGCGGAAGGTGTCGCTGTCCGGCATCGAGATCGCCATCTCCGGGGCGATGAGCCTGCCGGAGAGCATCGTTCGGCTCTGGGAGAGCAAGACCGGCGGCTATCTGGTCGAGGGCTACGGACTGTCCGAGTGCTCCCCCGTGCTGATGGCCAACCCGGTCGGCACCACGCGCAGGGACGGCACCGTCGGCCTCGCGCTCCCGAGCACGCGGCTGCGCGTCGTCGACCCGGACGATCCGTCGCAGGACCGCCCGTTCGGCGAGGAGGGCGAGCTGCTCGCCAAAGGCCCGCAGGTGTTCTCCGGATACTGGCACAAGGCCGACGAGACGGCGAAGGTGTTCACCGACGACGGCTGGTTCCGCACCGGTGACATCGTGACGATGGATGCGGACGGCTTCGTGCGCATCGTCGACCGCATCAAGGAGCTCATCGTCACCGGCGGATTCAACGTCTCGCCGACGGAGGTCGAGGACGCGCTGCGCGACTTCGAGGGCGTCGCGGACGTGGCCGTGGTCGGCGTCCCGCAGGAGCGCGGGGGCGAAGACGTGGTCGCCGCCGTCGTGATGAAGCCGGGTGCCTCGTTCGACGAGGCCGCGATCCGGGCGTTCGCCAGGGACACGCTGACGCCGTACAAGGTGCCGAGGCACGTCACCCAGGTGGAGGATCTGCCGCGCTCCATCGTGGGCAAGGTGATCAGGCGCAAGGTGCGCGACCAGCTGCTCGCGGCGAAGGACTGACCGGCCCGGACCGCTAGAGCGGGAACACGAGCAGCGAGCCCGTCGCCGTCGCGACCGCCTTGCCGGAGGCGTCCGTCACCACCCCGTCGGCGAACGCGACCCTGCTGCCCGGCTTCGTGACGTGTGCCACGCAGGTCAGCGGACCGGCGCCCGCGTAGACAGGGCGCAGGTAGTTCACCTTGATCTCGATGGACGTGTATCCCTGACCCTGCGGCAGCGTCGTCTGCACCGCGCATCCGAGGGCCGAGTCGAGCAGCGTGCAGACCAGCCCGCCGTGCACGGTGCCGATCGGGTTGTAGTGCGACTCGTCCGGTTCGCAGACGAACGTCGCCGTGCCCGGCCCGACGTCGGTGAGCCGCATGCTCATCAGGTTGGTGATCGGCGGGGGCGGAAGCTCCCCGTCGAGCATCGACCGGAGATAGTCGAGGCCGCTCATGGTGGGCATGACGGCCACTCCCGGTGCCGGGTCCTCCCATTCGACGACGCGCTGTCGTTCGCTCACTCACTCGTCCTTTCGCGGCAAGGCGGGATCGTCCGGCGGTAGCTCGGACGGTTCCTTCACCGGCTCCAGCGTCTCGGCATTGATGGGGGTCTGTCCAGGGGGAAGGTTGGAGAAGTCCGGCGCGATGATCGTGGGCGGGATGCCGGAGTCCGGCAGCCCGAACGCCGGGACGACGCCCTCCGGCGACAGCACCAGGTCGTCGGAGCGCCGTGGGAGGGTCCTGCCGCGGAAGTAGTCCGGCCGCCGCCACCACCAGATCGCCATCAGCACGAGGCCGATCAGCAGACCGCCGACACCGACCACGGCCTCGGCGCCGATGCCGAAGATGGTCACGTTCTTGCCGTTGTCGTCCACCAGCCAGTCCACGGCGGCGAAGTTGATCAGCCCGTAGATGAAGACGTAGGTGAGCATCAGCCCGCCGACCAGCGGGAACAGCCCGCGCAGGATGATGCTGCGGAAGCTGTGGAACAGCGTCTTGCGGTAGTACCAGACGCAGGCATACCCGGTGAGTCCGTAGTAGAACGCGATCATCAGGCCGATCGACCCGATCAGCGCCAGCAGCAGCGCCGGGCTGATGAAGGTGAAGATGAGGAAGAAGACCGCGGACACCAGCCCCATCCCGATCGTGGCCCAGGTCGGCGTGAGGAACCGGGGGTGGATGCGCGCGAACTGCTCGGGGATGGCCTTGTACGCCGCCATCGACAGGGCGGTGCGCGCCGTCGGCAGGATCGTGGTCTGGGTGGAGGCGGACGCCGAGGTCAGGATGGAGAAGCCGAGCAGCGCCATCAGGATCGCGCCGACCGGGCCAGGACCGAACAGCGTCGGCCCGATGGCCGAGAACACGTCGCCCGAGTTGGCCGGGTTCGCCAGCCCGATTCCCTTCTCCCCCACGCCCGCGAACGCGACCGTCGCGACTGTGACCACCGCGTACGTGGCGAGCAGCAGCAGCGTGCTGATCACGGCGGCGCGGCCGGGGGTCTTCCCCGGATCCTTCGTCTCCTCGTTCACCGAGACGGCCGTGTCCCAGCCCCAGTAGATGAAGATCGCGGTCAGCATGGCCGGTGCGATGGTCTTGCTGAAGTCGAGGGTGAACGGGTTGAACCAGTCCCACTGCGGGATGAGCGAGTACGGCTCCGCGTTGCCGGTGTAGACCTTCACGAGCGCGAACGCGGCGAAGAAGATCAGGATGACGACCTCGAACGAGAGCAGCACGTACTGCAGCCTGGCCGAGATCTCGATGCCGCGGTAACAGATCCAGGTCATGATCGCGATCCAGAGCAGTCCGGCGATCGTCGTCGCCACGGTGTTGGTCGCGAGGTCGGCGACGGCGGGCAGGCCGAAGCTGCCGACGAAGGTGAATGAGTACGACCCGGCGATCTGCGCCAGGTTGGACATCACGATCACGTCGGCGACGATGATGCCCCAGCCGCCCATCCACCCGGTCACAGGCCCGAACGCTCTGGTCGCCCAGGTGAACGTCGTTCCGCAGTCCGGCTCCGCCTTGTTGAGCTCCTGATACGCGACCGCGATCAGATACATCGGGATGAACGCGAGCAGCACGATGCCGGGCGCCTTCACCCCGGCGACGACTGTGCCGCCGACGACGATGAAGCCGAGGCTCGCCGCCAGGCTGTACGCGGGCGCGGTGGATGCCACCCCGACCACGACGCTGGAGACCAGGCCGAGGGCCCCGCCTTTCAGCCCCTTGGATTCCACATCCTCCGGTTTGGAGGGGACGGTCGCTGTCATTTCTGCGCCTCCACCGACTCGGGTCCGCTCTCCACTGAGCGGGCCGGCTGGAGACAGGCTAACCCCAAACGACGCCGAGCAGGTCCTCAGTCCGCCGCGAGGCGCGCCAGGCGACGGCGGGCGGCGAGTTCGGCCTGCGTCTGCGGGCCGAGCAGCACCCCGGCTCCCGCGAGCACGGTCGCCGCCGCCCTGTCCACGGGGAACACCCGGTCGAGCGGTGTCGTGCGGAGGCCGAGCATCGCGCGGTGCCGTGGTTCGAGGCTGGCGACGGCCGCCCGGAAGACCACCCGGTACGACGGCCGGAGCATCCTGCGCAGCGGAGGATGCCGGATGAACTGCACGATCTCCTCCACCTCCGGTCCTCCGCGCAGCTCCCCGTCGTCGGTGTACGCGCCGATCTGCGCGCGCAGCTCCGCCGCACTGCGCGGCGGCTCCGCGACGCCCATCAGCTCACCGGCCGACGCCCACTGCGACACGTAGCCGTCCGCTCCACCCGGGATGGGACTTCCCCAGCGCTCGTGCGCCGTCAGGAACGCGTCGGTGAAGGCGATGTGCACCCAGGCCGCCAGTTCCGGATCGTTCGCAGAGTACGGCCGCGTGACGCCGTGGCCGTCGACGAACGTGCCGGTGACCCTCTTGTGCATCGCTTTCACCATCTGCGTGCTCGCGATGGCCTGACCTGTGCTGCCGAACGTGACCGTGTGGATCCACTGGATCGTGCCGGCCAGACGCCCGAGCGGATCCTCCCGGTAGCGCGAGAAGTCCCTGACCCCGGCGAGAGCTCCGGGATGCAGCGCCTGCAGCAGGAGCGCACGCACCCCGGCGACGAGCGTCGGCATCCCGCCGTGCACCACCCAGGGCGCGCTTCCCGCTTCGAAGAAGCCGGCGTCCTCCCCGTCCTCCAGACCGAGCACCCAGCGGGGCACCTCGTCGGAGCGTCCGGCCAGCGTCTCGATGAGGCGCGAGCGGACGGGTTCGAGGATGCCGGTCATGCGCCGGCGCCGAGCGCATCCAGGCCGAGACCGTCGACGACGCGGGCGTTCGGCAGCTGCCCGAGCAGGCGTCCCGGCAGCAGGATCTTCGACCGGCGGACGCCGGAGCCGATGATGACCACGTCGGTCTCCGCGACGCGCGCGTCGACGAACACCGGCCACTCGGCGGGCAGGCCGATCGGCGTGATGCCGCCGTACTCCATCCCGGTCAGCTCCACGGCGCGGTCCATCGACAGGAACGACGCCTTGCGCACATCCAGCAGCCGCTTGACCGTGTTGTTGACGTCGGCGCGCGTGGTCGCGAGCACCACGCAGGCCGCGATCCGCTCGACGCCCTCGCGCTTGCCTGCAACCACCACGCAGTTGGCGAGCGTCGCGGCATCCAGGCCGAACCGCTCGCGCGTGGCCGCCGTGTCCGAGATGGCGGGGTCAATCTCCACCACGCCGACATCGTCCAGCCATCCGGATGCGGTCAGCGCCCCCGCGGTCGTCGGCGCGAGCAGTTCCGTGGCAGTGGAGGCGGGGGCCGTGGTCAGCCCGCCGAGTGTGAAGACGCCCATCCCCCTAATCTGCATCACGCGCCGCCCGAACGCCAACCCCGCCGCGCCTCCGTCGAAACAGAAGCGCGGCGGGGTCTGAGCGTTGCTACTCGGCGGAGCCTGCGCGCTCGAGTACGAGCTCGCGCACGCGGGCGGCGTCTGCCTGGCCCTTCATGGCCTTCATCACGGCGCCGATCACGGCACCGGCGGCCTGGACCTTGCCGTCGCGGATCTTCGCGAGCACGTCCGGCTGCGCGGCCAGCGCCTCGTCGATGGCGGCGATGAGCGCTCCGTCGTCCGACACGACCGCGAGGCCGCGCGCATCCACGACCTGCTGCGGCGAGCCCTCGCCGGCGATGACGCCTTCGAGCACCTGGCGGGCGAGACGGTCGGTGAGCGTTCCCGCCTCGACGAGGCCGGCCAGCTCGGCGACGTGCCCCGGGCTCACCAGCGTGCCAGCCGGAACGCCCTGTGCGTTCGCCAGGCGGGCGATCTCGCCGGACCACCACTTGCGGGCGGCGGCCGGGGTCGCACCGGCGGCGATGGTCGCCTCGACCTCGTCGAGGAGGTCGGCGTTCGCGATGTCCTGGAACTCCAGCTGCGTGAAGCCCCACGCCTCGATGAGGCGCTTGCGGCGCAGCGACGGCTGCTCCGGCAGGGTGCCGCGCAGCTCGTCGACCCACTCGCGCGCCGGGGCGACGGGAACCAGGTCGGGCTCCGGGAAGTAGCGGTAGTCGTCCGCGTCGGACTTCGGACGTCCAGCACTCGTGGTGCCGGTGTCCTCGTGCCAGTGCCTGGTCTCCTGGACGATCGTGCCGCCGGCGGCGAGAATCGCGGCCTGGCGCTGGATCTCGTAGCGCACCGCACGCTCGACCGAGCGCAGCGAGTTGACGTTCTTGGTCTCCGTGCGGGTTCCGAGCTTTCCGGAGCCGCGGGGACGCAGGGAGACGTTCGCGTCGCAGCGCACGTTGCCCTCTTCCATCCTGGCGTTGGAGACGCCGAGCGCCTTCACGATGTCGCGGATCGTGTGCACGTAGACGCGCCCGATCTCCGGAGCGTCGTGCTCCGCTCCCTCGATCATCTTGGTGACGATCTCGACCAGCGGGACACCGCCGCGGTTGTAGTCGACCAGCGAGTAGTCCGCGCCCTGGATGCGTCCGGTCGCCCCGCCGACGTGCGTCAGCTTCCCGGCGTCCTCCTCCATGTGCGCGCGCTCGATGTCGACCGTGATCGTGCGGCCGGACTCCAGCTCGATGGTGACCGCGCCCTCGAAGGCGATCGGCTCGTCGTACTGCGAGGTCTGGAAGTTCTTGGCCGTGTCCGGGTAGAAGTAGTTCTTCCTAGCGAACCTGCTCGACTCCGCGATCTCGCAGCCGAGGGCGAGGCCCAGCCGGATGCTCGACTCGATGGCCTTCTTGTTCACCTGCGGCAGACCGCCGGGAAGACCCAGGCAGGTGGGGCAGGTGTTCGTGTTGGCACCGGAACCGAACTCGTTCGCGCAGCCGCAGAACATCTTCGTCTTGGTGTTCAGCTCAACGTGCACCTCGAAGCCGAGCACCGGCTCGAAGAGTTCGAGAGCCTTGTCGTAGTCCATCAGTTCTGCTTTGGCCATCAGACGGCTCCCTCTTCGCTCGCGAACATCTCGGTGGCGCTCAGGTCGGGCGCCTGACTCAGCAGGGTGCGACCCCACTTCTGCTCCAGGAGCTGCTCGAGCGCTGCGCCGATCGTGTACAGCCTGGCGTCGGCACGCGCCGGCGTCATCAGCTGCAACCCGACGGGCAGGCCGTCCTCGGGCGCGAGGCCGATCGGCAGGCCCATGCCCGGCACGCCGGCCAGGTTGGCCGGGATGGTGGTGATGTCGTTGAGGTACATCGCCATCGGGTCTGCGAGCTTCTCGCCGAACTTGAACGCCGTGGTCGGCGCGCTCGGGCTGACCAGCACATCCACCTTCTCGAAGGCGGAGGAGAAGTCGCGCTGGATGAGCGTGCGCACCTTCTGGGCGCTGCCGTAGTACGCGTCGTAGTATCCGGCGCTCAGGGCGTAGGTGCCGAGGATGATGCGGCGCTTGACCTCCGGGCCGAACCCGGCGTCGCGGGTGGCGGACATGACGCGCTCGACCGTGACGGGTCCCTCCGCCGGGTTGGTGCGCAGACCGAACCGTACAGAGTCGAAGCGGGCCAGGTTGCTGGACGCCTCTGCGGGGAGGATCAGGTAGTACGCGGCGACCGCGTACTCGAAGCTGGGGGCGCTGACCTCGACGATCTCCGCACCGGCCGATTCGAGCAGCGCGAGCGCCTCGTCGAAGCGCTGCTTGACGCCCGCCTGGTAGCCCTCGCCGGAGATCTCCTTGATGACGCCGACGCGGATGCCCCGCAGGGCTCCGTCGACGAGTCCGGCGCGCGCGGCGTCCGCCATCGACGGCCAGGTGTCGCTGAGCGACGTGGAGTCGAGCGGGTCGTGCCCGCCGATCACGTCGTGCAGCAGACCGGCGTCGAGCACGGTGCGGGACACGGGGCCGACCTGGTCGAGCGAGCTGGCGAGCGCGATGGCGCCGTACCTACTGACGCCGCCGTACGTCGGCTTGACGCCCACCGAGCCGGTGACGGCTGCGGGCTGGCGGATCGACCCTCCGGTGTCCGACCCGAGCGCGAGCGGAGCCTCGAACGCGGCGACCGCAGCGGCGGAGCCACCGCCCGAGCCACCGGGGATGCGCTCCAGGTCCCACGGGTTGCGGGTGGGCCCGTATGCGGAGTGCTCCGTCGACGAGCCCATCGCGAACTCGTCCATGTTGGTCTTGCCGAGCGGCACGAGGTCGGCCTCGCGCAGCTTGCGCACGACGGTCGCGTCGTACGGAGGCAGCCAGCCCTCGAGAATCTTCGATCCGGAGGTCGACGGCATGTCGTTGGTGGCGAGCACGTCTTTGATGGCGATGGGAACGCCGGCGAGTGCCGACAGCTTCTCACCGGATGCGCGGCGCGCGTCGATCGCGGCGGCGGTGGCGAGCGCCTTCTCCCCCGCGACGTGCAGGAACGCGTGGACGTCGGCATCCACGGCCTCGATGCGGTCGAGGTGGGCGCGGGTGGCGTCGACGCTCGACACGTCTCCTGCGGAGAGCAGGTCGGAGAGGGCGGCGGCGGAGAGCCTGGTCAGGTCTGTCATTCGTGCGTCCTACTCTTCGTCCAGGATGGCGGCGACCTTGAACTTGTCTCCGTCGCGGTCGGGGGCGCCGGAGAGCGCCTGCTCAACGGTCAGAGACGGCCGCACGTCGTCGTCGCGGAAGACGTTGGTGAGCGGCAGCGGGTGGCTGGTGGCAGGGACGTCCGGTCCGGCCACCTCTGTGACCTTCGCGACCGCTTCGACGATCTGGCCGAGCTCGCTGGTCAGGCTCGCGATCTCTTCCTGGCTGAGGTCGATCCTGGCGAGGTTCGCCAGGTGCGCGACCTGCTCTGCACTGATTTCGGACATGCGTCTCCGTGGTGACTCGTGGGTGGACTCACCAATTCTATTGCGCGCCGAAGAGTCCCGTTCCCAGACGGGTCACCGCGTCGTACGCCTCCTTGTATGTGCGGGGCGTCTCCTCCTCCGGCAGCCCGTAGCGCGCCTGCAGCAGTCCGACGAGGCCGATGCCCGGCGGGCTGAGCGGCCGGTCGTCGTCGCCGGGCGCCGGCGCCTGCTGCTCCGGGTTGGCCGGGAGGAACTGCGGATGCGTGTCCGGCCAGGTGCCCGGCTGTCTCGGCGTCGACCTGTTGACGGCGTTGTCGATCGTCGCCGCTCCCCTGTCCCTATCGGTCAGGTGCTTGAGCTTGTGCTTCTTCACGAGCGTGCTGACCACGGCCGCGTGGTGCATCTCCTCGTTGATGATCGTGCCGCGCTGCGTGTACGCCGAGATTGCGATGGTGGGAACGCGGACGCCGAGCCGGTCGAACGTGAACCCCATCTCGCCCGGCCCCGAGCCGTCCGGGGGCGTCGCCGGACCGGGGACGGCGTGGTCGTACGTGCCTCCGTGCTCGTCGAACGTGACGAGCAGCATCGTGTTCAGCGCGTTGGAGCCCTTCGCGCTGCGCGACGACCGCACGGCGCTGTACACCCGGTGCAGCAGCAGGTCGCCCGCCCGCACGTCGGAGATGGCGCCGCCCACGATGATCTGACCGTCGACGTTCTCCTCGGTCATCGGGCCGCCGGGTGGATGCATGTCGTTGTGGTCGTAGAGCAGCCGCGGCTCCACGAACGCGTACGCGGGCAGGGTGCCCTCCTCCACATCCCGATAGAAGTCGGTCATCGTACGGAAGTTGCTGTGCCAGTACGGCTCGAGCACCGGAGCGTGGATGAAGCCGGTGAGGGAGATGATCTGACGGTCGTCGAAGTAGACCCGCCAGCTGATCCCGGCCTCTTCGAGCCTGTTGAAAATGGTCGGGGAGTCGTTGGCGGCGTCGAACCACTTCTTCAGCCCGCCCTCTCCCCCATTGGTGACGTAGCCGTGCGAGGTGGACGCGTGGAAGAACGAGCGGTTGCAGAAGGTCTGGGACGGAACGGCGCAGTGCCAGTCGTCGTAGACGGCGAACTGCTTGGCCAGGGTGGAGAACACGGGAAGCATGTCCGGCGTGAACGAGCCCATCACCCTGCGGTACTCCTCGGGGACGGGGTCGCGCTTCAGGTCTTTGCGGAGCTCGCCGACATAGTCCTGCACGAACCCCTTCATCCGCGCCTCCGTGCCGGCGGGCGGAGCGTTGAACGGCGGCAGCATCTCGCGCTCGCGCGCTGTCGCGTTCGTGGCAGGGTCGACGGTGCCGAACAGCTGCGTGTTGACGTGCGGGTACGCCTCTCCCGGGTCGGGAGACGGCTGCCGCATCACGAAGTCGGTGGTGCCCTCGTACGGATGCGCCGCGACGACGCCTCCTGCCGGGTCCGGATTGCTGTACTCGCCGAACGCGAGGCCGTCGAACCTCTTCCCCGCCGGGAGGTTCTTCTCGTCGTAGAGGTAGCCGAGCAGGTTGTCGAACGACCGGTTCTCGTACATGAGCACGATCAGGTGCTCGAAGCCCGGCTTGTCCGGCACGGGAAGCGGCGGGTACTCCTCGCCGGTCTCGTGCTCGACCTCCTGGGCGGGATGCGACGCGACCGATGCACCGATCGCCCCACCGGCGACGCCGCCGACGGCCGCACCGATCCCCGCGATCCCCGCCGTCTTCAGGAAGGCACGCCGGGACGGAGCGGGCTGGCCCACGTCGCGCTCGTCGTCATCCGGCTGCATCGTCTCCCATTATGCGCGCAGCAGGGCGGCCGTCCAGGGTCAGCGCGCCGAGGCGGTCACGACGCCGCCGGACGATCCCGTCCCGCTGATCACCAGGCGGCCCTGGTCGATGCCGATCATGGCGAGGTTGCGCATGCACTCCGTGCCGGCCGTGAAGTACTCGTTGTGACCGGACGAGCCGCTGAGGTTCTTGCCGGTGATCGGGTCGACAGCTCCTCCCACATCCATCCGCTGCGCGCCGTAGGACGCGGAGCCCGGGTCGCTTCCGAAGAACGCGCTGTGCACGACCGGGTCGAGGTCGGCCTGGCCGACGAACACGTTGCCGCCGCGCACGCTCAGCTGCTGCACCGACTGCGCGTCGCTGCCCGGCGAGCCCATCAGCGCCAGCGCATCCACCGTCACCGTGTGCCGCTGGAGGGCGAGTAGCGCGGCCGTCGACCCGTAGGAGTGCGCGAGCACGCTCAGGTACGGCGGGTTCTCCTTCCGCAGCTCCTGGATGCCGACCAGGGTGCGCTCCAGGCTGTCCGCGCCCTCTTCGGCGAGCTGCATCCCGCCGATGTTGGTGAGCACGGGCGTCTGGTAGCCGATCCAGGCGACCACGGCGACGCCCGGCGCCCCGCCGGAGGAACGCGGCCCGAGGAGTCTGTGCAGGAACGCGGTCTGCTCGTCGTGAAGATTCTGCGCGACCTTGGCCCAGTCGACGATCTGCTCCCCCACCGACATGTACATGCCGGGCACCAGCACGCTCACGTAGCGCGCGGTCGACAGGTCGCCGACGACGATCGACGCTCTGGCGTCGTCGGAGGTGTCGAGGTTGACCAGGGTGCGCTTCACGCCGTCCTTGACGGTGAGGGCCTTCTTCACGTTGTCCAGCGTGGTGAGCCTGCGCTCCAGCTCCAAGCGCACGGCCTTGCCGTTCTCGGTGGTCAGTCGCTTCGTGGTCGAGGCGATCGTGCGGCTGAGGTCGATCGCGTTCGCCTTGCCACGGACCGAGTACGGGATGCCCTCCAGGTTGCCGATCACGTGCGGGGCCTCGGCGACGAGCGCCGCCTGCTTGACGGGGTCGAGCAGGCGCCAGACCGCGGAGACGTCACCGGCGCGCGGCGGCGTGACGAGCATCCGGTCGAGGTCGGCCTTGTGCGCGCTGACGAAGCCGGGCACCGCGGCGGCGCTCAGCCCGGCGATGGAGCCGAGCAGCGATCCCGGCGCGACGGCCGACGTCCCGCTGCCGGAGGGAGCATCGGCGACGACCGTGTCGTACGAGGAGGCGCTGTAGCTGTATGCCGCGATCGGAGGGAGATCTGCGGGCGCGACGGAAACCCCGGTCAGCCCTGTGGCGACCGAGGTCATGGCGATAACAGCTGCAAAGCCGACCAGCACTCCGTCCGGGTCCCTCCGAGAGCGACGAGCTAAGCCCTTGCAGTGCGCCCCGGGCGAGCGCACTCTTCGATGCTATCGGTAGCGCGATCGCGTCAGGCCGGTCATTCTACCCCCTGTTCAGGCGTAGACGGACCAGTCCTGGCTCAGGATTGCTCGTCTACGGCCTCCGAATCGCCCGAATCGTCCAGAGCAGACGGCCCAAGCTCGACAAGAATCCGAAACTGCTCCGCGTCGAGGATGCGCAGCCCAAGCGCCTCCGCCTTCGCGAGCTTCGACCCTGCGCCCGGTCCGGCAGCGACGAAATCGGTGTTCTTCGACACGCTGGATGCTGCCTTGCCGCCGGCGGCGATGATCGCCTCCTGCGCGCCCTCCCTCGTATAGCCCTCCAGAGAGCCGGTGGCGACGACGGTCAGCCCGGCGAGCACGCCGCCCGCCTCCGCCGCTGCACCAGGACCGGGATGCCCCGGCGTCGCGAACTGCACGCCGTCCGCGGCCCAGCGCTCCACGATCTCGCGGTGCCAGTCCACCTCGAACCAGGCGAGCACCGCGTCGGCGATGATCCCGCCGACGCCGTCGACCGCGGCCAGCTCGTCCCTGGTGGCGGTGCGGATCGCATCCAGCGACCCGAAGTGGTTGGCCAGCGCCCGGGCGGCGACCGGACCGACGTGCCGGATGTTCAGGGCGACCAGGATGCGCCAGAGCGGCTTCACGCGCGCCGCGGCCAGGTTGGCCAGCAGCTCGACCGCGTTCTTCGACGGCACGTGGTCTTCGTCTCCGCCGAACTCGGCGGCGTCCGGGTCGTACGCGCTGTCCTTCTTCTGCCGGCGGCGGCGGAACGGGGTGTCCGTCTTCTCCGCGCCGGAGTCGGTGAGCTTGGGCAGCCCGGTCTCCGAGTCGCGCACGACGACCTCGACAGGGAAGATGTCTTCCATCCGGAGCCCGAACAGTCCGGCCTCGGTGGGGAGCGGTGGTGTCGGCGGGTGCAGCGGCTGGGTGAGGGCGGCCGCGGCCACCTCCCCGAGCGCCTCGATGTCGAGCGCACCGCGCGACCCGATGTGCTCGACGCGCCCGCGCACCTGGGCCGGACAGAACTCGGAGTTGGGGCAGCGGAGGTCGATGTCGCCCTCCTTCGCGGGGGCGAGCTTCGTGCCGCACTCCGGGCAGTTCTCCGGCATGACGAACTCGCGCTCCGTGCCGTCGCGCAGCTCGACCACCGGGCCGAGGACCTCGGGGATCACGTCGCCCGCCTTGCGCAGCACGACGGTGTCGCCGATGAGGACGCCCTTGGCCTTGACCACATCCTGGTTGTGCAGCGTGGCCTGGCGCACCTCCGAACCGGCCACCTTCACCTTCTCCATGACGGCGAACGGCGTCGCACGCCCTGTCCTGCCGACGCTCACGACGATGTCGAGCAGCTTGGTGTTGACCTGCTCCGGCGGGTATTTGTAGGCGATGGCCCAACGCGGCGCACGGCTGGTGGCTCCCAGTTCGTCGTGCAGCGCCAGCTCGTCGACCTTCACCACGATGCCGTCGATCTCGTGCTCGACGCTCGCGCGGTGCTCGCCGAAGTATTCGATGAACTCGGCGACCTTGTGGGCGTCGTCGAACACCCGGTAGTGCGACGAGGTGGGCAGGCCCCACTCCTTCAGCAGGTCGTAGACCTCGGACTGGCTGGCCACCGGCGGGTTGGCCCACGCTCCGATGCCGTGCACGAGCATGTGCAGTCGCACCAGCCTGTTGTGCATGAGCGCGAGCTGCGCCTGGTTCTTGTTCTCCGCCTTCTGGCGCAGCGACCCGCTGGCCGCGTTGCGCGCGTTGGCGAAGACCTTCTCGCCCTGCTCCAGCTGGGCGGCGTTCAGGGCCTCGAACTCGGCGACGGGGAAGAACACCTCGCCGCGCACCTCCACCAGCGGAGGGTGGCCCGTGCCGGACAGCTTCGCCGGGATGGCCGGGATGTACCGGATGTTCTCGGTGACGTCTTCGCCCACGACGCCGTCGCCGCGGGTCGCGGCGCTCACCAGCGTGCCGTACTCGTAGCGCAGGTTGATCGCGAGGCCGTCGATCTTCAGCTCGCTGAGGTAGTGGACCCGGCGCCCTGCATCGCGCTCCACCTTGGCCGCCCACGCCTCGAACTCCTCGATCGAGAAGACGTTGTCGAGGCTGAGCATGCGCTCGGCGTGCTCGACCGGCGCGAACAGCGTGGTCTGCGCGCGACCGCCGACGGTCTGGGTGGGGCTGTCCTGGCTCTGCAGCTCGGGGTGCAGACGCTCCAGCTCTTCGAGCCGCTGGATCATGCGGTCGTAGTCCTGGTCGCTGACGAGCACGGTGTCGCGCTCGTAGTACGCATCCCGCAGCTCCAGGATGCGCGTGGTCAGTTCCGCGGCCTCGGCACGGGCGTCCGTGTCGCTCTGCGCCGTGCTGCTGTCGATGTCGTCGTGCGTGCTGGTGTCGTCTGCCACGACAGACAGCTTATTCACCACCACCGACGTCCAAGCGGGGGCGCGCCCCTCGGCGCCTAGCCGACGGGGACGGCGGAGACCGTGCGGTCGATGGTGGTCTGGCCGAGCACGCGCGTGCCGACGTAGACCACGGCGGTCTGGCCGGGGGCGACGCCGTTGAGCGGCACGTCCGGGCGGATCACCAGCTCGCCGTCGCGCACCACGGCCACGGCGGACACAGGGTCGGCGTGCGCGCGGATCTGCACGTCGCAGGCGAACTCCTCGCCGGCGTCCTCCGGAGCGCGGCCGGCCCAGGTGAACCGGGAGCCGGCGATCTCGGCGATGTCGAGCGCCTCCTTCGGGCCGACGACGACCGTGTTGTCCTTCGGGCGCACCTCGAGCACGAAGCGGGGCTTCCCGTCGTCCGACGGGTAGCCGATGTTGAGGCCCTTCCTCTGGCCGACCGTGAACGCGTGGGCGCCATCGTGGCTGCCCAGCCGGTTGCCCTCTCTGTCGAGGATGTCGCCGGTCTCCGCGCCGACGCGGTCGGCGAGCCAGCCGCGGGTGTCTCCGTCCGGGATGAAGCAGATGTCGTGCGAGTCCGGCTTGGTGGCGACGCTGAATCCGCGCTCCGCCGCCTCGGCGCGCACGTCGGCCTTCGACGGCGTGGCACCGAGCGGGAACATCGCGTGCGCGAGCTGCTCGGAGGTGAGCACGCCGAGCACGTACGACTGGTCCTTGGCCCACGCGCTCGCCCGGTGCAGCTCGCGGTTGCCGTCGTCGTCGGTCAGGATCGTGGCGTAGTGGCCGGTGCAGACCGCATCGAAGCCGAGGTCGAGGGCCTTCTCGAGCAGCGCGGCGAACTTGATCTTCTCGTTGCAGCGCATGCAGGGGTTCGGCGTGCGGCCTGCGCTGTACTCCGCGATGAAGTCGTCGACCACGTCGAGCTTGAAGCGCTCGGAGAAGTCCCACACGTAGTACGGGATGCCGATGATGTTGGCCGCGCGCTGCGCATCCATCGAGTCCTCGATCGTGCAGCAGCCGCGGCTGCCGGTGCGCAGCGTGCCCGGCATCCTGCTGAGCGCCAGGTGCACGCCCACCACTTCGTGCCCGGCGTCCACGGCGCGTGCCGCCGCCACCGCAGAGTCCACCCCGCCGCTCATCGCTGCCAAAATCTTCACCCGGCGATTGTACGCGCCCACCCTGGATGCGGTCGCCGGGCCGGACGGGCGCACCAGTGAGCGCGCCAGCCGAACGCGTCAGGCGAGCCGGGAGGCGCGGGTGGCCAGCCCGGCGCGGGACGCCTGGGCGTACGCGGACGGGAGGGCGGCGAGCAGCGCATCCACGTCGGCGTCCGTGGTGGTGCGGCCGATGGTGAAGCGGAGGGCGCTGCGGGCGTCGTCCTCGCTGCGGCCCATCGCCAGCAGCACGTGCGACGGCTCCGGGATGCCCGCCTGACAAGCGGAGCCCGTGGAGACGGAGACACCGGCGAGGTCGAGCAGGAACAGCAGCGAGTCGCCCTGGGCGCCCGGGAAGGTGAAGTGCGCGTTCGAGGCGACCCTCTCGCCGCTCTCCGGATCCGGCCCGCTCAGCCGCGCCTCGGGCACGGCAGCCTGCACACCGTGGATCAGCCGATCCCGCACCGCGGTCAGCCGCGCGCTCTCCTCCGCCAGCTCGGCGGCCGCCGCGCGCGCCGCCACGGCGAACGACACCGCAGCAGCAACATCCTGGGTGCCGCTGCGCACCTGCCGCTGCTGGCCGCCGCCGTGCACCAGAGGCACGACGCTCGCGCTGCGGGAGAGCACGAGCGCGCCGATGCCGACCGGTCCGCCGATCTTGTGCGCCGACACGCTGAGCGCCGCGACGCCGAGCGAGGAGAAGTCGATCGGCAGGTGCCCGTACGCCGCCACCGCGTCGATGTGCGCCGGCACGCCGGCCGCCGCGGCGAGCGCCGCCAGTGCCTCGACGGGCTGGATGGTGCCGACCTCGTTGTTGACGGAGAGAAAGGTGAGCAGCGCTGTCTCGTCTGCGCGTGCGGCGAGCGCATCCCGGGCGGCGTCGAGCCGGATGCGGCCGTCGGCGTCCAGGGGCAGCCAGTCCGCCTGTGCGCCTTCGGCGTTCTGCAGCCAGTCGATCGTGTCGATCGTGGCGTGGTGCTCTCCTCCCGGCGCGAGGATGCGCGGCCGGTGGGCGCCCGTGTTGCGCTGCCAGTACAGTCCTTTGATCGCGAGGTTGATCGCCTCGGTGCCTCCCGAGGTGAAGACCACTTCGATCGGGTCGCAGCCGAGGGTGGCGGCGACAGTCTCTCTGGCCTCTTCGAGCATCCGCTTGGCCTGCTGGCCCTGGCTGTGGATGGACGAGGGGTTGCCGACGACGCCCATCGCCTCCGCGTACGCGGCGATGGCGTCCGGCCGCATCGGCGTGGTGGCCGCGTGGTCGAGGTAGACAGGCACCGGCCCTCCTTCGCTCAGATCGGCTCGTCGGCTATTCACTACTGTAGATCGCATGAGCCCCGCTGATCCTCTGCGCAACCTCGGCGTCCGCGTCGGCACTCACGGCGGCGAGCTGCGGGTGTGGTCCGAGCACGCCGACGGCATGGAGCTGTGCCTGTTCGACGCGAAGGACCCGAACTGGCTGGTGAAGACCGTGCCGATGACCAAGGATGCGAACAACGTCTGGGTGGGCAGGTCGCGCTCGCTGGCCGTTGGCGCCCGGTATGCCATCCGGGTGTCCGGCCCAGCGTCTCCCACCAACGTGTTCAATCCGGAGACGATGCTGCTCGACCCGTATGCGCGCGGGCTGGTGCGGGTGGGCTCCGACGGGTGGCGCGGCACGGTCGTGGCGGACGGCTTCGACTGGGGGGACGTGCGCAAGCCGAACATCCCGCTGGATCACACTGTGGTCTACGAGGCGCACGTGAAGGGCATCAGCAAGCTCAACCCCGGTGTGCCGGAGGAGCTGCGCGGAACGTACGCAGGTCTCGCACACGAGTCGACCATCGGCTACCTGAAGGATCTGGGCGTCACCGCCGTCGAGCTGCTCCCCGTGCAGGCGTTCGTCTCCGAGCAGCGGCTGCTGCAGCAGGGGCTCACCAACTACTGGGGATACAACACCCTCAACTTCTTCTCCCCGCACGCCCCGTATGCGTCGCGTGCTGCGCAGGCGGCCGGTCCGGATGCGGTGCTCGCCGAGTTCAAGGGCATGGTCAAGCTGCTGCACCAGGCCGGGCTCGAGGTCATCCTCGACGTGGTCTACAACCACACGGCCGAGGAGGGGCTGGGCGGTCCGCGCACCAGCTTCCGCGGCATCGACAACGCCACCTACTACCGGCAGGACGAGACCGGCGCGTACATCGACGTGACCGGATGCGGGAACACCCTGAACTTCGGGCATCCGGTCCCCATCCGGCTGGTGCAGGATTCGCTGCGCTACTGGGCGAATGAGATGCAGATCGACGGGTTCCGGTTCGACCTGGCCGCGACGCTGGGGCGCGGGGCGGACGTGCAGTACAGCCCGGAGCATCCCCTGCTGCAGAGCGTGCTCAGCGATCCGGCGCTGGCCGACGTGAAGATGATCGCCGAGCCGTGGGATGTCGGGATGGGCGGCTGGCAGACGGGGAACTTCCCGGCCGGCTGGTCGGAGTGGAACGACCGCTACCGCGACAGGGTGCGGAACTTCTGGCTCGCCGACATCGCGGAGGCGAGGAGGAACGGGAACCCTCCGGTCGGCATCGGCGGCTTCGCGACCAGGCTCGCCGGGTCGTCGAACACCTTCTCGCCGGAGCGCGGACCGCTGGCGTCCGTGAACTTCGTGACGGCGCACGACGGGTTCACGATGGCGGATCTGACCGCGTACGACGTGAAGCACAACCTCGGCAACGGCGAGAACAACCGAGACGGCACCGACAACAACCGGTCGTTCAACCACGGCATCGAGGGCGTGACGACCGACGAGGCGGTCCTCCTCGACCGGCACAAGGCGATCAGGAACCTGATGGGCACCCTGCTGCTGTCCGCCGGCGTGCCGATGATCACCTCCGGCGACGAGTTCGGTCGCAGCCAGCGCGGCAACAACAACGCATACTGCCAGGACAGCGAGCTCACCTGGCTGAGCTGGCTGCGCACCCGCGAGCAGCGGGAGATGTACGACACCACCCGGCGGCTGCTCGAACTCCGCAGGGACAATCCCGCGCTCCGTCCGAGCAAGTACGCGGTGTTCGGTCAGTCCACCAAGAACGCCAGCCACATGGACTGGTTCGACGCGTCCGGCGCGCTGATGGACGACGAGGACTGGAACTCGCCGGAGAACCGCACCCTGCAGTACCTGGCGGCGTCGACGCCCGACCAGGAGGAGTTCAACCGCATCCTGCTGATCGTGCACGGCGTCGAGGACGACGTGGAGGTGCGACTCCCCGTCGCACCCGGCGTCGACTCGTACCGGCTGCTCTGGGACAGCGCGACCGAGGTGCCGATCGACGAGGAGCACGAGACACTCGCCCCCGGCGCCACCCGGCTGGTGGGAGGCGCGTCGATGCAGCTGTTCCGCGCCAACGGCCCGCGGCTGGAGCCGTCGGAAACGGCCGTCCAGCAGCACCCGGCCGAGGCAGCGGAGGCAACGGCGTAGTGGCGAAGGCGAAGTCGCCGTCCGGGAGAATGGCAGGCACCCCGGCGACCGTCGCGCTGACGGCGGCCGGCATCCCGTTCACGGTGCACGCGTACGACCACGACCCGGCGGCCGCCTCGTACGGGCTGGAAGCGGCGGAGGCGCTCGGCGTCGAACCCGACCGCGTGTTCAAGACGCTGCTCGCCGACACCGAGCTCGGCCTCGTGGTCGGCGTGGTGCCGGTGACCGGGATGCTCGACCTCAAGGCGCTCGCCGCTGCCGTAGGCGCCAAGCGCGCGACGATGGCCGATCCGGCCGTCGCCGAACGCAAGACCGGCTACGTGGTCGGTGGCATCAGCCCGATCGGGCAGAAGACCAGGCTCCGCACGGTGCTGGACGAGACGGCCCAGCTCTGGGATACGGTGTTCGTCTCCGGCGGCAAGCGCGGGATGGACGTGGAGCTCTCCCCCACCGACCTCCTCGCCGTCACCGCCGGAGAGCTCGCGGCCATCGCCGCCTGACGGTCAGCTCGCGACCGCCACCAGCCCCAGTTCCGCATCGGAGATCAGCAGCGGGTTGCGCGGCACGACGCGCACCGTGTAACCGAAACCGCCTGCGTGGTCGAGCTCGACCGTTCCGCGGTACTCGCGCGCCACGGTCGGGTCGTCGACGCCCGGCTCCGCTTCGTCGACAGCGAGCGCCTCGTGGCGAACGTCGGTCAGGTCGTCGCCCTCGTGGCTGCGGCCGTAGACCAGCTGCACCTCCACGTCGTCCGGGCTCAGCCCGCCCAGGTGCACCAGTGCGCGCACGTGCAGCTCGTCGCCGACCTGCGGCACAGCATCCACACCTCCGGCGTCGACGTGGGCGACCGTGACGCCCGGCCAGGCTGCGCGGACACGTGACTTCCAGGCGGCGAGGCTGCGGGCGGCGGCGAAGCCGTCTGCGGTGAGCCTGCGCTCGAACGTGGTGGCGGGAACGTAGAGGCGGGTGACGTACTCGCGCACCATCCTGCCCGCGCTCAGCTCGGGCGACAGCGTGGAGAGGGTGTGCCGGATCTGGCCGACCCACCTCTCGGGCACGCCGTCGCTGTTGCGGTCGTAGAACCGCGGGGCGATCTGGTGCTCGATCAGGTCGTAGAGCGCCTCGGCTTCGAGCGCGTCGCGCTCCGCCCCGTCTCCCGCCGCGTCGGCGGACGGGATCGCCCAGCCGTTCTCCCCGTCGTAGAACTCGTTCCACCAGCCGTCCAGGATGGAGAGGTTGAGCGCGCCGTTCAGCGCCGCCTTCATCCCGGAGGTGCCGCACGCCTCGAGCGGGCGCAGCGGGTTGTTCAGCCAGATGTCCGTGCCGGGGTAGAGCAGCTGCGCCATCCCGATGTCGTAGTCGGGCAGGAAGACCATGCGGGTGCGGATGTCGGGCTCCGAGGCGAACTGCACCAGCTTCTGGATGAGGCGCTTGCCCTCGTCGTCTGCCGGATGCGACTTGCCGGCGATCACGATCTGCACCGGCCGGTCGGCGTTCAGCAGGATGGACCGCAGCCGCTCCGGGCTGTGCAGCATCAGCGTGAGGCGCTTGTACGTCGGGACGCGCCGGGCGAACCCGATGGTCAGCACGGACGGGTCGAGCAGCTCGTCCATCCAGGCCGGGGCGATGCCGCCGGGGTTCTGCGACTCCCACGCGGCCTGCAGGCGGCGCCGGGCGTCCTCCACCAGTTGCTCGCGCATCCTGGTGCGCACCGACCACAGGTCGAGGTCGGTGACGGCCTGGCCGTTGGCCCAGTCCGCTGCGGTGGTGTCGTCGGTGCCGAGGCGTTCCTCGGCGAGCGCGAGCAGCATCGGGTCCGTCCAGGTGGGGGCGTGTACGCCGTTGGTGACCGAGTCGATCGGCACCTCCTGCGCGTCGAACCCCGGGTAGAGCCCGTTGAACATCTGCCTGCTGACCTCGCCGTGCAGCCGCGAGACGCCGTTGGCGTGCTGGCCGAGCCGGAGGCCCATCACAGCCATGTTGAACACGTCCGGCGAGCCGCCCGGGTAGTCCTCGGCGCCGAGGGAGAGCACCTGCTGCGGGTCGACGCCCGGCAGGAGGTCGGTGGAGAAGTAGCGCTGGACGAGAGGGGTGTCGAACCGGTCGATGCCGGCGGGGACCGGGGTGTGCGTGGTGAACACCGTTCCCGCACGCACCACCTGTAGCGCCTCGTCGAAGGTGAGGCCCTCGCCGATCAGGTCGGAGATGCGCTCCAGGCCGAGGAACCCTGCGTGGCCCTCGTTGGTGTGGAACACCTCGGCGGCCGGAGTTCCGGTCAGGTCGTTCCACGCCTTGACGGCGCGCACGCCGCCGATGCCGAGCAGCAGCTCCTGCAGCAGGCGGTGCTCTCCTCCTCCGCCGTACAGGCGGTCGGTCACCGAGCGCAGCCGCTCCTCGTTGTCTGGGATGTCCGTGTCGAGCAGCAGCAGCGTCACACGTCCGACGGCGACCTGCCAGACGCGGGCGTGCAGCACGCCGTCGGGGAGGGCGAGCGTGATCTGCACCGGGGTGCCGTCCGGGTTGCGCAGGACGGACAGCGGAAGGCCGTCCGGGTCGAGCACCGGGTAGCTCTCCAGCTGCCAGCCGTCCGGTGTGATCGCCTGGGCGAAGTATCCCGAGCGGTAGAAGAGGCCGACGCCGACGAGAGGCACGCCGAGGTCGCTCGCGGCCTTGAGGTGGTCGCCGGCGAGGATGCCGAGGCCGCCCGAGTATTGCGGCAGGGCGGCGGCGATCCCGAACTCCGGGGAGAAGTATGCGATGGAGTGAGGAGCGGAATCGTCGAGCGACTGGTACCAGCGCGGCTCGCTCAGGTATGCACGCAGGTCCTCCCGGATGTGGGAGGCCCAGTCGACGTAGCCCTGGTCGGCGGCGAGTTCGGCGAGCCGAGCAGGCTCGACGGCGCCGAGCAGCGCGATCGGATCGTGGCCAACCTGCTGCCACAACTCGGGCGCGATCCTCGCGAACAGCTGGCGGGTCGGCTCATGCCAGGACCAGCGTAAATTGCCTGCAATCTCTTCGAGAGCAGAGAGATTCTCTGGCAGGACGGCACGGACGGTGAACCTTCGGATAGCCTTCACGCTGCCACTCTAGGGGAGCCTGATGTCCGGCACGTTAATGCGTGTACGGTCGGGGTGTGGCAAAGAGTGCAGCGACCAAAACAGTATCGGCCGGACAGCCTGCATCCCCTGCGGACGGCGGCGCACCGGCGCAGACCGACTACGTTCCCCTGCTGGGGCGCATCCCGATCCTGGGGCTCTCCCCCCAGGTGGACGACGGCCTCTGGCCGGCGGCGGCGTTCAGCGGTGAGGTGATCCCGTTCCGGGCCACGGCGTTCAGGGAGGGCCACGACCAGATCGGCGTCGACCTACTTCTGCTCGACCCGAACGGCGTGCAGACCGAGCACAGGATGCACCCCGTCGACCCGGGCACCGACCGCTGGGAGGTGCTCGTCCAGCTGGAGACGGAGGGCCTCTGGAAGTACCGCGTGCAGGCGTACGCCGACGAGTACGCCACCTGGCGGCACAACGCGGAGGTCAAGATCCCGGCCGGCATCGACACCGAGCTGATGCTGACCATCGGGCACGAGCTGCTCACCCGCGCGGCGACGGACAAGCGCCGCAGCACGGCGGAGCGCCGCCACCTCACCGAGACCGCCAAGGTCGTCGCCGACACCACCAAGACCGTGGACGAACGGTTCGCCGCCGCCATCGAGCCGCGCGTCGCCGGGATCCTCACCGTGCGCCCCGTCGTCGACCTGCCCACCCTGTCCGCGACGCGCGGCGTGCAAGTGGAGCGCACCCGCGCGGGCGTCGGCAGCTGGTACGAGTTCTTTCCGCGCTCCGAGGGCGCGAAGAAGCAGCCGGACGGCACCTGGAAGTCCGGCACGTTCCGCTCGGCGGCGAAGCGCCTGCCGGAGGTCGCCGCGATGGGCTTCGACGTCGTCTACCTGCCGCCGATCCACCCGATCGGGCGGACGTTCCGCAAGGGGCCGAACAACACGTTGGATGCGGGACCCAACGACCCTGGTTCGCCCTGGGCCATCGGCTCGGCGGAGGGCGGCCACGACGCCATCCACCCCGACCTCGGCACGGAGAAGGACTTCGTCTACTTCGTCGGCAAGGCCAAGCAGGCCGGGCTCGAGGTCGCGCTCGACCTCGCGCTGCAGGCCGCACCGGACCACCCGTGGGTCACCGAGCATCCCGAGTGGTTCACGACCCTGCCGGACGGCACGATCGCGTACGCCGAGAACCCGCCGAAGAAGTACCAGGACATCTACCCGATCAACTTCGACAACGACCCGGAGGGCCTGCGCGAGGAAATCCTGCGCATCGTCCGCTACTGGATGTCGCTCGGCGTCCGCATCTTCCGCGTCGACAACCCGCACACCAAGCCGCTGGCGTTCTGGGAGTGGCTGATCCGCACGGTCAACGCCACCGACCCGGATGTGGTCTTCCTCGCCGAGGCGTTCACCCGCCCCGCGATCCTGCACACGCTCGCCAAGGCGGGCTTCCAGCAGTCGTACACCTACTTCACCTGGCGCAACACGAAGGAGGAGCTGGAGGAGTTCCTCACCGGCCTCGCTACAGAGACGGCGGACTTCCTGCGCCCCAACCTGTTCGTCAACACCCCGGACATCCTCACCGAGTACCTGCAGTTCGGCGGCCCGGCCGCGTTCAAGGTGCGCGCGGCCATCGCGGCGACGGCCGCGCCGACCTGGGGCGTCTACTCCGGCTTCGAGCTGTACGAGAACGTCGCCCGCGCCGGCGCGGAGGAGTACATCGACAACGAGAAGTACGAGTACCGCCCGCGCGACTACGGCAGGGCGCAGACCCTCGGCCAGTCGCTCGCGCCGTACCTGACCATGCTCAACCGGGCGCGCAGCGAGCATCCGGCGCTCCGCCAGCTGCGCAACCTGCGGGTGCACGCCAGCGACGACGACTCGATCCTCGTCTACTCCAAATACCTCGCCGGCGAGTTCACCCGCAGCGGCAAGCCGGATGCGGTCATCGTCGTGGCGAACGTCGACCCGCACTCGGTGCGCGAGACGATGGTGCACCTCGACGTCGCCGCGTTCGGCGTCGAGCCCGGCGCCCTGTTCGAGGTCAAAGACATCGTCACGGGTGCGAAATGGACCTGGGGGGCCGACGACTACGTCCGGCTCGACGCGTTCACCGAGCCCGTGCACATCCTTACCGTGAAGGCAGGTTCCTGATGAGTCCCATCCCCGAAGGCGCGGCAGCCGTTGAGCTCCCCACCCTCGACGACGGGCTGCTCCTCGCCGTCGCCACCGGCAGCTACCACGACCCGCACGCCATCCTCGGCCAGCACGCGGTCAGCGCGCCGGGCGTCGCAGACCGCATCACGGTCATCCGGACGCTGCGCCCGCTCGCCAGCGAGGTGACGGCTGTGCTGTCGACCGGCGCGCACATCGAGCTCGCGCACGTCGCCCACGGCGTCTGGCAGGGCATCGACATCATCGGAGCCGACACGTACACGATCGAGGCCCGCTACCCGGACGGCAGCGTCTGGGACGCAGAGGACCCGTACCGGTTCGCGCCCACCATCGGCGAGCTGGACATCCACCTCATCGCCGAGGGCAGGCACGAGCAGCTGTGGACGGCTCTCGGAGCGCACCTCCGCGAGATCGACGGCGTGCACGGCACGGCGTTCACCGTCTGGGCGCCGCACGCCCGCGCCGTGCGGGTAGTCGGCGACTTCAACGACTGGGACGGCGAACGCCACTCCCTGCGCAGCATGGGCTCCTCCGGCGTCTGGGAGATCTTCCTCCCCGGCATCGGCGCCGGGGCGATCTACAAGTTCGACCTGCTCGGCCAGAACGGCGCGTGGGTGCGCAAGGCGGACCCGATGGCCAGGCAGGCGGAGACTCCCCCGGCCACCGCCTCCGTCGTCACCGCCTCCGAGCACGTCTGGGGCGACGACCAGTGGATGCGCGACCGCTCCTCCCACGACGCCCACTCCGGTCCGATGAGCATCTACGAGCTGCACTTCGGCAGCTGGCGGCCGGGCCTCGGCTACCGCGAGGCCGCCGACCAGCTGATCGACTACGTCGGCGCCCTCGGCTACACGCACGTCGAGTTCCTGCCGCTCGCGGAGCATCCCTTCGGCGGATCGTGGGGATACCAGGTCACCGGGTACTACGCGCCGACCAGCAGGTTCGGCTCCCCCGACGACCTGCGCTACCTGATCGACCGGCTGCACCAGGCCGGGTTCGGCGTGATCATGGACTGGGTGCCCGGCCACTTCCCGAAGGACGACTGGGCGCTGGCCCGGTTTGACGGGCAGGCGCTCTACGAGCACTCCGACCCGCGCCGCGGCGAGCAGAAGGACTGGGGGACGTACGTCTTCGACTTCGGCAACTCGCAGGTGCGCAACTTCCTCGTCGCGAACGCGCTCTACTGGCTGGAGGAGTTCCACGTCGACGGCCTGCGGGTCGACGCCGTCGCCTCGATGCTCTACCTCGACTACTCCCGCGCTGACGGCGAATGGCTGCCGAACATCCACGGCGGCCGGGAGAACCTGGAGGCGATCAGCTTCCTGCAGGAGGTCACGGCCACCTCGTACAAGCGGAATCCGGGCACGGTGATGATCGCCGAGGAGTCCACCAGCTGGCCGGGCGTCACCCAGCCGACCTCCTCCGGCGGCCTCGGCTTCGGCCTCAAGTGGAACATGGGCTGGATGCACGACGCGCTGCAGTACATCGAGGAGGACCCGATGTACCGCAGCTACCACCACAGCGAGATCACCTTCTCGTTCGTCTACGCGTTCAGCGAGAACTTCCTCCTGCCGATCAGCCACGACGAGGTCGTGCACGGCAAGGGCTCGCTGCTCGGCAAGATGCCGGGCGACCACTGGCAGCAGCTCGCGAACGTGCGGGCATTCCTCGCGTTCATGTGGGCGCACCCCGGCAAGCAGCTGCTGTTCATGGGCCAGGAGTTCGGGCAGCCGTCGGAGTGGAGCGAGGAGCGCGGCCTCGACTGGTGGATCCTCGACCAGCCGTCGCACCGCGGCCTCTGGGACCTGGTGGCCCAGCTGAACGCCGTCTACAAGGCCACCCCCGCGCTCTGGGCGCTCGACAACGATCCGGCCGGCTTCGAGTGGATCGACGGCTCGGACGCGGCGGGCAACGTCGTGTCGTTCTTGCGCAAGGACGCGGACGGCTCACCGATCGCCGTCGTGATGAACTTCTCCGGCGCCCCGCACACGGGCTACCGCGTCGCGCTGCCGTTCGCCGGTCAGTGGGAGGAGCTGCTGAACACGGACGCCGAGGCGTTCGGCGGCTCCGGAGTCGGCAACCTCGGGGCGGTGGATGCGGTGGACGAGCCCTGGGCAGGACGCCCGGCGTCCGCGCTGGTCACGCTTCCCCCGCTCGGCGCCCTGTGGCTCAAGCCGCGTTCGAGCTGAGCCAGGTGGCGTAGTCGATGCCGGGCAGGGCAGCATCCGGAACCAGGTTGCTGCCCGCCCGGAGGAACGTGCCGAGCTGACCGCCGAGCCGCACCGGCACGATCGCGCCGCGCGCGCCGGTGGCCGCCTTCCACTGCTCCGCGAGCTCCCTCGTGGTCTCGACCTTCGGGCCGCCGACCGTGAGCGTGGAATCCTCCTCGCCCTGGCCGTCGACGGCGTCGACCAGCAGCCGGGCGACATCGGTGACCGCGATCGGCTGGAAGCTGGTCTTCGACGGAGCCGGGATGACGCCCGCCTTCCCCCGCGCGAAGATCGACGACACGAAGTCGTGGAACTGCGTCGTGCGCAGGATGCGGGTGCTGAGCGGAGACTCCCGGTAGACGCGCTCCTGGGCGGCCTTGGCGCGGTAGTAGCTGTACCCGGACTGATCGACGTTCACGATGGACAGCAGCACGGCCTGGTGCACGCCGAACCGGGCCGCGGTGTGCAGCAGGTTCTGCGAGCCGTGGGCGAAGACGTGGGCGGCGGTCCTGCCGGAGCCGTTGGTGGTGTCCACCAGCACGTCGACGCCCTCGAGCACCGCTTCGAGCCCGTCTCCGGAGACGACGTCGGCCGTCTCGTACACGGCGCCGAGCACATACTGCTCGCTGTCGTCGTCCGGCACCCGGCGGGAGGCGACGATCACGTCGTGGCCACGGCCCACGGCTTCATTGGTGACGGCGCGACCGGCGAGGCCGGTTCCTCCGACGACGAGAACGCGGGCCATGCAGGGGCCTCCCGGCAGATCGATACGATGCGGTTAGGAGCGGAAGCCGCTGGGGCCGGTGATCGGCTCAGTACAGCAGCGACGCCAGCCTAGCCCGCGCCTTCACGACGCGCTGGTCATCCACACCGACGATCTCGAAATAGTCCAGGATGCGCGTGCGCACCGCGTCCTTACCCGCGGCGTCGAGCTTCGGGAACAGCGTGAGCAGCCGGTCGAACGCGTCGTCGACGTGTCCGCCGGAGATGTCGAGGTCGGCCACGAGCAGCTGCGCGTCCACGTCGTCGGGGGCGGAGGCCCCGGCCGAACGGATCTCGTCGAGCGACTTCCCTGCCAGGCGCGCGAGCAGGCTCACCTGGGCGAGGCCGGCGACGGCCATGCTGTCGCGCGGGTCCTGGGCGATCGCGGTCTTGTACTCGGCGATGGCCGTGTCGAAGTCGCCGCGCTCGATCGCCTCGTACGCCTCCGCGTGGTGCGGGGGAAGCGGCTCCGGCGTCGGCTCCGCCTGCTCCGCCGCGTCTCCGGCCTCCGACACGGCTGCGCCGTCGACGGCCGCGCGTCCGGTCACGCCGTTCTGGGCGGCGAGCTGCAGGAGCTGCTCGAACACGTCGCGCACCTGCTGCTCCGGGATCGCCCCGGCGAAGAGCTGCACGGGGCGTCCGCCGATGACGGCGGCGACGGCGGGGATCGACTGCGCCTGGAACGCCTGCGTGAGCTGCGGGTTCGCATCCACGTCGACCTTCACCAGCACCAGGCGGCCGCCGTACTCGGCGATCAGCCTGTCCAGGATGGGACTGAGCTGCTTGCACGGCTCGCACCACTCGGCCCACAGATCGACGACCACCGGGACGGTCATCGAGAGGTCGAGGAAGTCGTTAAAGTTGGCGTCCGTGCCCTCGAAGTAGAGGCTCGGCAGGGCGACGTCGCCGCCCTGCTCCCCCGCCGGTGCCGTTCCGGCGGCCGCGCCGGCCGCTGCGGGCTGCCCGGACGTCATGGCCCGGTTCACGAGCGAGGTGAGGTCGACGGCTCCGCGCAGGTTCGTGGGGCTCGGCGGGATCTGGCTCATTGGACTTCCTTGGCTGAGACGAGGCCCTGGGCGAAGCCCAGGAGGGTGATCTTGGAGGACGAGCCCGCCGGCGGCACGTAGAACGCCAGCTGGTATCCGTAGGTGGATGCGATGCCCGTCTTGGACGACGCTACTCCGGAAAGCGCGGCGGAGGTCGGCCCTGCGTCCACTTCCGCTCCGGCCTCGACGACGCGCAGGGTCTGCGTCTCCTCGAGGTTGACCCAGACGATCGCACCGGAGTCGTTGGTCGCCATCGCGATGTCCGGTCCTGCGCCGACCGCGCTGGTGAAGTCGAGCGACGACGTCGCGCCGAACTTCTGCTGCAGCTCGGCCTTCTGCTGCGCCTTCCAATCGGCGCCGACCTGCGTGCGCAGGGTGTCGCCCTCCGGGCTGAACAGCGCGGCGGACGTGCTCGCGTCCCCGTTCATCAGCACGTCGCCGTATGCGGCGGCGAGTTCCTTCGGGGGCAGCTTCAGCAGCTTCGAGTCCGGCGGCACGACGGCGGAGCCGATGCTGGCCGGAGCGAGGTTCGGGACCTTGGCCTTCGGTTCGAGCGAGACGGCGTACGTCACGAGGTAGTTGTCGCGCGGGGTCTCCTGAACCAGCGTCAGCGCGAGAGGAGCCTGGGCCGCCCCGTTGGCGTCCTTCGGCGTCTCCACCACGGCGGTGACCGTGCGCGGCCAGGTGTCCGTGGCTTGCGGGAGCGAGAGCACGATCGGGCTGGCCGGGATGGCCGGAAGAGCGGGCTCGTCCGCCTTCTTGGCGCGGATGGCGTAGTTGGCCTCGCGCAGCTGCAGGGCAGGACCGGTGAAGCGCTGCTTGGCGATGGCCGGGTCGGCCTTCGCGTCGGCCGTGGTCGCCGTGGCGGAGATGCGCTTCACGATGCGCTCCAGCTGCGGCACGGTGACGGCGGGGGGAAGCTGGTCCTTGGCCTTGGGCAGCTCGGTGGTGATGGGGCTCGCCGTGCGGATCGGGACGGAGGACGACTGCACGGAGCCGATCGAGCATCCACTGAGCGCCAGGGCGCCGACGAGCGTGATCGGCACGGCGACCATCGAGCGCCTGACCGACCGACGGCCCTTCGGGGTGGCCTCGACGGCCTTGGACGGCTTGTATTTGGGCGCCTTCGGCAGCTTCGGCATCTTCGGTCCGCCCTTCCTGCGCGGGCCACGCGACTTGCGGATGGCGTACAGGCCCCAGAGGTAGAGGCCGATGCCCACCACCAGCAGCACGAGGCCGCCGATGATCAGCGGGAAGGCGAACGGGGTGCTCGAGTCGACCGGCCAGGTGACGCGGATCTGGTTCGGAGCAGCCTTCGTGCCGTCTCCGGCGACGATCACGCTGATGCTGTCCGGGACGTTCATCCTGGTGACCTGCGCGTCTTCGCCGTCGAACTCCTCCAGCCACATGTCGGAGCCGGCCGGGTTGGGGTTCGGCGTGGCGGCCGCGTCGCCCGTCGTCGCGCCCTCCGCCGGGGTGGTCGTCGCCGGGTCGGCGGGAGCGGCCGGGGTGGACGTCGGGGCGGGAGTGGCCGTCGACGTCGATTCACCGTCCGTCGTCTTGGTGGTGACCGTCTTCATCGTGATGTCGCCGGTGGTCTTGTCGAGCCCGAGGCTCACGTACTTCTCGGAGCCCAGCCAGGCCTTCACGTCGGCGGTCCTGCCGTACGCGACCACCTGCGACTTGGCGTCTCCGCCGCTCACCGACAGGGTCTGCTGCCCGGGATGTGCGTTCAGCACGGCACCGTCGATCACGATGAATCGAGGGTCGCCTTTGACAGTCGTGGTCGCGGCGATCTGCGACGGGGGCGCGAAAACCGTGCGCTGGGCGATTCCCGCGACGATCATGACGGCCGCCACGACGAACGCGACGATGGCGAGTACGAAACGCAAGCAAGCTCCTTCTGTGCCGGAGACGACGGGAGGCACAGTTACACAAAGATACCGGGTCACCCTGGGAGCCGTCTAACCATTGCCTCCACGGATGCACTGTCCACCGGTGCGCGCCCCTGGCTTGAAATGTAGGATCGTCGGGGTGCACGCCAGGCGCCGCACCCCCCGAGCTTTCAGGAGTATGAAGTGGCCACCGACGAATCGAACTTCACCCAGGTCTTCCGCGGCTACGACAAGGACGAGGTCGACAAGGCCCTGCAGGAGCTGCGCCGCGACCTGATCAAGTCGAACACGCAGGCCGCGGACGCCACCAAGGAGATCAAGCGCCTGCAGGTGCGCGTCGAGGAGCTCAACGCGGAGATCGAGGAGGTCGGCAGCCCGACGTTCTCCGGCCTCGGCACCAAACTGGAGAACACCCTCAGGGTCGCCGAAGAGCAGTCCACCCGGCTGATCGCGCAGGCCGACATCGACGCGGAGAAGCTACGCGCCGGAGTCGCAGCCGAGGTCGAGAAGATCAAGACCACCGCATCCCAGCAGGCGGAGCGCATCCTGGCCGACGCCAGGGCCCGCGCGACGACCGCCATCGAGGATGCCCAGATCGAGTCGGCCGAGCTGCTGGAGAAGACCAGGGCGGACAAGGAGACGCTGCTCACCGACGCGATGCGCGAGGCCGCGGCGATCCGCGGCGCCGTCGCCACGGAGGCGGCGGAGGTCAGAGCCACCAGCAAGCGCGAGGCGTCCGCCGTCCGCGCGGAGGCCGACAGAGAGGCCGCCGAGCTCAAGGCCGTGGCCACCAGGGAGGCGGAGGCCGCTCGCGCAGAGGCCGCCCAGCTCGACCGCGAGATCGAGACCAGGCGCACCGAGCTCGCCACCGCGTTCGCGGAGGACAGGGCGGCGTTCGAGCGCGAGTCCGAGCAGACCAGGCTCGACCTGGCCAGGCAGGTGGCGGAGACGGCGGACCGCCTCGAGGCGGAGCAGACCAGCACGCGCAACGCCCTCGCCGCCGAAGCCGCCCAGGCGCGCGCGGACCTCGCAGCAGAGGTCGAGCAGCAGCGGGCGGCCATCGCCGCGGAGACGGCCCAGACGAAGGCCGACCTCGAGAACGAGTCCAAGACCACACGCCTCGCGCTGCAGACCGAGGTGGAGCAGACCAAGAAGGCCCTCGCGGTCGAGGTCGAGCAGACCAAGGCGTCGCTCGACGCCGAGGTGGAGCAGACGCGGTCGTCGCTCGCCGACGAGGTCACCAGCACGAAAAGCGCCCTGGCCGACGAGGTCACCCGCACGAAGCAGGAGCTCGCCGACGAGGTCACTCGCACGAAGAGCGCGCTCGCGGACGAGGTCACGACCACGAAGAGCGCACTCGCGGACGAGGTCACCACCGCCAAGAGCGCCCTCGCCACCGAGGTCAGCACCACGAAGAGCGCCCTCGACGCCGAAGCGGCGACCACCAGGAGCGCCCTGGCCGAGGAGGTCGAGCGCACCAGGAAGGAACTCGCCGACGAGGTCCTGCAGACGAGAACCGCCCTCGAAAAGGAGGCGACCGAGACCAGGGCGCAGCTCGAGTCCGACCGCGCGACCACCGCGGCCTCCCTCGCCGCAGACCGCGAGCAGACGGCCACCGCGCTCGCCACCGAGGTCGAGCAGACCAGGGCGGCCCTCGCCGCGGACGCCGAGCGGCAGCGCCGCGAACTGGATGCGGAGGCCACCGAGCTGCGCGCATCCCTCGCCGAGGAGGTCGACGCGGCCAGGACTTCGCTCGCCGACGAGCTCGCGCGCGAGCGCAGCGCCCTCGCGGCGGAGACCGCGAACGTCCGGTCGGAGCTCGCCGCCGAGGTGACCTCCACGAAGTCGGCCCTGGCCGCAGAGGTCGAGCAGACGAAGTCCGCTCTCGACACCGAGGTCACCACCACGAAGTCGGCCCTCGCCGCCGAGGTCGAGCAGACCAAGGCCGAGCTGGCCGCCGAGGTCGAGCAGACCCAGACCACCCTCGCCGCGGAGGTCGAGCAGACGAAGTCGGCCCTCGCCGCGGAGGTCGAGCAGACGAAATCCGCCCTCGCCGCCGAGGTCGAGCAGACGAAGTCGGCCCTCGAGACCGAGGTCACCACCACGAAGTCGGCTCTCGCCGCAGAGGTCGAGCAGACGAAGTCCGCCCTTGCCGCCGAGGTGGAGCAGACCAAGTCGAGCCTCGACGAGGAGGTCCAGCGCATCCAGAGCACGCTCGCGGAGGACACCCGCCGCACGGCCGTCGACCTGGCCGACCAGCGCGAGGCGACCGCCAACGAGCTGGAGAACGACAGGGAACAGCAGCGCCTCGCCCTGCAGCGCGAGGCGGAGCAGACCCGCGTCGACCTCGCGGCGGAGACCGAGCAGGCCCGCGTCGCCCTCGAGCGGGAGACCGCCGAGGCGCGCGCGACCCTGGCCGCCGAGGTCGCCGAGGCTCGCACGGCGCTGGAAGCCGAGCTCGCCTCCCTGCGCAGCGCGTTCGAGCAGGAGTCCGTGCAGGCGCGGTCCGCCCTCGACACCGAGCTCACCACGATGCGCACCGAGGTGCTCGAGACCGTGGATGCGCGCACCCGCGAGATCGAGCAGGCCCGCATCGACCTCGACGTCGAGCTCAAAGCGCGCCGCGACGAGGCCGAGAAGGACTACCTGCTCCGGCACCAGGAAGCGGTCGCCCAGACCCAGAAGTACCTCGACGAGGCCAACACCCAGCTCGCCGACGCCGTCAAGCGCACGGCGCAGGCGCGTGCGGAGGCGGAGAAGGCCGAGAACGAGGCGCGCACGACAATCAAGTCGGCGAAGTCCGAAGCGGACGAAACTGGGCGTACCATCGTCGCCGAAGCCGAGGAACGCGCAGCTGCGCTGATCGAGGACGCCGACGAACGGACACGCCGCCTGGTGGCGGACGCCGAGGAGCGGTTGGCCCAGATTAGGATTGAGCGCGAAGCCGTTGCCGGCTACTTCGAGAACCTGCGTGGAGTCCTGCAGCAGGCCGAGAAGGTGACCACCGACAGAGACTGACCAAGAGCACCGTGGGGGCCCCGTGAAGATCCTGAACCCGTTCCGCGTCGGATTGATCGGAACCCTCGGGGTCGGGCTGGGTTTCCTGCTCCTGACGTCGATCGTCAACCTGGCGACGATCCTCACGTACATCGGAGCCGCCCTCTTCATCGCGCTCGGCATCGAGCCGCTGATCTCGTTCCTCGAACGGCGCAAGTTCCCGCGCTGGGCGGCGCTCACCGTCACCCTGGTGGTCATCATCGGGCTGGTCACTCTGCTCATCTGGGCGATCGTGCCGGTGGCCGTCGACCAGCTGTCCCAGCTCATCCAGGGCATCATCGGCTGGGTCAACCACGGGGATGCGGAGAAGTGGTTCGAGGGGCTGCAGCACCAGTTCCCGACCATCGTCAACCAGGACAACATCGACGCCGTCACCAAGTGGCTGCAGCAGAACCTGCCCAACATCACCTCGCAGGTGCTGCAGACCGGCATCGGCATCGTCAGCGGCGTGTTCGGCGGGATCATCATCATCATCCTGACCATCTACTTCACGGCGTCGCTGCCGAGCATCAAGCGCGCCACCTACCAGCTGGTGCCCGCCTCCAAGCGCTCCCGGTTCGCCGACCTCGGCGACCAGATCACCGACTCCGTCGGCAAGTACGTGATGGGGCAGGTCGCGCTGGCGCTGGTCAACGGCGTCCTGAGTGCGATCTTCCTGACGATCATCGGCGCCAAGTTCCCGATCCTGCTCGCGTCCGTGGCGTTCTTCTTCTCGCTGATCCCGCTCGTCGGCACGATCACCGGCTCGGTGATCATCACGGCGGTCTGCCTGCTGGCCGGGCCGCCGACCGCCATCGCTGCAGCGATCTACTACATCATCTACATGCAGGTCGAGGCGTACGTGCTCAGCCCGCGCATCATGAACCGCGCGGTGGCCGTGCCCGGCGCCCTGGTCGTGGTCGCCGCCCTCGCGGGTGGAACGCTGCTCGGCATCCTCGGCGCGCTGATCGCCATCCCGTTCGCCGCCGCGATCCTGCTCATCATCAAGCAGGTCGTCATCCCGCGCCAGAACGAGCTCTAGCCCGCGGCGCGGCGCCGGCGCCCGTCGTCGTCGCTAGTCGACGGGCGGGTACGTGGTCGGCAGAGGAAGCGCGGACGGGTTCACGCGCGCGACGATCTCGGTCAGCACGCGCCTGGTCTGCGTCTCGCCGACCCACAGGTGCTTGCCGCCCTCAACGTCGACCAGCTCGATCTGCGGAAGCGGCGCGAACCGTTCGGCGGCCGCATCCGGTTTCAGGTAGTCGTCGTGCTCCGGGATGAGCGCCACGATCGGGCGGCTGTCCCCCGCCCACGCCGCCAGGTGCTCCGGCTTCGCGCGGTGCAGCGGCGGGGAGAGCAGGATCACCCCGGCGACGGGATACTGGCGTCCGTACATCAGCGCCAGCTCCGTTCCGAACGACCAGCCGACCAGCCACGGCTTCGGCAGTCCGCGCTCCGCGACGAAGTCCATCGCCGCCTCGACGTCGTACCGCTCGTCGACGCCGTGCCCGAACGCGCCCTGGCTGGTGCCGCGCGGCGACGTCACCCCGCGCAGGTTGAAGCGCAGCACGGCGATGTCGGCCAGGGCCGGCAGCCGCCCCGCCGCCTTACGCAGGATGTGCGAGTCCATGAAGCCGCCACCCGTCGGCAGCGGGTGCAGCGTGACGAGGGTCGCGACCGGCGGGCGGTCGACCGGGCTCGCCAGCTCGCCGACCAGGGTGAGGCCGTCGCGCGTGTGCAGCTCGATGTCTTCGCGTCGTGCAGGCAGCTCGATGGCGCCGCGGATCTCGGTGGGGGCAGTCGTCACGGACGTGACCTCTCTCGTCAGCTGATCTTCCAGCAGTGGGCGTGCCAGTGCCGCCGCGCGGCGATGTCCGCAGCGTCGCCCATCACGCCGTCGGCGCGCCAGGTGACCACGTGCGCGACGCCGGGGGCGACGTCTTTCCCGCAGCCCGGGCAGACGTAGCTCTTCTGCGCCTGGAGCGCGGAGACGGGCTGCACGTTCCAGACCACGCCACGGCGGGTCTCCGTCTGCCGCCAGCCCGCGAGCAGACGGCCGAGGCCGTTCTCCTCGTCGTCGTCGCCGGGCACCCGGCCCTGGCGACCTCGGGGACGGTTGCTGCGCGGCATCTGTCCAGTCTAAACGCCCGATTCACGGCCGGTCTTCGCGTTGCGCCATCCGCGATTCGTCGAAGTCCAGCATCGTCTGCGCCCTGCTCAGGATGCGCGACGAGTAGTTCCCCCTGCTGCGCGCTTCGAGCAGCGCGGCGCGTTCGGCATCCAGCACGGCGGCCCGCAGCGTGCGGTACTGCTGGTGCGGCCCGACGGTCTCCTCCTCCTGCTCCTCGCGCTCGACGCGCTCCCACTCGGCCTCCACCCGCAGCAGGGTGTCCTGCCGCACCCGATCGACCACCTGGTCGTCGAGCTTCTGGCCGTCCGCCAGCGGGATCTCGGGGTTCTCGAGCGCGGCGATGCCCGCCTCGCTGAGCTCTTCGAGCAGGCCGGCGAGCTCGCGCCGGTCGGCGGCGGCGTCCGTGCCGGAGACGCGCAGCAGCCGGATCATCAGCGGCAGCGTGCCCCCCTGCGCCAGCAGCGTGACGAGCGCGACGGTGAAGGCGATCAGGATGAGCTCCGCCCGGTACGGGATGCTGCCGTCCGCCGGCAGCGACTGGGCCGCCGCGAGCGTGACGACCCCGCGCATCCCAGCCCAGGTGAGCACGGCGCCACCACGCCAGCCGATCGGTGACTCCTGCAGCTCGGTGATGTCGGCCGAGCGCCGTTCCAGATACCGGGTGAGCCGCCGCCAGCGCCGGTGCCCGCGCTCGGTGGTGGGCTCATCCCTGTTGCGCACCCGGTCGAGGCCCGCGCTGACCCGGTCCTCCAGCTCCGCCGCCCTGCGCTGCGTCGCCCGCAGCCAGATCACGATCGGCATCATGAACGCGGCCCGGATGAGGAGCAGGAGCACGCAGAGCAGCAGCCCGATGCCCACGGCGGTGGCGACGGTAATGGACTCCTTGTCGCTCTGGACGCTGCCGATGATCGTGTTCAGCTGCACGCCCATCAGCAGGAAGACGCCGTTCTCCAGCACGAACTGCACGGTGCGCCAGTTCAGCCGCTCGGCGATGCGGGCCTGCGCGCTGAATTTCCTCGCAGCGTTGTGGCCGGTGTAGAGCCCCGCGACGACCACCGCGAGGATCCCGGATGCGCCGAGTTCCTCCGTCGGGATGTACGCGATGAACGGCACGGCGAACGACATCGCGGTCTCCAGCACGGAGTCGTTCAGCCGGGAACGGAAGTAGACGGTGACGATGCCGACGACGAGCCCGATCACGATGGCGACCACCACGGAGAACGCGAAGTTCCAGGCGACGGATCCGATACTGACCACGGCCGCCGTCGCCGCCAGCGCCGACTTCAGGAGCACCAGGGACGACGCGTCGTTGACCAGGCTCTCGCCTTCGAGCACCGTGACCAGCCGGGCGGGAAGGCCGAGACGTTTGGCGACCGCGGTGGCGGCCACCGCATCCGTCGGGCTGACGACAGCGCCGAGCGCGATGCCCTCGGCGAGCGACAGTCCGGGAAGCAGCGCGTGCAGCACGACCCCGACGATCACGGCCGTCACGATCACCAGGCCGACGGACAGCGCCGAGATGGTGCCCAGGTTGCGGCGGAAGTCCATCAGCGGCACCTGGATCGCCGCCGCGTACAGCAGCGGTGGGAGGACCGCGGAGAGGATCACCCAGGGCGGCACCTCGATCGGAGTCGGCAGGCCGGGGATGTACGAGCTGGCCACCCCGACGAGCACGAGCACCAGCGGAGCCGCGACGCCGAGCTGCTTCGAGAATTTCGAGACGGTGACGAGAACGATCACCCCGATGACACCGATCAGCGCGAACTCCATGCAGCAACGCTACCGTTTCGCGGCCGCTGTGACCGTTGCAGCCGCCATCCGGCGCTCAGAGCGCCGCTGACCGCTCAGGATGCTCCCGAGGGGATCAGTACCAGCCGGAGCTCTCCGAGTGGCTCCACGCGCCGCAGGGCGTCGAATAGCGCCCGGAGATGTAGCCGAGCCCCCAGGTGATCTGGGTGGCCGCGCTGTTCTGCCAGTCCGGACCGGCCGACGCCATCTTGCTTCCGGGCAGCGCCTGCGGGATGCCGTATGCGCCGCTGCCCGCGTTGTAGGCGTAGACGTTCCAGCCGGATTCGCGGTTCCAGAGCGACACCAGGCAGTTGTACTGGTCGTCTCCCCAGCCGCGCGCCTGCAGCATCTGGTACGCGATGGCCTGAGCGGAACCGGGGTCCGGCGTGCCGGCGGCGGGTGCGCCACCACCGGATCCGGAGTCGGAGCCGGAGTCGCTGGAGGTCGCGGCGGGCTTCGGAGGCGCCACCACGACGGGCTTCGGCTTCGGCTTGACCGTCATCGCCTCGCGCGTGACCGTCGCGGTGTACGAACCGGGGGCGGTGAGCGACTGCACGGGAGCGTCGCCGAACCGGCTGGTCGCCTGCACGGTGTCCGCGTACGCCGGGGTCGCCGCCGATCCCGAATACGGGTCGACCACATTCACGAGCGCGAAGCCGACGGCCGCCGTGAAGGCGAAACCGTAGAGGGCCGCACGCGACCGGATGTGCGGACGCCGGGGTCGCTTGAACGCTACGCCGACCGGGTTGGCCGGAGACAGCGGAATGATCTCTGCTTCTCGTCTACCCACGATCACAGAACCATAACGAACAATTGACGAACTGCCAACACAGCCCACCCATACTCAGCGAACAGCCAGCATCACATCCGTCACGCCGTCGAGCAGCAGATCGACCTGGATTTCGCGGTATCCGCCGCGCTGCGGACGGAACGTGACGGTGCGCACTTCTTCGACGCTCATCGGTCGTCCGTCCTGGAAATACCGCGACAGCCGGGTGGCGAAACGGTCGACGTCGCCCTTGTTGTATCCGTAGGTCAGGAAGCTCACGCGCTCGAACCGCTCCCCCGCCGGACGCTCCAGCCGGTTGAGGATCACCTGCGCCGTGGTGCGCGCCTGCTCGAACCAGGCGGCGTCTCCCATCGCGGTCCGCGCGGACTCCCGCTCGCGCGCCGCGAAGGCGTCCTCGAGGCGTTCGAGGGCGGCGTCGACGTGCGACGTCGAGTATCCGCCCTTCTTCATCGCGAAGGCGGTGTGCCGGATGTCTGCGGCCGTCAGGAGGGGCGCGTCGTCCGCCGTGCCGCCGTCTGCTGCGCCTCCGTCGTATGCGCGACGCGCTGTCTGCAGGAACTCGTCGACCTGTTCGGTGTCGTACCCGATGACCGATTTGCGAGTGCGGGGGAAGGTGCTCACTCCCCTATTGTGTCATCCGAAGATCAGGAACAGCGCGTACGTGACCGCCGCGGACGGCAGGATCGAGTCGAGCCTGTCGAGGAACCCGCCGTGGCCGGGCAGCCAGGAACTCATGTCCTTGATGCCCAGGTCGCGTTTGATCAGCGACTCGGCGAGGTCGCCCAGGGTGGCCGTGAGCAGCAGCGCGATGCCGAAGACGACGCCGAACCACCACGTCATGTGCAGCATGAACACCGAGAGCAGCACGCCCGCGATCACGCTCGTCACGGCGGCGCCCGCGAAGCCTTCCCAGGTCTTCTTCGGGCTGATCGTGGGCGCCATCGGGTGCTTGCCGAACGATAGCCCGCTCACATAGGCACCGGTGTCGACGGCGACCACCAGGATGATGAACGCCAGCACCCACCACTCCCCGCCGTCTTCCGCGAGCAGCAGGATCGCGAAACTGCCGAGCAGGACGACGTAGAGCTGCACGAGCACGCTCCACGTCAGGTCGCGGACCAGCGCCGCTCCCCCGCGCCGCGCATCCGGCCGGGCGGCCTCTTCGATCAAACGCCAGACGACCACGAACAGGATGCCGGCGGACAGCGAAACGAGCTGCCCGCCCGCGTGGAAGAAGAACGACGCGGGAACGATCGCCAGCGCGGCGATCAGCGTGGGCGTGCGGGGAACGCGGTGGCCGGCCCCGCGGAACGCCTGGGTCAGCTCGAAGCCGGCGAAGCCGACCATCGCCATCCCGAACACCAGGAAGATCTCCTTGATGAAGATCAGGCTGAACAGCAGGAGGGCGCCGACGCCGACGCCGATCAGGATCGCGAGGATCAGGTTGCGGCCTGTGCGCTCCGCGATGCGCTCGTTCGTCGCATCCAGTTGCGCCTTGCGGGCGAGCACCTGACGCTCGAAATCCGCCCTGGTGGCCTGCACCTGGGCTCGGAACTCGGCCTTCGACACCGACCGGCCCCGCTTGGGGATGACGGGTTTCTCAGGATCGCCCGGTGTGTCGTTGGTCATCAGCGCCTAGACCTCGAGGAGCTCGGCTTCCTTGCGCTTCAGTGCGTCGTCGACGGCGTCGACGTGCGAGCGGGTGATGTTCTCGAGCTCCTTCTCACCGCGTGCCACGTCGTCGTCGCCGACCTCGCTCTTGAGGGCGTCCAGGTCGTCCTTCGCCTTGCGGCGGATGTTGCGGATCGCGACCTTCGCGTCCTCGCCCTTGGTGCGGACGATCTTGACGAACTCCTTGCGGCGCTCCTCGGTCAGCTCCGGCAGGGTGACGCGCACGATGTCGCCGTCGTTGCCGACGTTCGCCGACATGTTCGGCATCGCGACGATGGCCTTCTCGATCTCCTTCAGCGCCGACTTATCGTACGGCGTGACGAGCAGGACGCGGGCCTCCGGGTTCTGCAGACCGGCGAGCTGCGCGAGCGGCGTCGGGGAACCGTAGTAGTCGACGAGCACCTTCTGGAAGAGCGCGGGGTTCGCGCGACCCGCACTGACCGTGCTGAAATCGTCCTTCGCCGCCTCCACGGTCTTGCTCATGCGCTGGGTGGCGTCGGAAATCACATCCGCGATCACGGTCTCTCCTTCAGTCGGTGGAACGGTTTCTAGTCTAGAGCCCCGGATGCGGGCGGATGCCGCGGGCGGCGGTTGCGGCGGCAGCCTCAGCCGAGCAGGGTGCCGATCTCGGCGCCGAGCAGTGCTGCTGTCACGTTGCCTGCCGGCTCGATGCCGAAGATGCGCATCGGCATCCCGTTGTCCATGCAGAGGCTGAGCGCGGTCGAGTCGACGGCCTTGAGGCCCTGCTGCAGCGCGTCCTGGTGGCTGATCTGGTCGATCTTGCGCGCATCCGGGTTGGTGCGGGGGTCGTCGTCGTACATGCCGTCGACGCCGTTCTTGGCGACGAGCACCACGTCGGCCTCGATCTCGAGGGCGCGCTGGGCGGCGACGGTGTCCGTCGAGAAGTACGGCAAGCCTGCGCCGGCACCGAAGATGACCACGCGGCCCTTCTCCAGGTGACGCTCCGCACGACGCGGGATGTACGGCTCGGCCACCTGGGTCATCGCGATGGCGGACTGCACACGGGTCTCCGCGCCTGCCTGCTCGAGGAAGTCCTGCAGGGCGAGCGAGTTCATGACGGTGCCGAGCATCCCCATGTAGTCGGCGCGGCCGCGGTCCATGCCGCGCTGCGACAGCTCTGCTCCGCGGAAGAAGTTGCCTCCGCCGACGACAATGGCGATCTCGACGTCCTGCGCCGCCTGCGCGATCTCGCGGGCGATGGCGCTGACGATGTCCGGGTTGACGCCGAGCTGGCCGCCACCGAACGCCTCACCGGAGAGTTTGAGAAGGACCCTGCGCCTCTTGTTGGATTCCGACATGCGTAACTGAGTCCTTCCGTGAGCGATCTCGTTAAAGCTAGTGGGTGTGCGAGCCCTGTACCGAACGCGGTCGGCATGCGCACAGAAAAGGAGTCCGGATCGCACGAGACGATCCGGACTCCTTCATGGTGCTGCTAGGCGCCGACCTTGAACCGGGCGAAGCCGGACACGGTGATCCCCGCGTCCTTGACCACCTGGCTGATGCTCAGCTTGTTGTCCTTTGCATAGTCCTGCTCGAGGAGCGCGACCTGCTTGAAGTACGCACCGAGGCGACCCTCGATGATCTTCGGCAGTGCCGCCTCCGGCTTGCCCTCGTTGCGCGAGATCTCCTCGACGATGCGACGCTCGTTCTCGACGGCCTCCGCCGGGACGTCCTCACGGGTGAGGAACTCCGGGTTGGCGAACGAGATGTGCTGAGCGATGCTGCGCGCGGTCTCCGCGTCGTCGCCGGCGTAGCCGAGCACGACACCGACCTGCGGGGGCAGGTCTTTGGAGGTCTTGTGCAGGTAGACCGCGAAGTGCTCGCCGGTGACGACGGCCACGCGGCGCAGCTCCACCTTCTCGCCGAGGATGGCTGCCTCGTCGCCGATGAGCTCGGCGACGGTCTGGCTGCCGGCGGGGGCCGCGAGGGCCTCCTCGACCGTGGTGGCGCCCGCGGCGGTGACCGCGTCGAGGACCTTCTCGGCGAGGGCGCCGAACTTCTCGCCCTTCGCGACGAAGTCGGTCTCGCAGGCGAGCTCGATCATCGTGGCGGTCTCGCCGTTCTCCTTGGCCGCGACGAGGCCTTCGCTCGTGGAGCGGTCTGCACGCTTCGCGTTGCCCTTCGCACCCTTCAGGCGCAGGATCTCGGTGGCCTTCTCGATGTCTCCATCGGCCTCCTCGAGCGCCTTCTTGGTGTCGACCATGCCCGTGCCGAGCTGCTCGCGCAGGGCCTTGATGTCAGCGATGCTGATGTTTGCCATGTTCGTTGAGAACCCTTGTCTTCTGAAACTGTGTGGTGAGGAAGCGGACTACTTGGCTTCGGTCTCGGCCTCGACGACCGCCTCGGTGGCGTCGTCGGTCGCGACGGCGGCGGCCTCGTCGGCAGCCTCGGTCTCGGCGACGGCCTCTGCGACCGCTTCGCCCTCGGCGACGACCTCAGCGGAGTCCGCCTTGGCCTCAGCGAGGTCGGCGTCTGCCGCCTTCTCGGTCTCGGCACTGGCCTGGACCTCTTCGCCGGACGCCTTCAGGAGCTCCTGCTCCCACTCGGCCAGCGGCTCGGCGGGCTCGGTGCCCTCTTCCGGCTTCTGGTGACGCTGGATGAGGCCCTCTGCCGCTGCGTCGGCGACGATGCGGGTGAGGAGGCTGACGGAGCGGATGGCGTCGTCGTTGCCCGGGATCGGGTACTGGACCTCGTCCGGGTCGCAGTTGGTGTCGAGGATGCCGATGACCGGGATGCCCAGCTTCTTGGCCTCGTCGATCGCGAGGTGCTCCTTCTTGGTGTCGACCACCCAGAGAGCGCTCGGGGTCTTCGACAGGTTGCGGATGCCGCCGAGCGACTTGTGCAGCTTGTCGAGCTCGCGCTTCTTGATGAGGAGTTCCTTCTTGGTGAAGCCACTCGTGGTGCCTTCGAAGTCGAGCTCCTCGAGCTCCTTCATGCGAGCGAGACGCTTCGACACGGTCTGGAAGTTGGTCAGCAGACCACCCAGCCAGCGCTGGTTGACGTAGGGCTGGCCGACGCGGGTCGCCTGCTCGGCGATGGCGTTCTGGGCCTGCTTCTTCGTGCCGACGAAGAGGATGGTGCCACCGTGGGCGACCGTCTCGCGGACGAACTCGTACGTCTTGTCGATGTACGCGAGCGACTGCTGCAGGTCGATGATGTAGCTGCCGGAGCGCTCGGTGAGGATGAAGCGCTTCATCTTCGGGTTCCAGCGACGGGTCTGGTGTCCGAAGTGGACGCCGCTGTCGAGCAGCTGGCGCATGGTTACAACGGCCATGATGCCGTTCTCCTTTTCTGGGCATCCGGAGCCAGGGCGTTCTGCGCCGGCAGGCGGATGCGCGTTGCGGTTGTCAGTGGCGACCGAGTGGCCGCCGCTCCTGGTGCCCTGCGCGCGCATCCGCTTCGCTCACCGCGCGGATGACCGCTGGAGAAAGAAGACCGGTGGATGTCGCGCCAGCCGGTGAAGGCCTCGACCCGTGAAGGTCGTGTGGGCACGCGTAGTCACTCCGACGGGCGGAGTGCTTCAGACAGCTTATCAGGAACGGCGGGCCGTCGGGCGCGCCGGCGTCAGACGGTGTCGCCGGTCGACCGCACCTGCGGACCGCGGCTCTTGCCCGCGTTCGTGAACAGCGTCTCCGCGTGTTCGAGCGCCATCCCGTTCGTCTCCGGGATCTTGAAGAACACGAAGAAGAACGACAGCAGCGCGAAGATCGCGTACATCCCGTACGTGAACGGCAGGGAGAAGTCGGACATCGGCGGGAAGCTGATCGTGACCAGGAAGTTCGCGATCCACTGCGCAGCTGCGGCGACGCCGAGTGCCTTGCCGCGGATCTTGGTCGGGAAGATCTCGCCGAGCAGCACCCACACCAGCGGACCCCACGACGCCCCGAAGCAGACCACGAACAGGTTCGCGGCGACCAGCGCGATCGGTCCCCACGCTCCGGGAAGGGTGACGGCTCCGTCGACCTTCTCGGAGAACGCGAACGCCAGCGCCATCACGCCGAGCGACACGGTCATGCCGATCGACCCGGTGAGCAGGATCGGGCGCCGCCCGACCCTGTCGACCAGCAGGATGGCCACAATGGTGACGGCCACGTTCGTGACCGAGGTGATCACGGTGATGAGCAGCGAATTGCTCTCCGTGAAACCGACGGCCCGCCAGAGGGTGGTCGAATAGTAGAAGATCACGTTGATGCCGACGAACTGCTGGAACACCGACAGGATGATGCCGATCCAGACGATCGGCTTGAGCCCGAACCTGTTGCCGCGCAGCGTGGCCTTCTTGCCTTCCTTGTCCTCCGCGATGGCCCGCTCGATGTCGGCGATCTGCCGGTCGACGTCGCTCTCCGGAACGAGCGTGGAGAAGATCGCCTTGGCCTCGTCGTGGCGTCCGTTCGCCAGCAGGAAGCGCGGAGACTCCGGCAGCGTGAGCGCGAGGATGCCGTAGACGACCGACGGGATCACGCCGACCAGGAACATCCACCGCCAGGCTTCCATCCCGAGCCACAGCTGGTTGGATGCGGACCCCGCGACCCCGGCGAGCAGTGCGTCGGAGAGGAGGGCGACGAAGATACCGATGGTGATGGCGAGCTGCTGCAGCGACGCGAGGCTGCCGCGCGACTGCTTCGGAGCGATCTCGGCGATGTATGCAGGGGCGACGACGGACGCGATCCCGATGCCGAGACCGCCGATCACGCGCCAGATGCCCAGATCCCATGCGGAGAACGCCAGCGCGGACCCGATCGAGCTCACCAGGAACATCACGGCGCCCAGCAGCATGACCTTCAGCCGGCCCCAGCGGTCGGCGAGGCGTCCGGCGATGTACGCACCGGCGGCACAGCCGAGCAGGGCGATGGCGACGATGAACCCGGTGACGAACGCGTTCAGGGCAAAGTGCTTCTGAATCGAGTCGACGGCCCCGTTGACGACGGACGAGTCGAAGCCGAACAGGAAGCCACCGACGGCCGCAGCGATCGCCAGCCCGATGACCTTCCTCCGCATGGCTCCGGTCGGCTTCGGCACATTCGCATCCGACGACGCTGTGGCTGACGCCGACGACGACGCCTTCTGCTGCTCAGACATGTAAGACCTTTTTTCGGTTGTGGCTGTACGGCGCGCGGCTGGTCGCGGCTGCAGCGGGCTGCCGCTCGCTGCGGGCTGCCGCTGGCTGCGGCGAACCGGCGACCCACACGATACTCCGAAGGCCGGTGGGGGCAAGGGCGGGCGTCGGTCCGGGTGTGTTGGGCGCAGTTCTCCACAGGAGGCGGCGCTGGGGTGTTGTCCACGGGATTCCTGCCGGGGCGGGAGCGAAAGAGTGCGGCGGACAGGGTTGAGGTATGGAAGTGGTGAGCGAGCGCGGAGGGGCTGTGGATGCGACAGGTGCGGTGAGGCGGGCGGTGGTGTTGGCGCTGGTGCTCGCGTTGATCGGAGCGCTTGCTTCAACCAAGCCAGTGGATGCGGTGGCCAGCACCACCTCCGCCTCCGCCACAGCCGCCACCACCACCACCACCACCACCGCCCAGCAAGGCGCGTGGGCGTGGCCGGTGCAGCCTGCCGTGCTGTCGAACGCGTATGCGGCTCCCCCGACGCCGTACGCGGCAGGGCACAGGGGCATCGACCTCGCCGTCGCTTCCGGCACCGGGGCGGCGGTACCGGTCACGGCCCCCGCCCGAGCCACGGTGAAGTTCGTCGGCACGGTCGTCGATCGCCCGGTCCTCACGCTCGACCACGGCGACGGCATCCTCTCCAGTTACGAGCCCCTCGCATCGGAGCTGACGCTGGGGACGGAACTCGCATCCGGCCAGCTCCTCGGCCACGTCGCGGACGGCGGCCACTGCGCAGCAACCTGCCTCCACGTCGGCGTGCGCGTCGACGGCGAGTACGTCTCACCCCTGCTGTTCTTCGACCGCGTGCCGAGAGCGGTGCTGCTCCCCCTGCATCCATCGGCGAACGCCGCCGCGCAGCCTGAGTCAGGCGCGAGGGTGGGCGGTGCGGTAGCTCTCTTTGAGTCGTTCCGTGGAGACGTGGGTGTAGATCTGTGTCGTTCCCAGGCTGGCGTGTCCGAGCAGCTCCTGCACCGCGCGCAGGTCGGCTCCGCCGTCGAGCAGGTGCGTGGCGGCCGTGTGCCGGAGTGCGTGAGGGCCAGAGGGTCCCCCGCCCGGGATGTCCGCGAGCAGTCCGGCAACCAGCCCATAGACCGCGCGTGACCCAAGCCGAGCCCCGCGGGGCCCGAGCAGCAGCGCCGGCCCCGACCGCTCGGTCACGAGCACCGGCCGCGCGCGTCGAAGGTAGTCGACGACAGCCGTCTGAGCAGGAACACCGAACGGAACCACCCGCTCTTTCGCCCCCTTCCCCAGCACACGAACGGTCAGCCGGTCCAGGTCGACGTCGTCGACATCCAGCCCGGTCAGCTCGGACACACGAATACCGGTCGCGTACAGCAGTTCAATGACGGCCAGGTCGCGCACCCGACCGGGATCCCCGTCTTCGGCGAGCGCCGCGAGTCGCGCGAGGAGCGCGTCGATCTGCGCGCGATTGACCACGCGCGGCAGCATCTTGTCCGCCTTCGGCGCCCGCAGCCGGACCGCCGGATCGTTGTCGTCCCCGGTTTGCCGGGCCACCCACGCGCTGAACCCTTTCGCGGAGGCCGACCGCCGAGCCAGTGTCGCCTTGGACAGACCGTGCTGGGACGAGTCCCACAGCCAGTCACGCAACACCTCAAGACTCAGCCCCGACGTCTCCTCAACCCCCCGCGCAGCAGCGAACGACGCCAGCCCGGTCAGGTCCGACCGGTACGCCCGCACCGTCTGCGGCGAATAGCCCCGCTCCACCGTGAGATGCACGGCGAAGTCGTCGATAGCCCGGGCGAGTTGCACCCTCCCAGCCTCCCCCACGACCGGCCGGCGCGCGCGGCGACTCCCCGCTGCCGCTCGGTTTGGTGGTGTCGCCGAGGCGAGGTCCCCAACGCCGGGCGCCCATCGCTCGGCTCAGCGCGTCGTGCGCCATCCTCCCCCGTCTTCCGTTACCTGACCGGCGAGTTCGAGCCGGCCGAGCGTGGCCATGACCTCGGATGGCGAAAGACCTGCCCTGGCCGCGATGTCGGGGATGCTGCGTGGGGTCCGTGCGCTGAGCGCGTCTCTGAGTCGCACGTCGTGCCCGTCCACCTGCGGGGATTCGGCGAAGGCGGGAGGCTGGTTTGCGGCCACATCTGGGTGTGGGGATGGGTGTGGGTCAGGTTCCAGGAGCTCGATCGTCGGGCCTTCCCGCTCATTCGACGGGGCCCGGTCATGCGTCATCGGCCTGTTGCATCCCACCGGCGCCCCCACTCCGGCCGAATCCGGTGGGAACGGGTCGCCCGCCAGCTCTGCCATCTCGTCCGGCGTGGTGACGCAGACGGCGTCGTACTCGCGGATGAGGCGGTGACAGCCCGACGAGGCGGGGGACGTGATCGGGCCGGGGACCGCACCGAGCGGCCGGCCCATCATTGCCGCGTGGCCCGCCGTGTTGAGGGATCCAGAACGGCTGCCTGCCTCGATGACGATGGTGGCTGTCGCGACGGCGGCGATCAGTCTGTTGCGCTGGAGGAAACGCCAGCGGGTAGGCGGCGAACCACACGGAAGTTCACCGATGAGCAACCCCCGCTCGGCGATGCGCTGCAGGAGCCGGGTGTTCCCGGCCGGATACAGGCGGTCGACCCCGCCGGCGAGGAAGGCGACGGTCGTCTGGTTGCTCGCGAGCGTTGCTCGGTGCGCTGCGCCGTCGATCCCGTAGGCGCCGCCGGAGACGATCGCGAAGCAATTGTCGCTGAGCGCGGCCGCGCTCTCCATCGCGACGTGCTCACCGTAGCCGGTGGATGCGCGTGCTCCGACGAGCGCGATCGAGCGGTCGAGCTGGCGGAGGCGCGCAAGGTCTCCGCGCACCCAGAGGGTGAGCGGGGCGCCGTGACCCAGCGCATCCAGAGCTGACGGCCAGTGATCGTCGGCGGGAGTGAGAAGGGTGGCGTGGAGATGCGCCGCCGACGTGAGAGCCCGCGTGGCGGTGGCGAGTGCGATTCTCGGCTTCCAGCGTTCGAGCGCGGCAGTCAGGCGTCGGCTCAGCGTGTCGGCGGCGAGTTCGTCCACCTCGCGCAGACGGCCGAGCACGATGTCTGCCGGATCTCCGACGACGATGCTGCGCAGTGCCTCCCGGGGGCCGAGGGTGTCGGCGAGCAGTCGGGCGTCGGTGTCCCCTGGTTCGATCAGGGTGGAGATGGCTGCCCAGGCGAAACGCGTCTCCAGCGCGTGGACCCCGTCCTCGGTGAGTCGGGGTTCCCGCGAGCGGGAGTCCGCCTGGGCTCGGTCGCCAGAGTCCGGTGGGCGCTCGCTGCTGGCCGGGGTGGTGTCGGTGAGCACAGACGCCGTCGGGGTGACGGGGCGGAGAAGGTCGGCGAGGTCCGCGTGCGGGATGCCGAGGAAATCCGTGGGGGTCATCGTCGCGAGTCCGGACGTCCGGATGGGCGCATCGTGCTCAGGGCGAAAGCCCGCAGCGGACACGGGACGCAGGTGAGTTCACCCACCCGGATACGCGGTGGTGCTGGAGACGTTTCCGCGGCAGGTGTTCCGGCGGGAGTCAGAGATGGTTCGTTCACGGTGGTTCCTTGGGGTGTGGCGTGGGTTCCGATGGCGAGGCGGGGCATCATGCTGCTCCCCGTCGGAGGAAGAGGGCGGCTCCGATGTGGTGGCCGGTGGGGGTGGATGCGCCGTCGAGGTCGGCCATGGTCCAGGCGAGGCGGAGGGTTCTGTCGTAGCCGCGCATCGTGATGGCCCCTCGGTCGAGGGCTCGGTCGAGGGCTCCGACCGTCGCGCGTGGGAGACGGAGGGCGCCGGTTCGGAGCCAGGCGCCGGAGACGTCGGCGTTCCTGGTCCAGTCGGTGCCGCCGAGGCGGGCCGCCGCCGCGGCCCGGGCGATGACGACGCGTTCTCGGAGCAGAGCACTCGCGGAGACCGTCGCCGGTGGGGTCGCGGCCCCGGGATCGAAGCGGAATCGCTCGGCGCTGGACGTTCCGGAGGCGGCTGGAGGCTCTGCCGAGGGATGCGGTCGGATCCGGAGGCCGCTCGCCATGCCGGAGGCCGGCGCAGGCGAGGCCTCCGGGGCCGATCGGATCCGGAGGGCGGCGAGACCGATGCGGCGGACGGCGAGGCGGATGTCGACGCGGTCGAGGAGGGGGCCGGAGAGGCGGGCCAGGTAGCGGCGGCGGGCGATGGGGGTGCAGGTGCATTCCTCGTCGGGTGAGCCGTAGCGGCCGCAGGGGCACGGGTTGGAGGCGAGGACCAGCTGGAAGCGGGCGGGGAAGGTTGCCGTGCCGGTGGCGCGGTGGATGGTGATGGTCCCCGATTCCAGGGGTTGCCGGAGCGAGTCGAGGACCGAGGGCGGGAACTCGGCGGCCTCGTCGAGGATGACTCAAAGGCGTACGATCGAGCAATGAAGCGAGTTGTGTTCTATGTCCGAGTGTCCCGCAGCACGGACGAATCGGTCAGCCTGGCACGCCAGGCCGCGGAGCTCCACGATCTTGCCGACTCAGAGGGCTGGACTGTGGTCGGCACCTTCTCGGATGACGGCATCTCAGGACGGGTGGCACGAGCTCAGGCCGACGCGGCTTTGGACGCGATCGCAACAGGGAAGGCTGACGTGCTCGCCGTCTGGGAGCTCAGCCGGTTCAGCCGGATGGGCCTTGGCGCTGTGGCGAAACTGGTGACCGTGCTACGCGAGCGTCCCGGATCGCTGTTCGTGGCCAAGAAGGAGGGATTGCGAAGCGATCAGCCCGCCTTTGGCATTATGGCGTCGGTCATCGCGGAGGTGGCCGCTATGGAGGCTGAGGCGACCCGAGACAGGATTAGGTCGATGCGGAGCCATGTGCTCAGCCAGACGGACCCAGACGATCAACGTTGGCTTGGAGGCCACCCGCCCATCGGTTATCGCACCGTGGCGCGTTCTGACGGTCCAGGCAAGATGCTCGTAGTTGACGCGTACGAGGCAGCGCAACTCCGCGAGGTCGCGAGACGGTTGATCGCCGGCCACGCTCTGACAGAGGTCACCCACTATCTGGTTGAGCAGGGAGTACCCACGGCGCAGTCGCCGGCGCGGAAGGCACGGCAGACTGGACAGCCGACCGAAGGACTGGCGGCCGGAAACTGGCGGATCACGACGTTGTCGAAGGTGATGCGGTCGCCCACGCTTCTGGGCCGGACCACTCGCGAGGTCGAGGTCGGGAAGCGAAGCGACGGAAGCGCCATCATCGAGACCCGAGTCGTATCGGACTCCGCGGGCATGCCGATCCAGAGGTGGGAGCCTGTCCTGGATGCGGGGACGTTCGCGGCCTTGCAGGCGGTCTTGAAGGTGCGGGGACCTAACCGAGTGCGGAAGGCGGCATCGTGGCTGAGTGGGCAGCTGATTTGCGGGTTGTGCGGACACGTCATGTACGCCACGTCGCGGTCGGACCGGCCGAGCGGCAGCTTCCGATGTGTGAACCGCAACATGGTTGGGCAGGCGTGTCCAGGTGTCTCGATTCAGCGGTCGCTGACTGAGGGCTACATGGAGAGCGTCATACTCAGGATGATTGGTGACCTTGACGAGTACCGCGTCGAGCAGGAGGGCGCGGGTCCTGATTCTCAGGCGCTCGACACTGTGGCGCAAGCGATCACGGACGTTCAAGAGGCGCTCGTCGCGGATGGTGCCGACTACAGCAAGCTCCTCCCCCAGCTCGATCGGCTCAAGGCCGAGCGCCAACGGCTGCTGAGCGATCCAGGTGACGTCGTGACGATCCGCGTTCCGACCGGTCGCAAGCTTCGGGATGCGTGGGCAGGCGGCTCGATCAGAGAGAAGCAGTTCATGATCGCCGACATGCTCGACGGCATTCGAGTCATGCCGGCGACGTCGAACGGTCGGACGAGTCGTGTCGAGGATCGGCTGGTGCCGGTGTGGATGGAGCATCCGGTCCAACTCGATTGACCGGAAGGTCACTGGTCTCGTGGCTCAGGGGGCTCCGTCGCAAGTAGCAGCCGCGACACGTTTGTCTCATCAGCCACCCAGACAAGGAGACCGACATGGCTACCAAGACCGAGACCACCGCAGCCGACAACACCATCGAGGCGCGAGCCGCTGCCGTCGCCGCCGCGATCGAGCGACTGAGCATGGCCGCTGCAGAAGGCGGCGCCGTGACCAAGGACAACGTTCGCGAGCTCGTCGCCACGTTGACGGAGCTTCAGGCGTCACTCAAGGCGATTCGTGATGCCCACATGAAACTGATCCGCAACACGCAGTCCGAAGAATCGCGGAGCCGTCAGAAGGCGCGGGTGGCGAAGGCGCTTGCGCTGCTCGCCGCGCAGGAAGCCGCGGAGGCCAATGCAGGCGAGTAGCCGGCCAAACAGAAAAAGCCCCCGCGACCAGTGCGAATCTGGCTGCGGGGGCTTTTCGTTGTGCGGGAGCGCTACTCGCCGAGGGCGTTCGAGAGTGCGCGGTAGATGCTCATGAAGGCGTCACGCTGCTTCTGGTTCTCCGGCTTACTGAGCGGCAGAGTCACCTTGGCGCCGTGATCCCACTCCGCCGTGATCTTGAAGTCACCGGGCCATGTTGAGAAGGCGGAGCTGGTGAAAAGCGATCCTGCTCCCCCAACGCTCAACTGGACGAGTCCACCGCGAGGCCGTGCCGCGACCTCCGTCTTCACATCATCGTCGCCCTGGACGCCCATAACGCCTGCAATCACCACGGTCTTGTCGGTGAAGACAACCACCCTTGCGGAGAAGGCGCCGTTTGCATCCCACTCGATATGCGAGTCGGCGTAGTCGATTGCGCGGACACCGATCGCGAGCACGATGTCGCTGACGAAATGGCCGAACCACGACGCCTTCGAATCAGCACGTACGCGATGCCAGCCTTCGCTGACAAGCAGACGGTTCACGTCGTCGACGACAGCTGCAAGGTCCTCATCCATTTGGGACCACCTTTCGATTCCCACCCCGTCGGTACGAGGCTCCTACATCCACGGTAAAGACAGGAACCGACATAAACTCAAGTATCGCCGCGTGTCGCGATCCGTGCTGGGCTTGCTGGATTGGCTCAGTACGCAGAGAGCTACGAGTCAGACGCCTGCCCAGGTCAGCGAGAATCAGTTCTGGGGAGGTTTCGTTGACCCCGAGGCTACTTGCCTAGTGGGCTCGATTCTGGGGCTCCAGATTCGAACGACTCAAGAGCCTTTTCGAGCCGCCGCGCGGTGACGTTTAGCGCGCGTTCTGCCTTGACGAGCGTCTGTTCGGCCTCGATCGACGCGGCGCGGAGTCGCAGACGGCGCTCATCCATGACGATGTGCGGGGTCGGGTCGGAGGTTAGGCCCTTGCTGCGCTCGGTCGTGTCCTCCCGAGGTTGAGGGGTGTTGCCAGTTTGCCACTGCGACTGTTGGACATCTTCGCCGTGCTGGAGCGCCCAGAGACGAAGGTACGCGGCTCCGAAGGCTTCCAGGACGTTGCTCGTGGTGGTTGCTGTCATCGCACCCGCCGTCCAAAGTGTGCCAGCGTCGCGGTTGCCGCAGAGTGGGATTGCCACCCCGGCTCGTCGCCGATCTTTGCGCCGCACGTTCCGCAGCGAGTCGGGTCGGTGGCGAGAGCTGCGGGGTCAGCTGGGCAGTTTGGGCAAGTCCCAACTGAGAGGACTCCCCCGGTTGCCTGGCTGGGCGACTGGCTTAGTGTGGTTGATTCCTGCATTGCCGGCCTCATTTCCTGTTAGGTGTTATGTACGATCTGCTCATGGGCGAGAATGCGGCGGCGCAACTATACGAACTGCTCGATAAGTGGCGCGTTGTCCCTACCGGGAAGCAGCTTTACGGGGTCCGCGATGCTCCATCACGCGCGGACTACGGCTTTTGGGTGGGTCAGCTTTCGGCGGCCGCGCTTCTTGACGAGGTAGCCCGTGACATCGCTAGCCTCCGCGAGATGGGTCGGAACGTTGCGCCCTATGAGCGGGCATTTCCAAGGTGGGCTCAAGCAGTGTTTGTGCCCAACACGTCGTGGGCTGATGCCAACAACACATACGAGATCATCGATCAGACCACGCTCGATGTGCTTTTCACATTGAGTGAGGTTCTCAGCGGCATGACTCCACGCCCTGTGTTGGACGCCACCCGCAAAGCGGACGCGCGCATCGCCCTGAACGACCTAATGGACTATGTCGCCGGCGGCGAGCTACCGCTGAACGACGCTGCTGCCCGCTACCTATTCGAGTTGATCAATAGCGTGCAAACCGCTCTTGAGGAAGCAAGCACGATTGGCAGCATCGACCTGTTGCGCCGCGTCACTGAGCTCGTTGGCTTCTTGAACATGTTGGCTGATCAGCTCGGCGATACGGGTGATAACGGGACGGTCGCCGATAAGCTCCGCAAGTACGCCGCCCGCGTCGTGCCCTACGCGGTGGTCACCGTGAACACCGCATTCGCTCTGCTCGGAGCCGCCGCTGATGTGAAGGCACTGACGGGCGGCTGAGTCAGCGACTGCTTGGTCGGGGCTCCAGATCCTGCCTGCTGGCGCGGCGCATGGCGCGGCGCCTTCGATTCTTGTACCGCGACTGAGCGCGCACCTGTTCGATGCGAGCCCGGATCACTTCGGCGTGCCAAGGGCTGGCGGCGTCGTCAAGTAGGGCCTCCAGACGACAGATGCCCTGGGGTAAAGAATTGCGGTAGACGGCACGGGCGCGGTCGTCGGCTTTCTTGATTGCCCAGTCGCGGCGTTGCGCGCGCGTGGGCTCGGTGTACTGCGTGGTCACTTGAATCCTCCGATTGCAGCGAGGGCGATGAGGCCGAGACTGAAGAAGCCGAGGCTGAGGCGCGCGGGCGTGACGCCGAGCATGAGGAGCTTTGAAAAGAACATGACCTTGGACGGGCCTTTCAGATGTGCAGGACGGCAATGAGAGAAGCCCGACGCCAAGGGCCGTCCAAGAAACTTGGCGTCGGGAGTAGCGGGAGCCGGGATGGACACGGCTGCCATGGATCTATCGTGTCGCGCGGATTAGCTAGGAGCCGTTCGTGGAGCCCGATTCCCGGGAAAGCCTGGCCTTCTGGCGACGGTAGTAATAGGCGAGAGACGCGCGTCGCTCCGCTTCGCGCCCTTCTGGGGTAGCTCGCCAGGCTCGCTTACGGTCACGTGCACAGACGCGGCAGTGTGGGCCGTGGCCGTCGCTGCGAGAAGGTGCAGGCGAGAACTCAGTGAGAGGCAGCTCTCGCTCACAATCCGGGCATCGCTTGGTCTTGACCGGCGACAGGCGCGACTCGATCTGGTCGGCTGCTGCCGAGATGGTGGCTACATCGTTGTTCACGGGGTGAACCTTTCTGAGTTCAGTGGACAGCCGATGGTGTGCAGAATGGGCGGTCGGGAGGTGGTTGATTGTGCAAGCCGCGTGACTCGCACCTCTTTACTGCGCGCGAGCGCGCGATGGGGTGGGTGCCCCGGACACATTTAATTGATTGCCTGGAGATGAGCCGGCTGGCCGTCAGCACCAGGAATTAGCCCGCCTACCGGGCGTGTGCAATTACCGGCTAGACCGCGAAGCTCTTGACACTGGGCTACTGGCCGTGCGCCCGCGTTCGCGCATATTCCTTGGTCGCTGATGTGCACCGGTCGCATCGACACCCAGCTCCGTACTTGGAGGTGGTGCCGTGCTGTGCGGTCGGCATCGTGCCGTGAGCCTGAGCATCCGCGGTGTTCATGGCACTGGTACCCCACGCGAGGTTGTCCACGCTGTTGTTCGTCGGGTTGCCGTCGAGGTGGCGCACGAGCGGGTAGTCGTGTGGGTTGGGGATGAACGCTTGAGCTACCAGCCGGTGGATGTAGGACCACTTGTTCGGTCCATAGACAGCCACCGCGACATGGCCACCGTTGCCGCGCGGACAAGGCCTTATGAGTCGTGCTGGTCTGTTGGCCTTGCAGTTCTTCACACGACCGCGAGTGCTCACGTGGTAGGTGGTGCCGTCGATTGCGCGCCACTGTTCGCCGGGAAAGTCAACGATAGGCGCGGCGAGGTCCCGTTGCCGGGCTGGATCGCGGGACCAGCGCAGATAGCTTCGGTTGATAAAGGCGCAGGCCGGGCAGCCTGCTTGATACTGGCGTCCGGTGCCGCACTTGCCTTCGTGGAAGGCGATCAGGTCGGCTGGGACGCGGCGCCGCGCAGCCGCGAGCGACCAGGGCTTGGTGGGGTGTGTCATCGTGGGGTCCTCTCATGGACCTGGGCTGTATGGACCTCGTACGTCCGTACAGCGAAAAAGGGGGACGCGAGCCACCCACCGTGAAGATGGGTGGCTCGCGTCAGGGGTGGTTAGGCGCCGGCGAGAGCGACCTTGGCCAGGGCGGCCGGCGAGAAGATCGAGAAGTCGAAGCGACCCTCGGTACGCGCCTTGACCTGGTTGGAGTCGAAGCCCGCGTACGGGTTCCACTCGGTCTCGATGCCGGTCTGGTCGGTGTCGATCGCAACCGCACTGCGGTCGAGCACCAGGGCGGATCCGGACGCAACGCCGCTGGTCACGGAGACCACGTCGCGGCCCCAGAGCTTCGGAGTCTCCTCCTCGGCACCGACGCCACCGGACACGTCGAACGAGCCGCCAGCGTTGCGGGTGGTCACGATCTCGAAGTAGTCTTCGGAGTTCAGCACGATGAGGTCAGCGTTGTAGCCGAGGTCCTCCACCGCCTGGATGCCCTTGCGAACCGAGACAATGGGCGACGCAGCCGCGGAAACGGTCTGGATGCCCGAGGCACCGAGGAACGCAGCCACAGCCGCGGCCTGAACCTTGCTGCCGACCATGTACAGCAGCTCCTGGGACACGAACCGCTCGAGTGCGGCGTTGTCCTTGAGCAGGTACTTGTCGATGGGCTCCGAGAGTGTCGCGAAGACCTTCAGCGCGCCGTCGATGTCATCGATCGTGACGACCGAGGTCGGCTTGGTCGCACCGGGCGCGACCACGTCCGCGTTGTTGGTGCGGACGGTCTGACGCAGGTACTTCCAGGTCGGCGCGCTGTGCTGGATAACGGGCAGGGCCGAGAGCAGCGAGAGACCGCCACCGGGCAGGCGGACGGGCTCAGGAGCAACCTCGACGTTCGTGGTCACCGCACCGGCCGCGGTCAGCGACTTGATGCCGGGCGCAGCCATCTGGCGAGCCAGCGACTTGATGCCCTTGGGCGTGAAGTCGAGGTAGCCGGACTTGGTGTCGCTGGTCGCGCCGGTGAAGGCGTGGCCGTTGAGGCCCGGGTCGGTCTTGACGTTGCCGAGGTTGCCGAGGTTGGCAGTGAGGCTAGCGTTTGCCTCGCCGCGCTCCATCGCGATCAGCTGGGCCTTGATTTCGATTGCCTCGTTCGCGAGACCCTTGAGCTCGCTCTCCTGCGCGGAGGTGAGCCCGGTGCCGTTGGCGAGGAGGTCGCCGATGTAAGCGGCCTTGATCTGGATCGCCGAGAGGCGGTTCTGAAGAGTGGACTTGGTGTCCATAGTGATGCTCCTTGATAGGAATTCGAGTGCAGCGGTGCGTGCTGCGGTGAATGCCTCCAAGACGGTGTAGCCGCGAGTCAGCTCGGAACGCCGTTGTCCTCCTGGACCTCGGGCGAATCGTCATTGCTGGTCGTGCTTGTGGCCTTGTGCCTGGACCGCACGGTTCCTCTCCTGAGGCGTGGCGCGGGTGGGCGTGGCGAATGAGCTTGCCGAGATGGCGAGCTCGAACCTCGCGTAGATGCGAGGAAGAGTGGTGGGCGTCCGGGCTGGTCAAGCTCCGGACGCCGTGAAGCGGGTCGGGTCTGGGCACACCACCAGAATTTTCCCGCTCGACTCCTATATGCCACGTTGGGGGGGACGGATGGAGTCGTATGGGGAGCTGTTTGGGGGCTTTTGGCAGCACTGTTGCGCATCCGTTGCAAACGGCGCCGCCGAGCCACTACGACCGCTTGGGGATGTCAGAACCTAGTATACATCTGCTATAATTTTAGTATGGCAGATTGATCGATCGGCCTTTGAACTGATCAGCCGAGACCACCGCGTCTAGAACTGATCACAACCCAGTAAGGACGGAAGACTAATGAGTTCTTTCAAACCAATTCGTTGCCCTCATCACGGATGCAACCTCCTAGCCTTCGCCAATTCGGCGGGCTTCGGAGACATTCGACCTGAGTACGTGTGCGCCGCGGGCCACGTCACTCCCGCGGTGACCAACCAGTAGCGCGTCGTTCGAACGAGTCGCGCCTTATTCTCCGGAGTTGTCCGGGGAGGCGGTGCGTTGGTCGGTGAGCTCGTGGGCTGGCGTGTGCGCCGGGCGAGCGAGCTTGCCGGCTTGGTAGTCGAGCTTCGTCCGCGGGAGTCGTAGACCTCGCGGGGCTCGCCAATCGCGATTCGACACAAGCGAGGCGAGCCAGTCGCGGCGGTCGGCTGGCACGCCTACCGCCGTCATCCAGTCGATGGGGTCGTGCTCCATCTTGTTGGAGTTGCACCGATCGCACGCGGGCACCAGGTTCGCCGGGTTGGATCGTCCGCCCTGGGAGTACGGGTAGAAGTGGTCAACCGTGGTGGCGGCGCGTCCGCAGTAGACGCAGCGCCAGAGTGCGTGGTCGCGCCAGCGGTGTTCCGCGAGGGGAACGAGATCGCGGGTACGCCGTGTCAGCACGCGGCGAAGCCGCGCAGGATTTCGGCTACCCGAGCCCGGAAGCGCGCGTCGTTCTCGCCGGCTGACTCGCCGCCCGCTACCTGATCGGCTTCGGCCCGTGCGGCGGCGATCAGGCCCACGAGGCGGTCAGTCGCGGGGTCGCGGAGGTCGGGTGAATCCGGCTGAATCGTGTGAACCGCGGGACCGCGGAAACCGTAGAAGTGGAAGACACCGTCTCGACGGACTTCACGGAAGCCGCGTGAGCGCAGGTCGTCGTAGAACCCACGCTTGCTGAGGCCGCGGGGCTTCGCCGTGCTGTAGATGGTCCAGAGCTCCGTACGGGGCAGCGCGTGCGAGCCGTCGAGGTCGAAGATGGACTCCAGGCCGCGGGTGTTTGGGGTGGCGGCGTCCGGCATGGTCCGATCCTACGATGCGACCGTCCGGAGGGCGCAAAAGGACGAGAGGGCAAGTTTGAGGGCAAAAGGGCAAGTTTGGGCCAAATGTGCGTTACTTCCCTAGGGATTGTTATTTCACTAGGGAATTAAGGGGAATGCGCCCCCAAACTTGCCCTTTTGCCCTTAAACCTGCCCTTTCACGCCCTCCCAAGGGCCCTTTCGAGCCCTTTCGGGGTCTCCGGGGATGTTTCTCTGGTGTTTGCCGGGGAGGTGGGCAAGCCGGCAAGTTCACCCAGAAGGGCGCTTTTAGGTCATTCTCGACTCGTCGAGGAAGAGGACGCCGTGGGTGGCCCGGACGATCGCGCCCGGCACGATCCGGGCGGTTCCACCACCGACGATCGCCGCGGCGGAGGCCGTGTGATGCGGGGACTCGAACGGTGGGCGGCGGATCAGGCCGCGGGGCGACGATGACGGGTCGCCCGTGCTGCCACGGCCTGCGATGCCCGCGTCGGTGAGAGAGCGGATGCAGGTGACCTCGATGGCCTGCTCGTCGGTGAGGTCGGGGAGAAGGCCGGGAAGACGCGTGGCGAGCATCGTCTTGCCGGCGCCCGGTGGGCCGATCATCGAGAGGTGGTGGCCGCCGGCGGCTGCGACGACGAGGGCCTCGATTGCTTCCTCGTTTCCCGCCACGTCGGCGATGTCGGGCTCGGGATGCGCGCGGACTGTCGCCGGGTCGGTGGCAGGCGCACCGACAACCGCAGCACCTACCGGCACGACATCCACGGGCTCGAGGTCGCTTCCGTGGTGGATCGCCGCGTGGCGGAGGCTGGTGACGGGGACCACCTCCACCCCGTCGACCAGGGCCGCCTCCTCGGCGTTGGCGGCGGGGACGAGGACGCGCGCGAACCCGGCGGCCCTGGCCGCGATGACGGCGGGCAGGATGCCAGGGACGGGACGGACGCGGCCGTCGAGTCCGAGTTCGCCGAGGTGGACGGCGGCTGCCGCGGACTCCGCGCTGAGGTCTCCGGCCGCTGCGAGGGCGGCGACCGCGATGGCGAGGTCGAACGCCGAGCCCTGCTTGCGGAGGGAGGCCGGGGACAGGTTGACCGTCAGCTTGCGCTGGGTCAGCGGGCAGCCGGCGTTCATCGCGGCGGAGGTCACCCTCTTGCGGGATTCCCCGAGTGCGGCGTCGGGGAGGCCGATCAGCGAGAACGCAGGCAGGCCGGCGGCGATGTCCGCCTCGACCTCGACCACGTTGCCGTCGACCCCGTTCAGGGCGATGGCGTATGTGCGGGCGAGCGGCATCAGGCCACGCCCTCGAGGTGCTCGACCGACGGGCGTGCGCTCCAGGCGTCGATAACCGCGATGGCGTCGATCCGGATGCGGCCGGGCACCGGGCCGTGCTGGCGGCACCACTCGGCGGCGAGGCGTCGGAGCCGCGCGGCCTTCGCCAGGGTGATCGCCTCGAACGGATGGCCGTACGCCACCGACGTCCTGGTCTTGACCTCGGCGAACGCCGTCACGCCGTCGCCGCGGACGATCAGGTCGAGTTCACCCGACGCGCATCGCCAATTCCGGTCGAGCACGACGAAACCTCGCGCCTCGAACCACTCCGCCGCCACGTTCTCTCCGCGGCGGCCCAACTCGTCTTTCGCTGCCATTGCTGCCTCCCACGTCCAGCCTCACGGGGAGGGGGCAGTGGAAGGGCTGCGGGAAGAAAACTGTGGAGAGATGCGGAAGAAGGTCAGGCTGTGGAGAACGCGAGCCCTACTCGTCGAGCGCGAGTTCCTTCGGGAGCTCGAACTCCTTGCTCGACAGCTCCTCGATGTTCACGTCTTTGAACGTGAGCACGCGCACCGATTTCACGAAGCGGTCGGAACGGTACACATCCCACACCCACACGTCGTTCATCGTCAGCTCGAAGTAGAAGTCGTGCTCGGTGTCTCGGCGCACGAACTCCACCTCGTTCGCGAGGTAGAACCGGCGCTCGGTCTCGATCACGTACTTGAACTGCGAGACGACGTCCCGGTATTCGCGGTACAAAGCCAACTCGACCTCGCGGTCGTAGTCGTCGAACTCGTCTTCATCCATTGTTCGTCAAGTCTATGCCGGACGGAGGGGTCATGTCGGAATGGGGAGCGTTGCCGCATCCCGCAGCCAGGTCAGCCGGTGCAGCGCGCTCGGTCCGAGCTCGGCGATGGCGTCGAAGTGTTCGCGGCTGGAGTAGCCCTTGTTCGATACCCAGCCGTAGCCCGGATAGTCGGCGCTGTGCTCGATCATCAGCCGGTCGCGGTGCACCTTCGCGATCACGCTGGCGGCGGCGACCGACGCGCAGTCCCTGTCCGCCTTGATCCGCGTCACCACGCGGGCCGGGCGCATCAGCACCGGGTTCAGGTAGTCGTAGTTGCCGTCCAGGATGAGGGTGCTCTCCCGGATCTGCGCCCCGCCCTGCTCGAGCAGTTCCATCGCCCGAGCGCCCGCAAGTCCGAGGCAGCGCATGATGCCGAGCGAGTCGACCTCCGCGGCGGACGCCATGCCGACCGCGTGGTGCAGCACCCACTTGCGGCAGTGCGGCTCCAGCGCCTCGCGAGCGGCCTCCGGCAGGAGTTTCGAGTCGCGCAGGCCGACCGGGATGCGCTTCACGGCGGTGTCGATGACGACCATCCCGACCGCGACCGGTCCGGCCAGGGCGCCGCGGCCGACCTCGTCGACACCGACGATCGAGGTCACACCCGTGCGGTAGAGGGACTTCTCGAACCGGAGGGTGGGGCTCACCGACGCCATCATCGCTTGTCCTCCTCCGCCCCGCGGAACACCTCGGGGTAGTTGTCGAGCCAGGTCCACCGGCTGGTCGGCCAGCTGATCACGAACGCCCGCCCGACAACATGGTCGATCGGGACGAAGCCGTGACCCGGCAGGCTCTGGTTGCGCGACGAGTCCTGGGAGTTGTACCGATTATCCCCCATCACCCACAGTTCGCCCTTCGGAACCGTGACATCGAACGCGAGTGTCGCGGCGTTCTTCTGCCCGGGCTGCAGCAGCACGTACGGCTCGTCCAGCGGGCTGCCGTTCACGGTGACTCTTCCATCGACGTTGCAGCAGGCGACGTGGTCGCCCGGCAACCCGATGACGCGCTTCACGAGGTGATCGTTGCTGTCGGAGGCGGAGAGGCCGATGAAGGTCAGCGCCTGGTCGATGGCCTGCGAGACAGGGCTCTCCCTGCTGGGCGGCTGCGGAGGGAGCCAGCCGCCCGGATCCCGGAACACGACCACATCGCCGCGGCTGATTGGGAACAGCCCGGGCTCCAGCTCGTTGACGATGATCCTGTCGTTGATCTGCAGCGTGTTCTCCATCGACGCCGACGGGATGTAGAACGAGCGGACCACGAAGGTCTTCACCAGGAAGGACACCAGGATGGCGACCACCACGATCACCGCGAGGTCGCGGAGGAAGAGTCGTACGCTCCGCCGCCTGCTCCTGCTGCGCCTGCGCGCGCCGCGCCGTTCCTGAGCCACGCGGTCCGACCGGGTGGGCACTGCTTCGTCCGTCATTTAACCGTCTGAGCTCCCTGCCCAAGTGTATGGGACAGGGAGCTCAGGCGATGCGTGGGCGGATGCCGCGCGTCGAGGTCTTCCGGCGTGAGCCGAGAAGCCTAGTTGTCGCGCTTCTCCTTGATCTTCGCCTTCTTGCCGCGCAGTTCGCGCAGGTAGTAGAGCTTGGCGCGACGGACATCTCCGCGGGTGACGACCTCGATCTTGTCGATGACCGGGGAGTGCACCGGGAAGGTACGCTCGACGCCGACCTGGAAGCTGACCTTGCGGACCGTGAAGGTCTCGCGGACGCCCTCGTTGGAGCGACCGATGACGACGCCCTGGAAGACCTGGATACGAGAGCGGCTGCCCTCGATGATGTTGACGTGAACCTTGACGGTGTCGCCCGCGCGGAAGTCGGGAATGTCCGACTTCAGGGACGCGGCGTCGACGGAATCGAGGATATGCATTGCTGTTCGCTCTCTGTACCCGCCACAGGTCGAGGACGGACTTGGGGCCACCTCCTGCTCAGAGCAGGCGACGACCGGGAATCAACGGTATGGGGTGTGCGCGAGAAGTGCTGGCTCCCCTGTGGCAGAGCCTGGCCGCGGCACAAAGATCAATTCTGCCATGAACAGGATGCGTTTGCCAAAGCGGTCAGTGCTCGTCGCGCCGCTCTTCGATCACGATGACCTCCGAGCCCTCCTCGAACAGCGCATCCGGTCGCCGGACCTGCTGCGGCTGCGCGGCGCGCTCGTAGGCCTCGAAGGTCTGCTGCACGCGCATCCTGGCCTCGGTGACCAGCTGCCAGAGCGCCACCCAGAACGCGGCGAGACCGAGCAGGATGCCGAGGACGGCGAGCCAGCTCATCACGCCGGGGATGAAGCAGCCGAAGGCGACGATGGATGCGTGCCACGCGCCGATCAGGCCCACGTCCCACCAGGAGACGGCCTTGGTGTCCCGCACGGTCTTGCGCGCCATGATGATGCCGCCGATCGCGAGCATTGCGATGAACAGCACAGGGCAGAGGATGAGCAGGCCGATGAAGCTCCAGCCGCCGGAGCCGAAGATCGCCCAGCCGATGAGCAGCCAGACAGGCAGGATCACGGCGGAAGGGAACAACCACCAGTAGAACGCCTTGCGGAGGATCACGGCACCAGCGTATCCGCGCTCGCCTGTGCAGCGGCTGCGGGTTCGCCGAAAGCCGAAAGGGCCAGGATGCACCGCGCGTGCAACAATCATGGAACACTGGGTGTCGACGTGAAGGAGACACCGTGATCGAGTTGAGGACCCCCGCCGAGATCGAGCAGATGCGGCCGGCCGGCCGTTTCGTGGCCGATGTGCTGCAGCAGACCGCTGCCGCGGCGAAGGTGGGCGTGAACCTGCTGGAGCTCGACCGCATCGCGCACGACCTGATCAGGAAGGCCGGCGCGGAGTCCTGCTACATCGACTACCACCCGTCGTTCGGCGCCAGCCCGTTCGGCAAGGTCATCTGCACGTCGGTGAACGACGCCGTGCTGCACGGACTCCCCCACGATTACCGCCTGCAGGACGGCGACCTGCTGACCCTCGACTTCGCTGCATCCGTCGACGGCTGGGTGGCGGACTCGGCGATCAGCCTGGTGGTGGGTCAGCCCCGGGATGCCGACCTCCACCTCATCGACACCACCCGCCGCGCCCTCGCCGCCGGGATCCAGGCCGCGCAGCCGGGTGGCAGGGTCGGTGACATCTCCGCCGCCATCGGCGCCGTCGCGCACGCGGAGGGATACACGGTCAACCTGCAGTTCGGCGGCCACGGCGTCGGCCACACGATGCACGGGGACCCGCACATCGCCAACGACGGACGCGCCGGCCGCGGCTACCCGCTGCGTCCAGGCCTCGTCATCGCGATCGAGCCGTGGTTCCTCGAGTCGACCGACGAGATCTACACCGACAGGGACGGCTGGACGCTCCGCAGTGCAGACGGCTCGCGCGGGGCGCACTCCGAGCACACGGTCGCGATCACCGAGGACGGCCCGCTCGTCCTCACCGCCCGAGACTGACGGCTACACGGTCTGGCGCAGATGTCCAGGCCTTCAGCGCCTTCCACCGGCGGTCTACCGTTCTGGCGGGTCGGAGAATCCGGCCGGCAACGGAAGGGAGCCCCTATGGCTGACGTGACCGAATCCGTCGATGTGGATGTCGACGTGACCACCGCATACAACCAGTGGACTCAGTTCGAGTCTTTCCCGCACTTCCTCGACGAGGTCGAAGAAGTGAAGCAGGTCGATGAGACCACCAATCACTGGCGCGTGAAGATCGGCGGCCAGGAGCGCGAGTTCGACACCGTCATCACCGAGCAGCTGCCGGATGAGCGCGTCGCCTGGAAGAGCATCTCCGGCGATGTCCAGCACGCCGGCGTCGTGACCTTCCACCGCCTGTCGGACACGACGACCAAGGTCACCGTGCAGCTGGAATGGACGCCGTCCGACCTGATCGAGAAGATCGGCGCGGCCATCGGAGCCGGGAGCCACGCGGTGAAGAAGGACCTGGAGAACTTCAAGCGCTTCATCGAGAGCCAGGGCGCAGAGACCGGCGCGTGGCGGGGTGAAGTGGGGCACTGATCCCGAACTCTTCGCGCACGGAGACGGCGTGACACGCCCGCCCGCTCGGTCAGCCGTGCGGGCGGGCGTCTGTCGTTCCGCTACGGCAGCAGGTCCGGCCGCACAGCGCGCGTGCGCTCGAGCTGCTGCTCGTGCCGCCACGCCGCGATGGCGCCGTGGTTGCCGGAGAGCAGCACGGGAGGCACGTCGTGGCCGCGCCACGACGCAGGCTTGGTGTAGCTGGGGTATTCGAGCAGGCCGTCCTCGTGGGACTCCTGCACCAGGCTCTCCGGGTTGCCGACCACGCCGGGGATGAGCCTGCCGATCGCCTCGATCATCGCCATCGTCGCCACCTCTCCCCCGTTGAGGACGTAGTCGCCGATGCTCATCAGCCGCACCCTGGCCCGGGATGCCGTGTCGTCGAAGACGCGCTGGTCGATGCCCTCGTAGCGGCCGCATCCGAAGACCAGGTGCTTCTCCTCGGCGAGCTCGCGCGCGATCGACTGGGTGAAGACGTCTCCGGCCGGGGACGGGAAGATCACCAGCGGATCGCCGGGGCTCGCCTCCAGGATGCCGTCGAGCGCCTCGCCCCACGGCTCCGGCTTCATCACCATGCCGGCTCCGCCGCCGTACGGGGTGTCGTCGACCGTGCGGTGCCTGTCGTGGGTGTGGTCGCGCAGGTTGTGCACGCCGAGGTCGATCAGGCCGGTCTGCCTGGCCTTGCCGAGCAGCGAGATGTCGAGCACATCGAAGAACTCGGGGAAGATCGTGACGATGTCGATGCGCATCCATCCAGCTTATGCGAGCGCGCGCCGCTTATTGCGGGACGACGGCGAGCTCCCTGTCCCTGGGCACGAGCGGGGTCGCGATCACCGGGCAGAGCGCCACCGCTGCGAAGGCGAGCGGGTAGCCGAGCAGCGTGATGAGGCCGCCGACCGCAGGGCCCACCACCGACGCCGCCAGGAACTGGCCCGTGTTTTGCGTGCCGAGCGCCCTGCCGGACCAGAACGGCCCGGCGATCTCCGCCACCGAGGTGTACGCCAGTCCGTTGTCCGCCACGGTGACGATCGCCGCGACGATCAGGATCACCGCAGCCCACACCGCGCCGAGCGCCGACGCTGCTCCCATCAGCAGCATCACCACGGCAGCCGCGACGGACACCCAGCGCAGCGGCAGCAGGTGGCTGCCGACCTTGTCGCTCAGCACCCCGACGCCGATGCGCCCGATCGCCCCGGCGAACTGGCTCACGCCGATCACGATCCCGGCGGCGAGGGCGGAGAAGTGCAGCTCGGTCACCAGCCAGACCAGTCCGAACGTCGACACCGTGAACTGCGGAACCACCAGCAGCATCGACACCCCGTGGATGCGCCACAGCAGCGAGGTCTCCTTGTACGGCTTCCACACGGCCAGTGGATGCGCATCCCCTCCCGTCGTCCGCGGAGGCCGGGGCGGGTCGACGATGCCGACGGCGCAGAGCACGGCGGACACGGCGCAGAGCACGGCGGGCACCGCCAGTGCAGCGCCGATCCCGCCCGCCGCGGCGAGCTGCGGGATGGTCAGCGCCGCGACGGCCACGCCGAGCGGCTGGCACATCTGCCGGATGCCCATCGCGAGCCCGCGACGCTCCTTCGGGAACCAGCCGATCACCACGCGCCCGCTGGCGGCGTTGGGGCTCGCCGACGCCATCCCGCCCAGCAGGAACAGCGCGCCGAGGCTGAGGTAGTCGCTCGCGAACATCGCCGCGAAGGCGACGGCGGCGGTCAGCGCGAGTCCGGAGGCGATCACCCAGCGCTCGCCGATCCTGTCGCTGAGCGCTCCCCAGCCGATGAGTGTGATGACCAGCCCGAGGGTCGGTGCGGATGCGAGCAGCCCGGCCTGGGCGAGGCTGAGCCCGCGCTCGGTGTGCAGCAGCGGGATGAGGAAGGCGGGCGTCGACACGAACACGGTGGAGCTGGCCTGGGCGATGACGCCGAACGACAGCATGAGCCACGGTCGCGGGGTGCGTTGTACGGTGGAGGTCACGAGGTATACCCTAGTGGTATACCAAGCCGGTATACCAAAAGGAGTCCCCGCGTGGCTGAGCAAACGACCGTCTACGACCGGCTGCGCGCGCAAATTCTCGACCTCGAACGGATGCCGGGCGCACGCCTGACCGAACGCGGCCTCGAAACCGACCTCGGCGCGTCCCGCACCCCGCTCCGCGCCGCCCTGATGCGCCTGGAGGCCGACGGCCTCGTCGAGCGCGACGGCCGCGCCTGGCAGATCACCCCCATCGACCTCGGCGAGATCGCCCGGCTCAGCGAACTCCGCGACGCCGTCGAGTCCGCTGCGATCCGGCACAGCTGCGCCCGCGCCTCCGACGACGCCATCGAAGACCTCACCACCCGCCTCGGCGCCTTCGACCTGCACCGGCCGAGCGACGACGCGATGATCGCCGGCACCCACTTCCACGTAGAGCTCGCGCAGCTGTCCGGCAACCACTTCTTCGCCGACAGCGTCGACGCGGCCATGACCAGGCTCGCCCGCACCCGCTGGCTCGAAGTGCGCACGGAGGACGCGCGCCGCACCGCCTGGCAGGAGCACCGCGACATCCTCGGCCTGCTTGCCGCCCGGGATGCGGAGGCAGCGGCAGACAGCATCCACCGGCACATCGTCGGCACGCACGAGCGCCTGATGGCGGCACTGGATGCCGACACCCGCACCCTGCGCGCCCGCGGCCTCGCGATCGTGCGCTGACGGCGGGTGCCGGACGCAGAAGAGCCCCGACTCTCGTCGGGGCTCTTCGGGCAATCAGTGCAATGACGGCTGGCGGCTACTCCGCGTCGTTCTCCGGCTCGGCGTCCGTGTCTGCCTCGGCATCCGCGTCGTCGTCGTCCGGCAGTTCTTCGAACAACCCGGCGGGCGGGGTGAGCGTCACCGTTCCCGCCGTCACGTCGACCTCGGGCACGATCGCCTTGACGAACGGCACGAGCACTTCGCCGTTCGCGGTCTTGATCGCGAGCAGGTCTTGCGCAGGAAGGTGGTCGACACGGGCGACGACGCCGACCTTCTGGCCGTCACGGAGGGCATCCAGTCCGACCAGCTGGTGGTCGTACCAGGCGTCCTCCTCGTCGGGGAGCTCTTTCACATCCTGGCTGACCCAGAGGATCGCCTTGATGAGGGTCTCCGCCTCCGAGCGGTCGTCCACGCCGGCGAAGAACGCCACGGCGTGGCCGTTGTACCAGCGCAGTTCGGTCAGCTCGAGCGACTTGCCGTGCCACTTGGATGCGGTCGGCACCTGCAGGGTGAAGACCGCTCCTGGGACGAAGCGCTTCTCCGGCTCGTCCGTGTAGAGCTCGACCTTGATCGCGCCCTTCAGGCCGTGCGCCTTGGTGAGCCGTCCGACCCGCAGCTGGGTCTCATCCGGCCGCGGTGCGGCGTCCTTGCGGGGCAGCTTGTGGTCGGCCACCTCAGTCGTCGACGACGTCGACGCGAACGCGTCGGCCGTCGGCCAGTGCACCGACCAGCGTCCGCAGCGCCTTGGCGGTGCGGCCGGACCGGCCGATGACCCTGCCGAGGTCCTCGGGGTTCACACGAACCTCGAGGACCTCGCCACGGGGCGAACTCTTTGCAACGACGTGCACGTCGTCCGGGTGATCCACGATCCCCTTGACGAGGTGCGCGAGTGCGGGTGCGAGCAAGGTGTTACGCCTTCTCGCCGTCGGCGGCAGCCTCGGTGATTTCCTCGGCCTCGGCAACGACCTCGGCCTCAGCGGCCTCCTCGGCCTCGACCTCTGCCTCGACGACGGCCTCGGCCTCTGCTGCGACAGCAGCGGGCTTCTCCGCCTTCGGCTTGAGGACCGGCTTCTTCTTCTCGTCGGCCTGGAACTCGACCTTGGCTTCCTTGACCTTGACGGTGCTGGTGGCGTTCTTGTCGCCCTTGAACTGGCCCCAGTCTCCGGTGAGCTTGAGGAGTGCGAGGACCTGCTCGGTCGGCTGGGCGCCGACGCTCAGCCAGTACTGCGCGCGCTCGGAGTTGACCTCGATGACCGAGGGGTCCTCGGTCGGGTGGTACAGACCGATCTCCTCGATGACACGGCCGTCGCGCTTGGTGCGCGAGTCGGCGACGACGATGCGGTAGTACGGTGCGCGGATCTTGCCGAGGCGCTTCAGACGGATCTTGACAGACACAAATTCTCCTGTGTGTATGAGTGACGTGACGAACTGTCTGCCGTGAGCGTGGGGGCACACTCGGCAGGAGGTCTATGGTGTTCCACCGCACCTGATTAGAGGGTCGGGTACGAGGGAACTCAACTAGCTATTCTGTCAGATACCGCCGCCCTTTGAACAATCGAATGATCAGGACGCCCACTATGCAGATCGAATTCTCGGAATCCGAGCGTTCCACCGTCGGAATCGAGTGGGAGCTGGCGCTGGTCGACTCGTCGACGGGAGACCTCGTGCAGATCGCCGAGGAGGTGCTCACAGAGCTCTCCGGGCCGGACGGCGAAGAGCACCCGCAGATCACCCACGAACTGCTGATGAACACCGTCGAGCTGGTCAGCCGGGTGCACCGCACTGTCCCGGATGCGGTCGACGACCTCCAGGGGCTGATCGGGCTCGTCCGCGAGGTCATCGACCCGCTCGGCGTCGAGCTGATGTGCGCGGGGACGCATCCGTTCGCCCAGTGGTTCGACCAGAAGGTCACGCCGAACGAGCGCTACGACCGACTGCTCGACCGCACGCAGTGGTGGGGGCGTCAGATGATGATCTGGGGAATCCACGTGCACGTCGGCATCGACGACAGGGAGAAGGCGCTGCCGATCGTCAACGGCCTGCTCACCTACTATCCGCACTTGCAGGCGCTCAGCGCATCCAGCCCGTTCTGGGCGGGGGCGAACACGGGATACGCCTCCAACCGAGCGCTGATGTTCCAGCAGCTGCCGACGGCGGGGCTGCCCTGGCAGTTCGGCAGCTGGGCGAACTACGAGGAGTACGTGCAGGATCTGGTGACGACCGGCGTCGTGACCGACCACAGCGAGGTGCGCTGGGACATCCGGCCGTCTCCGAAGTGGGGAACGGTCGAGATGCGCGCCTGCGACGGGATGTCGACGGCGGACGAGGTCGGCGCCGTCGCCGCGATCATCCACTGCCTCACCGACCGGATGTCCGGCCAGCTGGACGACGGAGAGGAGCCGGTCACGCTGCAGCCCTGGTTCGTCAGGGAGAACAAGTGGCGCGCCGCCCGCTACGGCCTGGATGCGGAGATCATCACCGCACCGGACGGCAGCGAGCGGCTGGTGTCCGACGCGCTGCGCGACCTGATCGTCGACCTCTCCCCCACGGCGGAACGCCTCGGCTGCCTGGCCGAGCTGGAGACGGTCGACGTGATCCTGTCGAAGGGCGCGAGCTACCAGCGGCAGCTGCGGGTCGCAGAGGCGAACGGCGGCAGCCTGCAGGCGGTCGTCAGCTCGCTCACGCACGAGCTGCGCGACGGACTCGACAGGAGCTGACCCTGCCGCCGCTCCACCGGTCGCTGCCCCGCCCGCTCCCCCGCTCAGCATCCTCTGCGAACCGGCAACGTATGCTTTCTGCTGTGCTCGCCCGACCGATAACCCGAATCGCCGCCGCCGCCATCGCCGCCATCGTTCTCACCGTGACCGCAGGATGCACCGCCTTCGCCGGCGGAGCCAGCGTCACGGGAGAGCCGACGCCGGCCCCGACGTCGCAGGCGTCCTCCGACGCGCCCGTGCGCGCCGCCGCCATCGGAGACTCGATCGCGATCGGCAACGGCGTCCCCTCTGACGACGCCTGGCCGTTTCTCGTCGCCGACCAGTTCGGCTGGACGCTCAATGACTTCGCCGACAGCGCATCCGGCTTCATCGCGCCGGGACTCAACACGCACACCTACGAGGCGCAGGTGACCCAGGCGATCGCGCTGCGGCCGCAGGTCGTGCTCGTCGCCGCCACCCGCAACGACACGCTCGGCTCGACCATCGAGCTCAAGCAGACGGCGACGGCACAGCTGCAGAGGCTGCGCACCGCCCTCCCGGACGCGGTCATCATCGGGGTCGGCCCGATCTGGGGTGCCGGCACCCCGACCCCGGCGACTCCGGTGGTCGCGAGCATCGTCCGCAGCGCCGTGCTCGCGGTCGACGGCACCTGGGTGGATGTCGGCCAGCCGTTCCAGAACCGCGCCGATCTGGTGCAGAAGGACAACGTGCATCCCACGACGGAGGGGCAGCAGTTGCTCGCCGGGCTGATCGCGGACAAGATCGCGGCGGCCAGGGTCACGACGAAGTCCGCCAACGCCTCATCGCACTGATTCGCGGCCACCGGATGCGGTCTGCGGCCGCCCGCTGATCGAACCTTCTGAAACACACAGCTTTCACGCAGCTTCCGCCCCTTACTCTCGCTCCGTGCGCTTGTCTACCCGTGGCCTCCGAGTGGCCCTTCTCGCCGCCGCCACGGCTGTCGCCGTCGTCCTCACCGGATGCACGGCCGCCGCACCGCAGGAACCCGTCGCCGGACAGCGCTCGGCCGCGGCGCCCCAGGTCGCGGAGCGTCCCGTCGCCGTCGCGATCGGCGACTCCATCGCGTTCGGCAAGGGCATCCAGCAGGACCAGGCCTGGCCCGCCCTCGTCGCGAAGGTGCACGACTGGCGGCTCACCGACCTCGCCGTCTCCGGCTCCGGCTTCCTGCACCCCGGCTGGAACGGCACGACCTTCCAGCAGCAGGTCGACCAGGCCGTCGCGCTGAAGCCGTCGTACATCCTGATCGCCGCGACCAGGAACGACCGGCTGGAAGACCCGGCGGCGCTCGCTCAGAAGAGCACGGAACTGGTGGGAGCGCTCCGCTCCGCGTTCCCGCGCGCGCACATCATCGGCGTCACCGCCATCTGGGGCTCCGACCAGCCGCCGGCGACCATCACGATGGTCGACGACGCGTTCCGCTCCGCCGTGGAGGACGTGGACGGCACGTTCGTCGACATCGGCTTCCCGCTCGTCGGCCACCCGGAGTGGCTGCAGGCGGACGGCATCCACCCGAACCCGGCCGGTCAGGAGATCGTCGCGAAGGCGATCGAGACCAAGCTCGCGCCGAAGTCCCTCGCGCTGTAGCGCTCGCGCCCTAGCGGCCGAGGAACTTCTGCAGCGAGGCCAGCTCTTCCTCGGATGGGCCACCCTGCTTGCCGGCGCCCGCGCCGCCGCCGAGGCCGAAGCCCGAGCCGCCCTGCGCGCCGGTCGACGGCTTCGCGCCGGAGCTGAGCGCTGCGTTCTCCGCCGCGCGCTTGGCCGGGTTGCCGGAGCGCGAGCCCTTCTTCTTGGGCTGCTGCTTGGCCTTGCCGCCGTAGCTGGCGCCCGGGATCGGACCCATGCCCGGCACATTCGGCACGCCGCCCTTGGCGACGGTCTTCATCATCTTGGCGGCCTGCTCGAACCGGTTGACGAGCTGGTTCACCTCGGTCACTGTGGAGCCCGAGCCCTTCGCGATGCGCAGGCGGCGCGAGCCGTTCAGCAGCTTCGGCGTGGTGCGCTCCGCCTTGGTCATCGACTGGATGATCGCCTCGGTGCGCACGATCTCCTTCTCGTCGAAGTTGTCGAGCTGCTGCTTCATGGCGCCGGCTCCCGGCAGCATGCCCATCATCTTCTTGATGGATCCCATGTTGCGCAGCTGCTGCATCTGCTTGAGGAAGTCGTCGAGCGTGAAGCTGTCCGTCGCGAACTTCTCGGCGACCTTGCGCGCCTCCTCCTCGTCGAAGGCCTCCTGGGCCTGCTCGATGAGGGTGAGGATGTCGCCGAGGTCGAGGATGCGCGACGCCATGCGGTCGGGGTGGAACGGCTCGAAGTCGTCCAGCCCCTCACCGATGGAGGCGAAGATGATCGGGCGTCCGGTGACGGACGCGACGGAGAGGGCCGCGCCACCGCGGGCGTCGCCGTCGAGCTTGGACAGCACGACACCGGTGAAGTCGACGCCGTCCTGGAACGCCTTGGCCGTGGCCACCGCATCCTGACCGATCATGGCGTCGATCACGAACAGCACTTCGTCTGGGTCGACGGCCTTGCGGATGTCCGACGCCTGCTTCATCAATTCGGCGTCGACGCCGAGGCGGCCGGCGGTGTCGACGATGACCGTGTCGTACTGCTTGGTCTCCGCGAACTTCAGGGCGTCCTTCGCGACGCGCACCGGGTTGCCGACGCCGTTGCCCGGCTCCGGGGCGTAGACGGGGACCCCCGCCTGCTCTCCGACGATCTGCAGCTGGGTGACGGCGTTCGGGCGCTGGAGGTCGGCCGCGACGAGCACGGGCGTGTGCCCGTCCTTCACGAGCCACTTCGCGAGCTTGCCGGCGAGCGTGGTCTTACCTGCGCCCTGGAGGCCGGCGAGCATGATGACGGTCGGCGGCTTCTTCGCGAACTGCAGCCTGCGCTGCTGGCCGCCGAGGATCTCGACGAGCTCCTCGTTGACGATCTGCACCACCTGCTGAGCCGGGTTGAGGGCCTTGTTGACCTCGTCGCTCAGGGCGCGCTCGCGCACCTTGCCGGTGAACTCCTTGACGACGGGGAGCGCGACGTCGGCGTCGAGCAGGGCGCGACGGATCTCGCGCACGGTGCCGTCGACGTCGGCCGGAGAGAGCTTGCCCTTGGTGCGAAGGTTCTTGAAGGTATCTGCCAGGCGGTCAGACAGCGATCCGAAAGTAGCCATGATCCAACCAGTTTACCGGGCGGATGCTGTGCGTCAGGATTGCGTGTCGACCGCGACCACGTCGCCCCGGATGTCGAACGACACGGTGAGCAGCGCATCCGTCTCGTCCGGGCTGATCGAGTAGTCGAACGTGGCGAAGACCTCCTCCTCGTCGGAGTGGTCTGGCTGCAGCAGGATGCGCAGCAGCTGCAGGGAGCGCAGCACGTCGACGGCGATGTCGCCCGAGTTGTGGACGAGCAGGTCGAGCAGCGTCTCCCCCAGCTTCTCGACGTGCTCGTCGATGTATGCCACGGTGGCGGACTGGCGCGAGCTCAGCTCGGCGATCAGCGCATCCCGTGCCCGGGCGTCGAACCCGTCGATGGCCTGGATGAGCGCGGCGGCGGAATCCAGGGCGAACTCGGTCACCGCGGATTCGTCGTCGGCCAGCAGGTCGACCTCGACCACCTGCTCGGAGAGGTCGGCGGAGTCGTTCCAGGCGAGCCCACCGGATGCGGTCTCGTCGATGATGCCGAAGTAGTCGTGTTCGATGGCCATGCCCGCGCCCCTAGCCGACCAGCTGCTGAGCGAAGACGTGCGCGGTGAAACCGGTGAGGTCGTTGATGCCCTCGCCCTGGCCGACGAGCTTGATCGGGATGCCCGTCTTCTCCTGCACGGCGAGCACGAAGCCGCCCTTGGCCGAGCCGTCGAGCTTCGTGAGCACGAGCCCGGTGACCCCGGCGTGCTCGATGAACGCCTCCGCCTGGGCGAGCCCGTTCTGACCGGTGGTCGCGTCGAGCACCAGCAGCACCTCGGCGATGGGAGCCTGCTTCTCCACCACCCTCTTGATCTTGGACAGCTCGTCCATCAGGCCGCCCTTGGTCTGCAGCCGCCCTGCCGTGTCGATGATCACGATCTCCGTGCCGTCGTTCTTGGCCTTCTCGACGGTCTGGAACGCGACGGACGCCGGATCCTGGCCCTGCTGCTGCGGGCGGACGATCTCCACCCCTGCGCGCTGTGCCCAGGTGGCGAGCTGCTCGACGGCCGCCGCACGGAACGTGTCCGCCGCGCCGACGACGACGGTGCGGTCGTAGGTGCGCAGGAACTTGGCGAACTTGCCGATGGTGGTGGTCTTGCCGACGCCGTTGACGCCGACGACCAGCACGACGGCCGGGCGGTCGCTCAGCTTGAGCGTGGTGTCGAGCTTGGAGAGGCGCTCTTCGAGGCTCTCGCGGAGCATCCGCTGCAGGTCGGCCGGATCGGTGGTGTGGTAGCGGTCGACCTTGGCGCGCAGGTCGTCGACGATCGCCTCGGTCACATCCGGTCCGAAATCGGCGGTGATGAGCGCCGTCTCGAGGTCGTCCCAGGTGGTGTCGTCGATCGTCTTCTTCGCGAACATGCCGCGGAGCGCGCCGGACAAAGACCAGGGGGTGCGTTCTGCCATAGCTCCCAGCGTAGTTGTTAGCGTGTGACCATGTTCTCTCTCGTGGCGGTGTCGGCGGAGCTCGCCGAGCAGCTGGTGGCGATCGAGACCGGCGGGGACGACGCCGTGCACCAGGCGCGCACCAGGGTGCGCAGGCTGCGGAGCATCCTCGGGGTGTATCGGCGCGCGTTCGAGAAGGACGACGCGAAGCGGCTGCGACGGCGGCTCAGAGTGCTGGGCACGCGGCTGGGCGTGGTGCGCGATCTGGAGGTTCTGGCCGACGCGCTCGATGGGCTGGCGGCCGATCCTGGGCTCGACACACCGACGATGGATGCGGTCGTCGCCTTCGCCGCGGACGCCCGCTCCGCCCACGCCGCCGCCGTCACGCGCCTTGTCTCCGAGTTGAGCGGCAGGAGCGACCGCCGTCTCGTCGCCGACACCGTCTCGTTCGCGGCCGGCCCTCCGCTCAGCAGCCGCGGAGCCGACCACCCGAGGAAGACGGCCAGGAAAGGGCTGCGCCGCGCCGCCCGCCGGGTGACCGCGCCGGCGGACGCCTCGCTGGAGGCCAAGCACACGACCAGGAAGGCCGCCAGGCGCCTACGCTACGCGGCAGAGGCCGTCGCTGACCTGTTCGGCCGGGACGCCGTGCGGCTGGCAGCGGCGGCGGAGGCGCTGCAGGACGCGCTCGGCGACCACCGCGACCTGGTACTCCTCGCCGCCCACCTGCGGCAGAAGGCGGAGGACGCCGACCTGTCGCCCGCTGCGGCGGCCGGGGTGGAGCGTCTGGCCTCCGCCTGCGAGGAGCGCGCCGACGAGAGACTGGCTGGGCTCGACGACCTCGTGGCCGGCGTGGCGGACGCGCTCTGATCCGCTAGGAGGCCTGCTCCTGCGCCACGCGCTGGCCGACCACCGCGGAGACGCCGTCCTGGCGCATCGAGACGCCGTAGAGGGCGTCCGCGATCTCCATCGTGCGCTTCTGGTGGGTGATAACGATGAGCTGGCTCGACTCGCGGAGGTCTTCGAAGATCGTCAGCAGGCGGCCCAGGTTGGCGTCGTCGAGGGCGGCCTCGACCTCGTCCATGATGTAGAACGGGCTGGGGCGCGCCTTGAAGATCGCGATCAGCAGTGCGACGGCCGCGAGCGAGCGCTCACCGCCGGAGAGCAGCGACAGTCGCTCGATCTTCTTGCCCGCCGGCTTCACGGACACCTCGATACCCGTGGTGAGCAGGTTCTCCGGGTCCGTCAGCGAGATGCTTCCCGTTCCTCCCGGGAAGAGGATGGGGAAGACGTAGCCGAACGCCTCCTTGGTGTCCTCGAAGGCCGACTCGAAGATGGTCTGCATCTTCTCGTCGATGTCCTCGATGATCGTCAGCAGGTCTGTGCGCGTCTTGGTGAGGTCGGTCAGCTGCTCGGTGAGGAACTTGTGCCGCTGTTCGAGGGCGGCGAACTCTTCCAGCGCGAGCGGGTTGACGCGGCCGAGCTGCGCCAGCTTCCGCTCGGCGGCGGCGAGGCGCTTCTGCTGCTGCTCCCGGTTGAAGGGGACCGTCTCGCGCTCGGCGTCGCCGTCCTGGCCCGCGTCGCCGTCCTGATCGGAGTCCTCCGCCGCATCCGGCGTGGGCGCGTCGACCGGGATGGGCACCTCCGGGCCGTACTCGGCGACCAGCACATCCTCGACCAGGCCGAGTTCGCTGCCCGCGCGTTCGAGCAGGCTCGACAAGTGCAGCTTCTTCTCGTAGATCTGCAGTTCGAGGCCGTGCACGCTCTCGGTGATGACCTGCAGGCGATCGCGCACCGCGTTCTCCTCGCGGCGCAGCGTGGCGAGCTCGTCGTTCTGGCTCGACCGCTTCGCCTCGGCGGCGGCCAGCTCCACCCTCGCCTGCGCGACGGACCGGTCGACGGAGTCGAGCACGGCGGGAAGCGCCTCGATGACGCCGGTGGCCGCATCCACTTGGCGGCGGCGGATGACGGCGCGGCGGGCGGCCTCCTCGGCGGCGGCGCGCTCGGCGTCCAGCTGCCGGGCGAGCGCCTCTCCCCTGGCCTGCTCGGCACGCACGCGCTCCTTGGCCGTCTCGACGGAGAGCCGGGATTCGACCTCCGCCTCCCTGGCGCCCTCCAGTTCGGCGGAGAGCGCATCCCGTGCGGTCACGTCGAGGATCGGGCGCGGGCGGGACCGTGCCGTCTCCAGTTCCGACTTCGCCTTATCGGCGGCGGCCTCCGCTTCCGCGACGCGTTCCGCGGCGAGCGACAGCGCCGTGCTCAGGCGGTCGAACTCGGCCTGCGACGCCTCCAACTGCACCTTGAGCCTGTTGAGCTGCTCGGTCTGCGCCGCCAGCTTCGCGTCGAACTCGCGGAGCGAGGCGAGCGCGGCCTGCGACTGCTCCTTCGCCACCTGCAGCACACCGCGCTGCTCGGCGAGGGCGAACTTGGCCCTGTCGATCAGGGAGGTGACCTCGCCCAGCCGGTCTGCCGCAGCATCGCGGTCGGCGATCAGCTCGATGCGGCTCTGCTTCGCGCCGGAGCCGCCGCGCAGCACGTAGTCGGTGAGCACCTCTCCGGACTTCGTGATGATCGTCACCGGGCCGCCGAGCTTCCGCTTCGCGAACGCGGCGGACGCCGCCCTGGCGGCATCCAGGTCGTCGGCGATGGCCGTGAACGCCAGGATGCCGAGCACGCCGTCCGGAGCCTCGACCACCGAGCGCGCGGCGACGACGCCCGCGACACCGGACAGGTCGACCTCGGACGCGGACGCGTCGGCGATGATGACCTCCACCCGGCCCAGATCGTCGGACGATGCCTGGGCGACCGCGTCGAACGCGCTCGCCCTGTCGTCGGCGAGCACCGCATCCGCCAGCGACCCGAGGGCCGCGGCGATCGACGCCTCGAATCCGGGATGCACGCGGATGTGCTCGGCGACCAGCCCGCGCACACCCGGCAGCCGCGCGGCGACCAGGGCGGCCGAGCCGTCCTTCTGGTCGAGCGCGGACGACAGCGCGCTGGTGCGCGCCGCGAGGGCGTCGCGCTCGCGCTCCAGGGTGTGCAGCTCCTCGCGGAGGCGCTCGATCTCGCCCTCCGCCTCGAAGACGTCGGCCTGGGCCAGCTCGTACGCCTCGTCGAGGTTGCCCTCGCCGACGTCGGCCGTCGCCGCCTCCGCCTCGCGGGCGGCGAACTCGGCGCGCGCCTTCTCCCGGCGGTCGGTGGCGGCATCCAGGGCGTTCTGCTGACGCAGCACCTCTCCGCGCACGGCCGCGAGTCGCTGCGCCGCCGCGTCGGCCTGGCCGGTCAGCTTGGACAGTTCGAGGTCGTGGCGGGAGACGAGGGCGCTCTGGGCGGCGATCTCGTCGTCGACGGCGTCGAGCCTGCCACGGGCGGACCGGGTGGCGGCCTGCGCGGCGGTCCACGCGGCCTCCGCCTCGGTGACCACGGTGCGGAGCCTGTCGACCTCGTCGCGCGCATCCTGGACCATCTGCTGGCTGACGCTCGGGCCGGCATCCGGTGCGTCGGCCTGGCTGCCGAGCAGCGCGAGCCGCTGGTTGGCCATCGTGTAGAGATTGCGGAGGCGCTCCTGCACGGACTCGAGGCCGAACGCGGTGCGCCGGGCGATGTCGACCTCGTCGCCGACCTGCGCCTGTTCGAGCCGTGCGACCCTCAGCTGCTTCTGCTCCAGCTGCTCCTGCAGAACGATCCGCTCGCTGTGCCGCTCGGACTCCGTGCGGCCGTGGTCGTCGAGCGCCGTGCGCAGCGCCACCACGTCGTCGGCCAGGATGCGCGCCCTGGCGTCGCGAACGACGGCCGCGATCGACTGCGCCTCCCTGGCGATCTCCGCCTGGTGGCCGAGCGGCTTCAGCTGCCGCCTGATCTCCCCGGCGAGGTCGCTCAGCCTGGTGAGGTTGGTCTGCATCGCCTCCAGCTTGCGGAGGGTCTTCTCCTTGCGCCGCCGGTGCTTCAGGATGCCGGCGGCCTCCTCGATGAAGCCGCGCCGGTCCTCCGGGCTGGCGTGCAGCACCGCATCCAGTTGCCCCTGGCCGACGATGACGTGCATCTCGCGGCCGAGTCCGGAGTCGCTGAGCAGCTCCTGCACGTCGAGCAGGCGGCAGGCCGAGCCGTTGATCGCGTACTCGCTTCCGCCGTTGCGGAACAGCGTGCGCGAAATGGTGACCTCGGAGTACTCGATCGGGAGTGCGCCGTCGGAGTTGTCGATGGTGAGGGTGACCTCTGCGCGGCCGAGCGGGCCGCGGGTGGAGGTCCCTGCGAAGATGACGTCCTCCATCTTGCCGCCGCGGAGCGTCTTCGCGCCCTGCTCCCCCATCACCCAGGCGAGCGCATCCACCACGTTGGACTTGCCGGAGCCGTTCGGCCCGACCACGCAGGTGACGCCCTGCTCGAACGCGAAGGTCGTCGGCTGCGCGAACGACTTGAACCCCTTGAGCGTCAGGCTCTTCAGATACACCCGCCGCTCCTCGCTCTCGTCCGTCTACCGCGCCGTCGCCCCAAATTTACCCGACCCGTCCCCTGCTCCCCGCCACCGAACGCATCGAGTCCGAACTTATTCACGCCTGACACCGGCGTGTCGCGTGAACAAGTTCGGACTCGATGGATTGGGAGGTCAGCCGACGCCGAGGTAGGCCTCCTTGATGGCGGGGTTGGCGAGGAGCTCCTTGCCGGTGCCGGAGTGGGTGATGGAGCCGGTTTCGAGGACGAAGCCGCGGTGGGCGCGGGCGAGGGCCTGGTTGGCGTTCTGCTCGACGAGCAGGATGGTCGTGCCCTGCTTGTTGATCTCGGTGATGATCGAGAAGATCTGCTTGATGAACTGCGGGGCGAGCCCCATCGACGGCTCATCGAGCAGCAGCAGCCGCGGCGCGGACATCAGGGCGCGGCCGATGGCGAGCATCTGCTGCTCGCCTCCGGACATCGTCCCTCCCACCTGCGTCTTGCGCTCGGCCAGGCGCGGGAACAGGTTGAACACGCGCTCGAAGTCCGCGTCCATCCCGCTGCGGTCCTTGCGGCCGAACGCGCCCATGTCCAGGTTCTCCAGCACCGTCATGCCGGGGAAGATGCCCCGGCCCTCCGGCGCCTGCGAGATGCCCCGGATCACCCGGATGTGCGCCTTCATCTTCGTGATGTCCTGGCCGTCGAAGGTGATCGACCCCTGCGACGGGTTCAGGATGCCCGAGATCGTCTTCATCGTGGTCGACTTGCCAGCGCCGTTCGCCCCGATGAGGCTGACGATCTCGCCCTCCTCCACCGAGAACGACATGTCGTGGATGGCCTCGATGCGCCCGTAGGAGACGCTCACGTTCTTCAGTTCAAGCAACGTCATCTTCAGGCTCCCCCAGGTAGGCGGCGATCACGCGCTGGTCGTTGCGGATCGCGAGCGGAACGTCGTCGGCGAGCTTCCTGCCGAACTCGAGCACCACGATCCTGTCGGTGACGCCCATCACCAGGCGCATGTCGTGCTCGATCAGCAGCACGGTGTACCCGTCGGCCCTGATCGTGCGGATGAGGTCCATCAGGTCCTCTTTCTCCGCGGGGTTGAAGCCGGCGGCCGGCTCATCCAGGCAGAGCACCTTCGGGTCGGTCGCGAGAGCGCGCGCGATCTCGAGCCTCCGCTGGTAGCCGTACGGCAACTGGCGGGATGCGGTGCTCGCCAGGTCGGCGATGCCCACGAACTCGAGCAGGGCCATCCCGCGTTCGATCGCCGACTTCTCTTCGCGGATGTGCCGGGGCGACCGCACCAGGGCGCCCGGCACGGAGGTGCGGTGCCTGGCGTCCAGACCGACCACCACGTTCTCGAGCGCGCTCATCTCGCCGAACAGGCGGATGTTCTGGAAGGTGCGCGCCAGGCCGAGGCGCGTGATCTGGTGCTGCTTCTGCCCCTTGATCGACTTGCCTTCCAGCAGCACGTCGCCGCTGGTCGGCTTGTACACCCCGGTCATGGCGTTGAAGCAGGTGGTCTTGCCCGCACCGTTCGGGCCGATCAGCCCGAGGATCTCGCCGCGCTTGATGTCGAAGCTCACGTCGTCGAGGGCGAGCAGGCCGCCGAACTTGACGGTGAGGTTCTTCACCTCGACGAGCTTGTCGCCCACCTCCACCGCGATGTCGCGGTCGGGGGCGGCCGCAGCCGCGACGTCGAGGTCGACGTCCAGGTCGGCGAGGGCCGCCTGGTCTGCGCCGTCCGGAAGGTCGGCGCCGGCGTCGGCACCGGCATGTGCGTTGGCGTCTGTCATGATGCGCCTCCGTTCGGCGTTGCTGGCGGTGTGGTCGGCGCGCTCGGCGTCCTCGGTGTGCTACCCGTCGCCGGGGGCGCCGGTTTGCTCACCAGATACCGGTATGCGTTGCGGCCGTAGGCGAGCAGGCGCTGCTTGGCGGGCACGAGACCCTTCGCCCGGAAGATCATCAGCACCACCAGGGCGACGCCGAAGATCAGGTACTTGTAGTCGGCGATGGCGGTGAAGCGCAGCGGGATGTACGCCACGATCGCACCACCGAGCAGGGCTCCCACCTTGTTGCCCGTACCGCCGAGGACCACGGCGGCGAGGAACAGGATCGAGGTCTGCACGTCGAACTTCTGGTTGTTCACGAAGCCGACCTGACCGGCGAACAGTGCTCCGGAGAGCCCGCCGACCGCCGCGCCGATCGCGAACGCCCACACCTTGTACTTGAAGGTCGGGACGCCCATGATCTCTGCGGCGTCCTCGTCCTCGCGGATGGCGATCCAGGCCCGGCCGACGCGGCTGCGCTCCATGTTGCCTACCAGCAGCAGCACGATGATGATGATCGTCAGCGTCAGCCAGTACCACGGGATGCCGTTCGAGTTCGAGAAGATCGGGATGCCCTTGGCATCCTCTCCCGGCGGGTGCCCGACGTTCTGGAAGCCGACCTGACCCTTCAGCGCCGGGATGATCGTGGCCAGGATGCGCACGATCTCACCGAAGCCGAGCGTCACGATGGCGAGGTAGTCACCACGCAGGCGCAGCGTCGGCACGCCGAGCACGACGCCGAAGATCATCGCGACCGCCATCGCCACCGGAATCGTCCAGAGGTACGGGATCTTGAGGAACGGCGAGTCCGGACTCGTCAGCATCGCCGCGGTGTACGACCCGACCGCGAAGAACGCCACGTAGCCGAGGTCGAGCAGACCGGCGTAGCCGACCACCACGTTCAGGCCGACGGCGATCAGCGCGTACACGGCCATCGCGAAACAGGCCAGCGGCCAGTCGTTGCCCGGCTCCGTGGTCAGCGGGAAGAAGTTCAGGTACGGAAGGGCGAAGGCGAGAGCCACCACGATGAGCATCCACAGCCACTGGATCTGGCGTGGCAGCCCGTTCCAGCGGTCGCGGAAGCCCTGGAGGGGCCCGCCCCTCTTGCGCTTGGCCTCCGCAGCATCCAGTGCCTGCTCGCTGCGCGCATCCGGGAGCACCCGGGGTCCGTCTGACGTGCTCATGCTCTGCTCCTCCCCAGTGAGGTACCGAGGATTCCCGTCGGCTTGACCAGCAGCACCAGCACCAGCACCACGAAGGCGATGACGTCTGTCCACTGGGAGTCGCCCAACAGGATCTGTCCGTAGTTTCCGATCAATCCGAGCAGAAGTCCACCCAGAAGCGCTCCGCGCACGTTGCCGATGCCGCCGAGCACCGCGGCGGCGAACGCCTTGATGCCGAGCACGAAGCCGCCCGTGTATATGACACCGGATGGCACGAGCATCACGTAGAACAGGGCAGCTGCACCGGCGAGGATGCCGCCGAGCACGAACGTGATCACGATGATCCGTTCCTTGTTCACGCCCATCAGGGTCGCGGTGTCCGGGTCCTGGGCCACGGCGCGGATGCCGCGGCCGGTGCGGGTGCGCCGGATGAACATGTCGGTCAGGATCATCAGCACGACAGCGGCCACCACGATGATGATCGACTGGCTGTTGATGATGGTGCCGAACACGTCGAACACCGGGATCGGCTTGAACATCGTCACCGCAGGCTCGGCGTTCGCGCCACGGATCACGAAGATCAGCGACTGGATGGCGAACGACGCGCCGATGGCGGTGATGAGGAACGCCAATCGTGGCGCATTGCGTCTTCGCAACGGCCGGTATGCGATCCGTTCGAGCAGGAACGCGGTGACCGCGGACGCCACCATGCCGACGAGCAGGGCGAGGAGGAGGTCACCGATGATCGCCGCGAGCGACAGGTTCGGGATGGAGGGGCCGAAGCCCAGCGAGGTGAGGGTGATGACGACGCCGTACGCGCCGACGATGAACACCTCGGAGTGCGCGAAGTTGATCAGGTTCAGCACACCGTAGACGAGCGTGTACCCGACGGCGATGAGGCCGTAGATGGCCCCGAACGTGAGTCCGTCGAAGGTCGCGCCCCAGAAGTTCTGTATCAGGGAAGGGACATCGAAGTTGATCCAGGAGTTGTCGATGACCGGGTGGAGGACAAGGGTTTCGAGCATTCAGGCATCCAGATCGAACAGGAAGGGATCGTACGTGATCCGGTCGGAAACGGACAGGTGGGACGACGGATGCGGCGGGCGGCGCGGGAGGCCGCCCGCCGCATCCCTTTCTATGTCGCGCTATCCGATGGTTCCGATCGGGACGATCTTGCCGCCCTCGACCTTGTACCCGTAGACGGTCGGCGCCTGCAGCTCACCCGTGGAGTCCCACTTGTAGTGCTTGCTCAGCCCGTCCTTGTCGTAGGACTTCACAAAGTCCTTGAGGTCGGCACGGGTGGTCTTGCCCTGGTCGATGCCGGACAGGAGCACGGTCGCCGCGTCGTAGCCCTCGATGGAGTACGTGCCGGGCTCGGCGCTCGCGAGCGTCTTGTACGCCTTCTCGAAGTCCGGGATCAGCTCGCCCGGGATGCAGGGGCAGGTGAAGTACGCGTTGCTGGATGCGTCGCCGGCCAGCTTGATGAACTGGTCGTCCTTCACGCCGTCCGGTGCGACGAACGTTCCCTCGAAGCCCTTCGCGACCAGCTGCTGGTCGAACGGAGCACCCTCGGCGTAGTAGCCCGAGTAGTAGACCGCGTCCGGCTTGGCGTTGATGATCTTCGAGACGACGGCCGAGAAGTCCTTCTGGCCGGTGGTCACCTTGTCGGTTCCGACGAGCGCGTCGCCGAGAGCCTTCGAGGTGGTGGTCGCGAGGCCGATGCCGTAGTCGGAGTCGTCCTGGACCAGGTAGACCTTCTTGGCTTCGAGCTTGCCCGTGAGGAACTTCGCGGCAGCAGGACCCTGCACCGCGTCGTTGCCGAGGCCACGGAAGAAGGTCGTCCAGCCGTTCTTCGTCAGGTCCGGGTTGGTCGCGGACGGGGTGATGTGCACCAGCCCCTGCTGCTCGAAGATGTTGCCGGTCGCCTTCGACTCACCCGAGAACGGGAGGCCGATGACGCCGACGATGTCCGCCTCGTTGACGGCCTGCGTGACCGGGCCGGTCGCCTTGTTCGGGTCGCCCTCCGTGTCGAACTTCTTGAAGCCGACCTGGCAGCCCTTGTTGGCCTCGTTGTGCTGGTTGATCGCCAGCTGGATGCCGTTGTAGATGTTGATACCGAGCTGGGCGTTCGGGCCCGTCTCCGCTCCGACATAGCCGATGGTCAGCCCAGCGGCACAGGTCGCCTTTCCGTCACCGGCGGGGAGGACGGCGTCCTTCGGGGTGTCGATCGAGGTGATGGCCGGAATGTTGACCTTCGAACTCGAGTTTGTCGATCCCCCCGTGGACGCCTGGTTGGCGCACCCCGCCAGGAACAGCGCGGCTGACGCTGCAACAGCCGCACCGATGATGACTTTCTTTCGTAGCATCTCTTGCCTCTCGACGTGAAATTCGTAACGAAGCGGCGTGGTTGCCTCTTCGCACCACGAATATGTGTGTCGAGAGTACATGCATTGCAACTAATCGCAACGCACTTTCTTACGGAGATTTACACGATCGAAACCAAATCGGCTCGGCCTGTTCACGGCGACGAGGCCGGGTTAGGCTCGGGAGCACTCGGTTCGCGCAACCGGCGAGGAGGCGATGGATGCTCGGTGACGGCCACGTCACGATCGTGCGGATTCCCCTGCCGGAGCGTCTCGGCACTCCCGAATCCGCGGCCTTCGAAGAGCTGGTGTCCGTGATGAACGGGATCGCCGTCTCGCTCTGGGGCAACGACGATTTCGTGTACACCGCCGAGGCCGAGCTGGCGTCGTTCCGCGCGCAGGAGTTCCACGAGAAGCTGCTCTTCGCCGCGGTGCTCGACGGCGCCGTCGTCGGGCGTGTCGTCGCCGACTTCCCTCTGGAGGAGGACGCGGTGACGGCCACGCTGCTCGTCGACGTCGCCCCCGCCGTGCGCGGCCGCGGGATCGGGGCGCTCCTGCTGGCGAAGGGCGAGGAGCTGGCGGCGGACGGCGGGAGGACGGCGGTGTCCGCGTACACCGAGCATCCGGCTGCCACGATCCGGCCGGGCGGCGACGTCGTGCGCGCCTCCGCGGGAAGCAGCGGGCTGCCGGCGGACTCCCCCGACGTGCGCTTCGCCCTCTCCCACGGCTACCGGCTCGGCCAGATCGAACGGTCGAGCGAGCTGACGCTTCCGCTCGACCCCGGCCGCGCCGCCGCCCTGCTGGCGGACGCCGTCGACCACTCGCGCGACTACCGCACGATCAGCTGGTGGCGGCACGCCCCGGACGAGCTGGCCTCCGCCTTCTCCGCTCTCAAAGAACGGATGACGGTCGACGTGCCGCACTCCGGGATCGCCCTCGACGACGAAGCCTGGACCCCGGAGCGGGTCCGCCGCCACGAGGACGAGCTAATCGAGCGCGGAGAGCCGCTGCTCGTCACGGTGGCCCAGCACATCCCGAGCGGCGAGTTGGCCGCGTACACGGAGATCGCGGTGCCGGACGACGGAGACAAGGCGGAGCAGTACGACACGCTGGTGGCCGCCGCGCACCGCGGGAAGCGGCTCGGCACGCTGGTGAAACTCGAGAACCTGCGCAGGCTGTCCGACCTGGCCCCGCGCATCCACCGGCTGCTCACCTGGAACGCCGACGAGAACGCGCCGATGCTCGCGGTCAACGACGCCTTCGGCTTCCGCCCGCACGCCCTCACCGGCAACTGGCAGAAGACCCTGCGCTAGCGGGCCCGGCTCGCCCCATCCCGTGCCCACGCAAACTCCGTCCGAACGGAGTTCTCGCTTCTCCCGCCCGATTTCTCCGCTCCAACGGAGTCTCCGGCGGCGTGTCGCACAGATCCTCCGGTTTTGCGCTTGAGCGGAGATCCCGGCCGACACGCCGCCGGTTTCTCCGTTGGAGCGGAGATTCGGGAGGTGCTGGCCGTTATCTCCGCTTGACCGGATCCTGATGGGGATGAGGCTGTGGCGTGGGGG
>NZ_NCSR01000040.1:0-18075 GCF_002105485.1 Leifsonia sp. NCR5
CCGCTCAGCACCCGCCCCGCCACCGGCAGCCCCGACGCCTCGAAGCGCGCCACCAGGCCGCTCTCGCTGGCGAAGCGGCGGCCGAGCAGCGCGCCGAGGAGGCGGTCGTGGCTCTGTCTGGTCCACTCGTCCGCATCCCGGTCGGCGAGCCTGCTGAGGGCGAGGGCGACCGCCGCCTGTTCGAGCACGTTGGAGCGTCCGGCCGGATGCGGGAGGCCGGGGAGCGCGATGAGGTGGCCCCAGCGCATCCCGCGCGCCTCGATCGGGGTGATCAGCCAGCGTTCGTCGCCCGCGCCGCGGTGGGCCCGGCGGGAGCGCTGCTCCCAGTCGGCGAGCGCCACCTCGGCGGCGTCCACCCCGGACGCCGCGATGACGCGGTGGTTGAGGTCTTCGAGCACGACGGGGGCGCCCAGCGCCCTCGCCGCCTCCGCGACGATGAAGTCGGCCGGGCTGCCGCGCAGGCTCAGCTCGGTGAAGAGGGCGTGGATCTCGTCCCTGGCGCGCAGGGCGACCATCTGGTCGGCGATGATGCGGGAGTGCACGGCCTCGGTGATCGCGATGAACCGCACCTCCCTGTGCAGCACGACGAAGGGCATCCCCGAGGCGCGGAAGCCGTCGACGATGGCGACGGGCGGCTGCGGCATCCTGTCGCTCAGTTCGAGCACCAGGCCGGCGATGCCGCCCTCCGCGAGTCCGGCGGCGAGCGCCAGCAGCGCGTCGTCGTCCGTCGGCCAGCCCGCTCCCGTCGAGAGGAGCAGTTCGCCCCCACTGACGAGCCGCGCGCTCTCGGCCGTCTCGGAGACGTGCACCCAGCGCACCGGGCGGTCCAGGCCGTCCTCCCCGGACAGCACCTCCGGCAGGGCGCGGGCCACATCGTCGAAGCGCAGGATCTCCCGGATGGTCGGCAGCACGGCCGATGAGACAGCTTCCGGACGATCTGTCTCGCCCGCCGTCAAGCTCCGACGATCTGGCATCGCCCACCCGCTTCTTTCTCTGTCAGCATTGGGATGCAAGCCTACTGTTTTCCTCCGGGCAGTTCGTCCGGAGCGTTCCGAAGGAGAATGCCTGTGGCCCTCATCCGTCACCTCATCGACGGCGTCGAGCACGGCGAGCCCGTCCGCACCGGCCCGGTGTTCAACCCGGCGACCGGCGAACGGCAGCACGAGGTCGTGCTCGGCAGCGTCGCCGACGTCGAGGCCGCCGTTTCGGCAGCGAGAGACGCCCTCCCCGGGTGGCGGGCGACCAGCCTCACCAAGCGTGCCGACGTGCTGTTCCGGCTGCGCCACCTGCTCACCGAGCGCTCCGCCGAGCTCGCCGCCATCGTCACGAGCGAGCACGGCAAGGTGCTGTCCGACGCCGCCGGTGAGATCGGTCGCGGGCTCGAGAACGTGGAGTTCGCCTCCGGGCTCATCGCGCAGCTGAAGGGCGAGTTCAGCCAGCAGGTGTCCACGGGCGTCGACGTGCACAGCGTCAAGCAGCCCGTCGGCGTGGTCGGCTGCATCACGCCGTTCAACTTCCCGGTGATGGTGCCGCTCTGGATGGTCGCGAGCGCCATCGCCTGCGGCAACACCGTCGTCCTCAAGCCGAGCGAGAAGGACCCGAGCGCGTCGGTGTTCCTGGCCAGGCTATTCCTGGAGGCCGGCCTGCCCGCCGGGGTGCTCAACGTGGTGCACGGCGACAAGGTCGCGGTCGACACCATCCTGGACAGCCCGGACGTGGATGCGGTCAGCTTCGTCGGCTCCACGCCGATCGCCCGCTCGATCTACCAGCGCGCGAGCGCGAACGGCAAGCGGGTGCAGGCGCTCGGCGGCGCCAAGAACCACATGGTGGTGCTGGCGGACGCCGACATCGACGCGGCAGCGGATGCCGCCGTCTCCGCGGCATACGGATCGGCCGGAGAGCGCTGCATGGCGGTCAGCGTGCTGGTCGCGGTCGGCGACGTCGGCGACCGGCTGGTGCCCGCCATCGCCGGCAGGCTCGACGCGCTGGCGATCGGTGACGGCACAGACGCCGCCAGCGAGATGGGCCCACTGATCACCGCCGAGCACCGCGACAAGGTCGCCTCCTACGTGGCCGGAGCAGAGGCGGAGGGCGCGACCGTGGTGGTCGACGGCACCGCGAAGCAGTTCGATGGCGACGGCTTCTTCATCGGCGTCAGCCTGATCGACCACGTCGGTACCGGGATGCGCGTCTACACCGACGAGATCTTCGGCCCGGTGCTCTCCGTCGTGCGCGTCGCCACCTACGAGGACGCCGTCGCGCTGGTCAACAGCAACCGGTACGGCAACGGCGTCGCCCTGTTCACCCGCGACGGCGGCGCGGCCAGGCAGTTCGAGTTCGACGTGGAGGTGGGCATGGTCGGGATCAACGTTCCGATCCCGGTGCCGGTCGGCGCGTACTCGTTCGGCGGCTGGAAGGACTCGCTGTTCGGCGACTCCCACATCTACGGGCCGGAGTCGTTCCACTTCTACACCCGCAGCAAGGTGGTCACCACGCGCTGGCCCGACCCGCTGCACTCCACGATCGAGCTCGCCTTCCCCGGCAACTCCTGACCGGCGACTCCGCACCGGCGACCACTGACCGGCGCACGCGCCGACCGCACCCCCAGCACCAACAGGACGGACAGCATGACCGACACCACCGCATCCACCGCACGCACCGGATTCCTGGACAGGCACGGCGTCGAGCATCCCTTCGGCGACGGCGCGGCCGAGACGCAGGTGCGCTCCGACGACCGCGGCCACGTCTTCCACTCGTGGAGCGCCCAGGCGCGGATCGACCCGCTGCCGGTCGCAGCGGGCGACGGCTCCACCTTCTGGGACTACCGCGGCACCGCCTATCTCGATTTCAGCTCGCAGCTCGTGAACCTGAATCTCGGCCACCAGCATCCGGACCTGGTGCGCGCCATCCAGGAGCAGGCGGGACGGCTGGCGACCATCCAGCCGTCGATGGCGAACGACGTGCGCGGCGAGCTGGCCAGGCGGATCGCCGGGGTCGCGCCCGGCACGCTGAACAGCGTGTTCTTCACCAACGGCGGCGCTGACGCGAACGAGTACGCCGTGCGGATGGCACGCAGGGTGACCGGCCGCCGCAAAGTGCTGTCGATGTACCGCTCGTACCACGGCGGAACCGGTGCGGCCATCGCGCTGACCGGCGACCCGCGGCGCTGGGCGAATGAGCCGAGCGACCCGTCCGTCGCCCACTTCTTCGGCCCGTACCTGTACCGGTCGGCGTTCCACGCGACGACGCAGGAGGAGGAGACGCAGCGCGCGCTCGAACACCTGGAGAGCGTGATCGTGCTCGAGGGCGCTGCGACCGTCGCGGCCATCGTCATCGAGACCATCGTGGGCACCAACGGCGTGCTCGTGCCCCCTCCCGGCTACCTGGCCGGGGTGCGCGCGCTCTGCGACCGCTACGGGATCGTGTACATCGCCGACGAGGTGATGGTCGGTTTCGGCCGGATCGGCGAGTGGTTCGCGGTGGACGCGTTCGGGGTCGTCCCCGACCTGATCACCTTCGCGAAGGGCGTCAACTCGGGGTACGTGCCACTCGGCGGCGTCGTCATCTCGGGCAGGATCGCGGCGTTCTTCGACGACGTGGCGTTCCAGGGCGGGCTGACGTACTCCGGGCATCCACTGGCCTGCGCAGCCGGGGTGGCGACGTTCGAGGTGTTCGAGCGCGACGGCATCCTGGAGCGGGTGCGCGATCTCGGCGAACGCGTGGTCGAGCCGACGATCACGGGCTGGCTGGACACGCACCCGTCGCTCGGCGAGGTGCGCGGTCGCGGGTTGTTCTGGGCACTCGAACTGGTGCGCGATCGCGACACCAGGGAACCGCTCGTGCCGTTCAACGCCGCGGGGGCGGACGCCGCCCCGATGGCCGAGCTGGCGGCCGCCTGCAAGGCGGAGGGGGTGTGGCCGTTCATCCACTTCAACCGGATGCACATCGCGCCTCCGCTGGTGATCGGCGAGGACGACCTGCGGCGCGGACTCGCCGTGATCGACGCCGCACTGACGGTCGCCGACCGCTACGCCCAGTGATCGGCGTTATCGTTGGGCCATGACCGAACCCGGAGACGGCCGCGTCGCCGTGTACATCGACTTCGACAACATCGTGATCTCGAGGTACGACCAAGTCCACGGCCGCGGCCAGTTCATGCGCGACAGACAGAAGGCGGCCGGCAAGACCGACCCCACCTTCACCGCAAAACTCGCTGAGGCGACCGTCGACATCGGCGCGGTGATCGACTTCGCCTCGTCGTTCGGCACGCTGGTGCTCACCCGCGCATACGCGGACTGGTCGGCAGCGGTCAACGCCGACTACCGCGGGCAACTGGTCGGCCGCGCCGTCGACCTCGTGCAGTTGTTCCCCGCCGCCGCGTACGCGAAGAACGGCGCGGACATCCGGCTGGCCGTGGATGCGGTCGAAGACCTGTTCCGCCTGCCCGACCTCACGCACGTGGTGATCGTGGCGGGAGACTCCGACTACATCGCGCTCGCCCAGCGCTGCAAGCGCCTCGGCCGGTACGTGATCGGCATCGGCGTCGCCGGGTCGACCAGCAAGTCGCTCGCCGCGGCCTGCGACGACTTCGTGACGTACGACGATTTGCCGGGAGTTGCCCGGGATGAGGACGCGGAGTCCGTCGAGGTGACAGCTCCGGATGCGCCTCCCGCGGCCGGGCGCGCCGCATCCGTCGTCGAGCCGGTCGCCGTGGGAAGTGCGGCCTCGAAGGCTTCCGCGGCCGACACGGCCACCGTGACCGACGCGGCAACCGAGCCCGCAGCCCCGAAGCGGCGCCGGTCCACCAAGGCGGCCGCGCAGGAGCCCGCTCCGGAGCCCGTCGCTGAGCCGGCCCCGGAGGAGCCGGTCGAGGAGGAGCGGGAGGACCCGCAGCTCGTCGCCACCCGGCTGCTCGCCCGCGCCATGCAGCTCGGCCACGAGAAGGACGACGCCGAGTGGCTGCACAGCTCGACGGTCAAGGGCCAGATGAAGCGCATGGACCCGTCGTTCAGCGAGAAGTCGCTCGGGTTCCGGTCGTTCAGCGATTTCATCAAATCGCGCAGCACACTGGTCGAACTCGACGACAGTTCGACAGCGCAGATGCTGCGGCTCGCACCGACGAGGGCGGCGCGCCGCGCTCAGCATTCCGGTCGCGTGTCCTGAGCCGGCGTTCAGGTCGGGGGAATTGGATATGGCTATGGCACGACGTTGGGTGGCGACACGCTGGGGCGGACTGGACGGCTGGGAGTTCCAGGAGGTGGAACTCCCGCAACCCGGGCCGGGTGAGGTGACGATCCGGGTGACCGCGGCCGGCGTGAACCCCGCAGACTACAAGCACGTCTCCGCGCCTCGACCCGGCCTGGAGCTTCCGGCCCCCATCGGCTACGAGGTGGCGGGCGTGCTGTCCGCGGTCGGCCCGGACACCGAGATCGCGTCGGGAGGAGGGGCCGTCGGGGATGCGGTGGTCGCCTTCCGCATCGCGGGCGGATACGCCACCGAGGTGATCGTGCCGGCGGCCGATGTGTTCGCGAAGCCGCCGCGGCTGGACGACCCTGCGGCGGCGAACCTGCTGCTCGCCGGTTCGACCGCGTCGCAGATGCTGCACACCGTCGGTGTGCGGGCCGGGGAGACGATCATCGTGCACGGCGCATCCGGTGCCGTCGGGGTGAGTGTGCTGCAGCAGGCCGCCGAGCTCGACGTGCACGTGATCGGAACGGCGAGCGAGGCCAGATTCGCCGAGGTCCGCCGGTTCGGCGGCACACCCATCGCCTACGGTCCCGGACTGCTGGACCGGGCGCGCGAGGCCGGTCACGGGCACATCCGGGCCGCGCTCGACTGCGTCGGCACCGACGAGGCGATCGACGTGTCTCTCGAACTCGTGGCCGACCGCAACCGCATCGTCACCATCGTCGCCGCCGCCCGCGCGGCCGAGGAGGGCTTCCATGCCATCAACGGCGCCCAGCCGGAGAGTGCCGCATACCGGGACAGCGTGCGGGCCGACCTGCTCGCCCTCGCCGGGAGCGGACGCCTGCAGGTGCCCGTGGCGCGCACATACCCGCTCGCCGAGGCGATCGAGGCGCTGACGTTCCTGAAAGACGGGCACCCCGGCGGGAAGATCGCCCTGCTGAACTGAGCAGCGGCGAACGCCGGCCCTAGGCCGGTTTGCTCGCCTTGCCGTCCAGCCAGAGCGTGTCGGACTCGTCCCGGTGGGCGGTGTCCACCCCGACGAACTTCGCGTCGATCTTCGGACCCTTGGTGATGACGTGCACCAGCGCCATCCCGTGCCCGCGACCCAGGTCGAAGTCGGTCTTCAGCCACTCCAGGATCGGTCCGGCCTTGGTGTCCTCGCCGAAGCCGTGCTCGTGCGCCAGCGCAATGAACTCGCGCGGCGTCTTGCCCGTCTTGTCCTCGATGTTGTCGAGATATGCCTGGAACGACATGCGTCAGCTCTCCCTCGCGTGGGCGTTCAGATGGGCGGCGGCCTGCTCCTCCGGCATGATGACCATGCCGCCGGTGCGCTGGCTCGACTGCAGCAGCGCCTCCATCCACTGCTCGTTCAGTGTGGGCGGCCTGCTCCCCGCGAACACGAACGCCATCGGGATCTCGCGGCTGACCCAGAGGCTGATCCTGCCGCCGCCCTGCTCGGGCGGGATCTCCCAGTTGAGCAGGAAGCTCTCGTGCCTGCGCAGCTTGGTGACGAGCGCGATCTTCACGTGCGAGAGCACGCGGTCGTCGAACTCGAACTCCTGGCCGTGGCCGTAGATCAGCTTGCCCATCCGGTCACTCCGATCGTTTCGAACGCGCCGCCCGGTATGTGCCCTCCGGCACCTCCTGACGGATCTCGGCCCGCAGCTCGTCTTCGAGCAGGAGACCGGAGTTGCTGTTCGCGCGCTCCGTGAGAATGGTCAGCCACTCACGGTTCAGCTCGGGCAGCTGCGTGTGCGTGAACGCGAACTGGATGCTGATCGACGGGTCGAGCCAGATGGATCGCAGGCTGCCGTCGACCCCTGACCGGTCCACCCACAGCAGAAGGAACCCTTCGCGGCGGCGCAGTTTGGTCGCTATCACTGCCTGCAGGTGTGCGAGCACGCGATCGTCGAACGTAAAGCTGTCTGTCCCGTCGTAGATCAGTGTTCCCAATTAAGTTCCTCTCCGGGGTCCACTTTCGCCTCCGGGAGGCACCTCGTCAAGTCGGATCGCTGTTTCACTTCCGTGCGCGTTTCTCCGCGTGTCGGCGCCCGGGCGGACGTATGCTCCGCGACATGGACGCTCTCACGCGAACCATCAAAGCGGCCCTCCTCTACGAGGACGGGGCGACCCTCGACAGTGTCGTCGTCGTCCCGCTGATCGGAGGCTGCCCTCCCGGGGAGATCCGGGTGGCGACGACCTTCGCCGGCGCCTTGGCCTACGACGTCTACGAACTGGACGACGACGAGGAGTTCTCGTCGATGCCCGCATATCCGTACAAGGCGACGGTGCCGGTCACGACCGCCGACCTGACCGACTGACCCGCCCTATCCGGCCACCGAACGCTGCAGCAGCCTGCGCACCTCGTCGTCGAACGGCGCAACGGGACCGTCCACCGGAACCCCCGGCGCTACCGTCTGGATGGGGAGCGCGCTCACCGCGGAGACCGGGGCGCCCCAGGATGCGCGCCACCCGCTGATCTGCTCCGCCGACGCGGCGTAGACGATCCGCCCGAGCCCGACCCAGGCGTGCGCCGCCGAGCACATCGGGCAGTGCTCCCCCGACGTGTAGACGACTGCGGCAGCACGCGCATCCGGTGACAGGTTCCTGACCGCCCAGCGCGCGAGCTCGAACTCGGGATGCAGGGTCTCGTCCCCGCCGCCGACCCTGTTGCGGTCTTCGGCGAGCACCGCGCCGTCCTCGCCGACGAGGACCGACCCGAACGGCTCGTCCCCCGCATCCAGTGCCTCGGCCGCGAGCTGCACGGCCCTCGTCAGGTGGCGCCTGTCGTCGTCGCTGATGCCCATGCCGCCACCATAGCCCCGTGGTCGTCGCCGCTGTCGTCGTAGGCTGGAGGGCGTGACCGAAGCCAGACGCCCGGGCGCCGCCGTCGCAGCGCTCAGCGTCGGGACGCTGCTGAACCCGCTCAACTCGTCGATGATCGCGGTGGCGCTGGTATCGCTGCAGCACAGCTTCCGGGTGGACATCGCCACGGTCACCTGGGTCATCACGTCCTTCTACCTGGCGTCGGCCGCCGGCCAGCCGCTGATGGGACGCTTCGCCGACCGGTTCGGCCCACGACGACTGTTCCTGTTCGGGATGCTCGTGGTCGCCGTCTCCTGCGCGCTCACCCCGTTCGCGTCCTCCTTCGTCGCGGTCTGCGCCGGACGGGTGGCTCTCGCCATCGGCACGGCGACGGCGTTCCCGTCCGCCATCGCGATGCTGCGGTCGATCACGGCGGCGGCTGCGAGCGGCGGCGGCGGTGGCACAGCGTCTCGGGCGGCGACACCGCGGCTGCTCGGGCGCATCCAGATCGCCAACACCTCGGGGGCCGCCATCGGGCCGGTGCTCGGCGGGGTGCTGGTGACGTTCCTCGGCTGGCAGGCGATCTTCTGGGTGAACGTCCCGATCGCCGCCGTCGCGTTCGCCGGGGTGTGGCTGTTCGCGCCGCGCGACCCCGAGCGCGTGAAGGCTCCGCTGCGGCAGGTGGTGGCCGAGTCGGACATCCCGGGCATCGTCGCGTTCGTGACGGCGCTGGCGACGCTGCTGGTGTTCCTGCTCGACCTGCGGCCGCAGCCGCTGTGGTGGCTGCTGCCGGTGAGCATCCTGGCCGGGGCGCTGTTCGTCTGGCGCGAGCTGCGCACCGCCCATCCGTTCCTCGACCTGCGCCTGCTCGCGGCGAACCGGCGGCTGCTGATGGTCTACCTCTGCTTCGCGGTGTTCAACGTGGTCTACTACTCGGCGTTCTTCGGCCTGCCGCAGTACCTGCAGGAGTACGGCGGATATTCGGCGGGCATCGCCGGGCTGCTGATGTTCCCCCTCGCGGCGGTGACGATCGTCGCCACGCCGTTCGCGGCGCGCGCCATCGAGCGCGTCGGCGTGCGCACCACACTGCTCTGGGGAGCGTCCGCGCTGATCGTCGGAGCCGGGCTGCTCGCGGTCGGGGCGACGACGACGGCGCCGGTCGTGGTGCTGGTGCTCACGGCCGTGCTCGGCGTGCCGTACTGCGTGGTGAGCATCGCGATGAACCAGGCGCTCTACTCGGCGGCCAGGCCGCAGGATGCGGGCGTCGCGGCCGGGATCTTCCAGACCTCACGCTACGTCGGGGCGATCGTGGCGACCACGATGCTCGGGCTGCTGTTCACCGACGGGACGACCGCATCCACGTGGCTGGCGGCGGTGGGCATCGCGACCGGGCTCGCCGTCGTGCACCTGGCGCTGCTCGTCTTCGTGCGCCCGCGCGGCACGGCGGAGGCCGCGCCCGCTCCGTAACACCGGAGATCGCGGCCGACACGCCGCCGCGAACTCCGCAACACCGGAGATCGCGCGCGACGTGCGCCGCGATCTCCGCGCGAGCGGAACCCGCCCCCGCGCTACAGCTCCACGTCGGCCGCGAACACGAGGCGCTGCTCCCAGACGCGCCCATCCGGGTAGACGCGCGTGTCCTCCGGGGCAGGCGGGTCGCCGGGGAAGCGTTCCCACTCCTCCACGTGCACGCGCCAGCCCGGGTTGTGACCCGGCCTGCTGAGCGGGATCACCACTCCGGCGTCCAGCTCGCCGACCCAGGCGCCCTCGAAGGCGTTCGCTCCCGTGCCGCGCAGCACCAGCTCGCCGGTCGCCACCGTGCGCCAGCCCAGATCGCCGCCGATCGCCGGGTCGACGGTCTGGATGCTCGCCACCAGCAGCCGGTTCTCGTCCGCCGGGCGCGCGAACGCCCCCTCCAGCCCGAACCGCGGCGCCGTGGTGTCGCGGGTGAGCCCGCGCGTCCCGCTGACCACCACCCTGACGTGCGTATCGTCCGTGCGGCTGACGCTCGCGATCCGTTCGGGCGTGAGCTGCACGAAATCGCAGCGCACCGGCGACGACAGGTGCTCCCCGGCGACGCTGTCCGGCTGGTAACGCGCCACCGCGAGTCGCACGAACGGCCAGAACGCCGTGCCGGGGTCGATCGCGATGTCCACGAACCAGAGCTTCCGCTCCGCGCTGTACTGCGGCCGGTAGCCGACCGCGAGCACGTTCCTGTCAGTGACCCCGGCGGGGAGTGGGAGAGATACAGCCGGGGTCACCGGTCGGCCGGGACGCGGCTCGTCGTCGATGCCGGAGGCGTGTAGCAGATCGTCCAGCTGCAGTGTCTTGAGCGGCCGGGCAGCCACGGGGGCGCTCAGCCAGATCGGGTCGCCGCCCCACTGGCTCACGTACGGGAAGCCCGTGCCTGGGTCGTCGGCCGGTTCGCCGAAGGCGTCGTTCCCGTTCGCCGCGAGCAGCACCGCGAGCAGCTCGCCCTCCCCGCTGGAGTACCACGGGCGCTGCAGGTAGATGCGCACCCCGGCCTGCCTGGTGACGCGCCGCGCCATCGGCTGCTCGGGTTCGACGCCCTCGTTCCAGCGGAACAGCGGAAGCACCGAGTGGATGAGCGGAGCGGCAGGGCGCGCGCTCGACGGCACGGAGACCTCCACCGTCTCCCCGATCACGCTCGCGCCGTCGTCCAGCGGATTCGCCGGATCGCCGCGCAGCAGCTCCGGCGCGAAATACTCGCGGAACCGCGTCGCCGCCCGGAAGAAGTACGAGACGCGGCGGTGCTTGGTGTCCGCGAACCGGTGCGTGGACTCGTGGGTGCGCAGCGGACCGTAGCCGGGAAGCGTCACGACCGCGTCGTGCCCGGCGAGCACCGCCACCTGCTCGTCGGCGACGATGGCCGTCGTGAACGCGATGGCGTCGGTGTGGCTGGTGGACGGCGCATCCTGAGCGATGTCGTCGACCGGCTCGTCCCACGACGCCTGCGCGGTGATGCTGTCCGTGCTCTGCCCGTCGACGTCGACCCCGCCGAACAGGAACGCGGAGGTGTCCCCCGGCACCCGGAAGGCGTGCAGCACGGTCGGCCGCGGTGCGACGAGCGGGCGGGGCACGGCGTGCACGAAGGTGAGATCCTCGAACGGGGTCAGCCCCCACAGCCAGCCGTCGACAGCGGCCTCGCGCACCTCCGGCGTCTGCTGAAGCACGGCGGCGAAGCTGCGCCAGACCCCCAGCCAGTCGAGCCGGGAGCGCACGAGGCTGCTCGCCAGCCGCGCCCGCTGCACGTCGCCCGGCGGAAGCACGAACCGGATGCGGCCGCCCGCGACGGCGGAGTCGAGCACGTCGCCGCCCTCCAGCGACAGCAGGAACGGCTTCCGCTCCGGCCAATCGCCCCGGTATGCCGCGGTGAACCCCTCCGTGCCGAACGGGAAGCGGATGGTCCTGCCCGCACCCGCCTCCGGGAACACGAGGCTGACGCCGTCGGCCAGCGGGTCCGGCAGGTACGGCAGCTCCAGCTCGTCGACGTCGTGCACCACGTACTGCCCTGGTGCAGGCGCGTCCCCCGGTCGCAGGCGCAGCCGCTCGACCGCCGGGTCGGGATCGGGGAGCTCCCCCGGCCGGAGGGCGAGCATCCTGAGCCCGTTGGCCGGGGAGGGCACGGGCTGGCTGCCGTCCGGTTCGAGGGTCTGACTGAGCAGCGCCATGCCCGGTTGCTGGATGCGCGCGCCGACCGTGGAGAGGTCGGCCACGTCCACGTCGAAGAAGCTGCCGTTCTCGCGGAGGATCGCGGCGAGCGCCTCCCGTTGCGCTGCAGCACGCTGCGCCGCGGTCTGGCCGTCGCCGATGGCTGCGTCGAACTCGCCGTGCTGCTCCGCCTGGATCTGGCTGGTCTTCGGTGCAGCCAGGTGGCGTTCGGTGTCTGCGCCGTAGCCGTGTGCGGCGTCGACGCTCGCCGCGTATGCCGCAGGCTCCGTCACAGTGATCGCGAGCGTCCCCGGATCCTGGGTCACGCCGGAGCGCACCACGAGCACACGCAGAGACTCCCCCTCCGTGAAGCGGCGGCGCGGCACCAGGGCCGGAGACGGGACGGGGTCCCAGCGCAGGAACGGGACGAGCGGGGTCACCTTCTTCATCGCGGCGCGGAGCGCTGCGGCGACCACGGCGGGGTCGAGCGCGACACCGGCGCCGCCCTGGAACTCGGGCTGACCGGTGAGCTGGGCGGCGGCGACGGCGGCGAGCCGCGACGGGTCGCGCGTGATCGTCGGCTCGGCGAACGGGATCGCGGGGTCGACGACGGCCGCGGCGAAGGCTGCATCCACGAGGCTGCGGCGGTCGGCGGCTCGGCCGAAGGCGGCCGGGTCTGCCGGCACCGTCGCCCGCACCCGTCCGAGCAGCCCGTCGATCACCGCACTCGGCACGGCGCCGGTGGGCGCGACCGCGAACACTCCGCGCAGGGTCTCCGCCGCATCCGGTTGCCTGTCGTCGGCCTGCATGGTCTCCTCGGTCGTGAGCGCCGCGTCCTCCACCGCGAGCCGCGCCTCGTGCAGCGCGGCCGTCCCGTCGCGCAGCCCGGACAGCACCGGCCCGATCGTCGCGCCCGGTGCGTCGAAGAGCGGAGGCGGCACCGTCTGCAGCCCGGCGAGCAGCACCTCGGGCGGCGGTCCAGGCGGGAGCGGCTGCGGGTTGAGCTCGTCGGCGCGGGTGTTGCCGGCGAGGTCGACCTGCCAGGCGCGGAACGCGTACGACCGCCCGAACCGCAGCCGCGGCAGCGTTCCGGGGGCCACCCGGTTGGCGAAGCGCAGTGGATGCGTCGGGTCCGGCACAACGTCCGGCACGTCTTCGACCACCTCCACCGTCTGCTCGCGTCCGTCGACCACCTGCTGCTCGTTGCGCACGCGCTTGCCCGGCCGAGGAGCGGACAGGCTCCAGCCCTCCCAGCCGAACACCGCCTCGTGCACGTTCACCGGGTTGGCCGGATCCCCCGGCGTCTGGTTGGCCGCCGTCCCCTGGATGAGCCCCTGCTCGGGGAGCGCCGTGAACACCGGGGTGTACGTGCCGTCGTCGTGGCGGGCGTCGATGTCGGCGAGCCGGGCGTGCAGCGACGACCATGTACGCACGGTGTCGTCCCAGACCTCCACGCGCATCCCCCGGGTGACCTGCTCGGTGAACAGGTCGGGCACGGCCGTGGTCTCCAGGGCGGCCTGGTGCGCCAGCTGGTCTTTCGCGCTCTGCGCCTCCTCCGCGCGGGAGACGGTCAGACCGCTCGCGCGCATCGCAGGGGTGGCGGCGTTGACCGGGTCGTCGTTGTCCTGCACGTGCAACAGCCGGGGCAGCGTCCAGAGGAACCGCTCCGTCTTGAGTGCCGTGCCGTCGGCGTCGAGGTCGAGCACCGAGAACAGGCTGTCGTCGCCGATGGCGAGCGATCCGTCGATCCAGTCGCCGGTCTGCGCGACGGTCACGAACGTGCCGTCGCCGAGAGCGCGGACGAACACGTGCGTCGGGCGGCACGCCGCGGCGTTCCCGCCGACCGTCAGCACCGCGGTCAGCCAGCGCGACGAGAGCAGCCTCGCCGGGTCCGTCACCCGCAGGTCGATCACCAGCCCGGTCTTCCTCAGCAGCGCGGGGTGGTCGCCGATCGTGCCGACCCGCTCGTGGAACTCCGGGCCCTGCCGAGGGAGACCGACCGGCTGGGTGTCCGGCACCTCCTGATACGGCTGCGCGGACTCCGGCCGCTCGTAGTACCGCCTGGCCCGGTGCAGCTCGCCGAGAGCGCGCAGGAACCAGTCCTCGTTGGCGGCGATCCTCCGCGAGATCTCCTGCGGCTCCGCGTCCGTCTCGATCGACTCGTCCAGGAACGCCGTCAGCCTGGCCTCGTCGAACTCGGGCCTGCGGCGGTCGTCCCCTCCGTGCACCGGCCAGCGCTGCGCCATCCCGAGCGCCTGCTGGGCCAGTGGATGCGCGGACGGCGCGGGCGGGCTCGTCGGGTCGGACAGCACGGTCGCCAGGTGCACCAGCTTGCCGATGTCGTGCACCGACCGCGCGGAGAACCCGCGCCACCTGTTCTGGTCGAGCCGAGGGACGGGGTTGCCTCTCACCGGGGTGTCCGGAGGGAAGATCGTGTCCCAGACGCCCGCATCCGGTGCGAGCGCCGCGGTGGTCGCGACGGTGCAGTCGATGGCGCCTGCGTCGTCGGCGAGCTCGATCGTGAGCCCGTCGAGCACCTGCGCCGCCCAGTGCGGGAACAGCGCGAACGTGTCCAGCCTGGCGGTCGCGGCATCCGGCACCAGCTTCGGGCTGACGAACACCGAGACGTGGGCGTCGGCGTCTGGCCTCGTCGACCGAGGGAGCACGGTCGTCATGAATGTCTCGGTGCTCATGCCTGCACCCCTTCCGCGCCGAATGCTTCGCAATAGTCGCTCCACGCCGGCGATGTGCCGTCCGGCTCGCACATCACCTCGCGGAAACTCGGGTCTCCGTTCGAGCCGGCGAACTGCCGTTCGGCGCTGATCTGCACGGAGGCGGAGAAGAACAGCACCTTCACCTGCACCGTGATCGTCGCCCGGCCGATCATCTTGCCGGTGTTGAACTGGTACACGAGCTCCATGTAGAGCTCGATCGACGCGGAGATGAGGCCGAGCACATCCACCTCGCCGCGCAGCCGGAAGTAGCCGGTGAGCGAGCCGGCGTCCGCCTCCAACCGGATGTAGATCCCGATCATCGCCGAGATCGACCCGGAGGCGACGCCCAGGTCGACGGCGAGGCACGCCCCGGCCTCCAGCCCGATCTCCAAGATCTCCAGCTTCTTCGGCCCGATGCGCATCCCGAACCAGCCCCCGCCGCCGAGGAACACGACGGCGAGCGTGAACGGCCGCTCCCTGGTGCAGAAGTTGAACCCGACGGTGACGCTCTTGCCGAGGAACGGCACCTGCACGTCGGCGCCGAGCGACATGTTCGACAGGTTGAAGACGCCGATGGCCACGTTCGGCAGCGCGAGGGTGAAGCCAGCGCTCAGGCCGGACGGCGACACGTCCAGGAACGGCGGATCGGAGAACCCGTCGAACGGGATCAGCTCCTTGATCACCTCAACGAACGAGAGCAGGCCGACGAACTTCAGGTCGCCCAGCACCACATCCACGTCGGTCTTGCCGTTGGAGCCCGCCTTGAACGACATGTGCTCGAACGGCACCCGGATGAGCGGGGCGCCCGGCAGGAGGTTCAGCTGGAAGTCGCGCAGCTCGGCGAGCACGTCCACCGTGACGTCGCCGGTCGCGCTCGCCCGGCCGTCGATGGCGATCACCAGGCTGTCCTTCTGCAGGCTCAGGATGGGGTCTCCCGCCGGCCACGACCGCATCTCCGGCTTCCACTCGAACCGGAAGCGCACCTGCGGGCTGTCGGAGGCGAGGCCGCGGAGGAAGTCGATGGCCTTGAGCGCGGCATCCACGTCGGCGACGATCGGGTCGATGGCCTTCTTCAGCGACGCCAGCTGGTTGGCGGCGAACACCGGGAGGCCGCCGATGGCGAGCACCCCGTCGAGCGCGGCGCCGAGCTGCCCGATGGCGCCCTGCAACTCAGCGGGCGTGACGGTCGGCGGCGACGCCACCGCTCCGGCGAGCTGGCCGGGGAACGCGGTCACGAGCGACACGATGGTGTTCTTCGACGCCAGCACGCTGTCCCGGATCGCCGTGGCCTTCGCCACCGCGTCCTGCGAGCGGTCGGCCGCCTTGTCGACGGCGAGCTGCGCATCCCGCACGGCCTGCTCGACCGCATCCCGCAGCCGCTGCACGTCGTCGAGGAAGCCCTCGATCAGCTGCACCGCCTGCGAGACGACCTTCGGCAGGGCGAGCGGCTCCCCGGTGACCGCCTCGATCACGTCGACCAGATCGACCAGCCCGAACAGCTTGGGCAACGCACCCTTGAGGTAGTCGACGGGGTTGAAGTCGAGGTCGATGGCGTTGTCGATGTCGCCGACCGGGCCGGACAGGGCGGAGACGCCGCGGATCGGCAGGTTCGGCGCGACGAACCCGCCGCCCTTGTCCGTGCCGCTGGTCGAGCCGGCCCCGCCGAACGACAGGGAGGGCAACGGGATGCCGTGCGCGGTGAGGTCGGGGAAGTCCGCTGCCGTGATGGTCCCGTCGTCCGCCAGGACGTTCGCCCACACCTGGCCGGGGTTGCCGGCGTCCAGCCCGGTGGAGAGGAACTGCTTGGCGTACGAGACCGGCAGGCTCGGCGTGGCGGACAGGTGCTGCACGGCGGGGAGCACCACGTCGGCGGAGCTCATCGTCGGGGTCGACGAGCCGACCACCGGGGTGCCGAGCAGCCGGACGGTCTGCGTCTCCGCCTGCGCGTCCCCCGATCCGGTCGACGGGCGCGGCGCGAACGCGATCCGCTGTCCGTGCGCCGCCACCTCCCTGTCCGGGTCGGTGTCGTATTTGGCGTGGATGACCGTGGCGAAGTCGGGCGGCTGCACGGACTCGCTCACCCACAGCATCGGGAAGCTCAGCCGGATCGGCTGCGTGTCCCTGTCGACGGTGTTCACCACCCAGCGGAATCGCTGCCCGCCGATGGTCGGCCAGAACGACGAGTTCTCCTGCACGCCGGGGTCGTCGATCACCGGGGTGACGGACGGCTGCAGCTCGATGGACGCGAACGGGAAGTCCCGCTGACCGGCGTAGCTGCGCGTGCGCTCCAGCAGCACGATGAACTTGCGCTGGTACAGCCCGGCGTACGACCCGCCGGTCGCCGCTTTCATCTTCCGCTCCGTTACCTTGATCAGCGCCGCCTTGTGTCCGAGCGGGAACAGGTATCCCGGATATGCGACGCGCACGTACTGGTCCCGGCCGAACGGAGCCTGGTGGTCCCAGGCGAGCACCGAGGCGAGACCGGCGAGCGAGTATGGCAGGGTGGGCCAGGCACCGTGCAGGTCGAGGGTCGCGCCGAGCCCGGACAGCCACAGCGCCTTCGCCCCGACCGGGAGAGGGTCGATGCGGCTTCGCCGGTTTTTCGCCAGCCACGACTCGGAGGTCTGCCGCACCAGCCGGTGCCGGTCTGCGGCGTTCAGCGACGCCCGGAACGGCGCATCGCCGCCGAGCGGGGGGACCGTGAACGCGCCTCCCGCCTGGTCGATGGCCGCCGACTGCCACTGCGCGGCGGTGACGCTGTCCCTGTCGCGCGTCCAGATCGCGCGCACCACCCGGTGGTCGGCGTCCCGCTCATCCGGTGCTGCCGGGTCGTCGGAGGCGACCCCGAGCCGCGAGTGCCACAGCTCGACGAACCCGGGAGCCGTCGCACTGGGCACGGGTGAGACGGCGTGCGCCCAGCGGCCGTCTGCGGTGGGCGAGATCATCAGCCGGAACGGAGCCTCGATGGCGGTCTGCCCGCGATCCGGCTTGTCGCTGAGGATGGGGCGGGTGCGCGGCAGGTTCCCGAAGCCGCCGCCCAGGATCGGGCCGTCCAGGATCGGGCCGCGCGGCACGGCATCGACCAGGTCGCCGTCGAGCCCGCCGAGCTTCACCCCGTCGGACACGACCGGGCGGACGGCGGACAGGGAGGCGCGCACCTGCCCGAGCGCCTTCGCGTTCGAGACGAGGTTGTCGAGCGTGACAGGACCGGCGACCTTCCGCTGCTGGGCGGCGGTCACCGTCTCCAGGACGACGCTGCCGCCGGTGAGCGTGGCGACGATCCCCTTCCCGACGACGACGCGCTGCTCGAACCCGCCCGCCTTCGCCCCTGCGCCCTGCTGGGCGGCGGCCGGGTTGTCCCCCGCGTTCCACGGGGCCGGCGCTGTTCCTGACGGCGCGGCCAGGGGATGCAGTACAGGCTCGAGCCGGGTGATCGCAGCCAGGATGCCCTCCGACGTGAACGGGATGCTCTCGCCGTCCGGAACCGCGAACACCAGCCGCGACCCGCGCGCCGGACGGTGCCCGACGATCGGATGCACGGTCGCGCCCGGCGGGGAAGGCGTCGCCGGGTCGGCGATCGGCTTCCCGGTGACGGGGTCGACGATGAGCGCCGGCGGACCGGTGGGCGCCTCGTAGAGCGCCTCCTCGTGCAGGTGCTGGAACGCGAAGTCGACCGTCATGGTGGACGGGTGGGCGG
>NZ_NCSR01000041.1:0-17924 GCF_002105485.1 Leifsonia sp. NCR5
CCTCCACCCCCGGTAGACTGGTCGCATCCCCGCCACCGTCTCCCCTCTTTGGAGTGCCAGCGTGACCGACACCACCACCACGCACGTCGTCGACACCGTCGAGAATGCGATCGCCACTCCCGAGCGCGAGCAGCCGTATGCGGCGCTCGGCCTGAAGGAGGACGAGTACGCGCGCATCCGGGAGATCCTGGGCCGGCGTCCGACGAGCGGCGAGCTCGCCATGTACTCCGTCATGTGGTCGGAGCACTGCTCGTACAAGTCGTCGAAGATGTACCTGCGCCAGTTCGGGCAGAAGGTCACCCCCGCCATGAAGAAGAACCTCATGGTCGGCATGGGCGAGAACGCGGGCGTCGTGGATGTCGGGGAGGGCTGGGCGGTCACCTTCAAGGTCGAGTCGCACAACCACCCCTCCTACATCGAGCCGTTCCAGGGCGCTGCGACGGGCGTCGGCGGCATCGTCCGCGACATCATCTCGATGGGCGCGCGTCCGGTGGCGGTCATGGACCAGCTGCGGTTCGGCGCCATCGACAACCCGGACACGGCGCGCGTCGTGCACGGCGTCGTCTCCGGCATCTCGTTCTACGGCAACTGCCTCGGCCTGCCGAACATCGGCGGCGAGACGTACTTCGACCCGGTATACCAGGGCAACCCGCTGGTGAACGCCCTCTCCGTCGGCGTCCTCCGCCACGAAGACCTGCACCTCGCCAACGCGTCCGGCCTCGGCAACAAGGTCGTCCTGTTCGGTGCCCGCACGGGCGGCGACGGCATCGGCGGCGCGAGCATCCTGGCGTCCGACACGTTCTCGGCCGGCGGCCCTACCAAGCGTCCCGCCGTGCAGGTCGGCGACCCGTTCGCCGAGAAGGTGCTCATCGAGTGCTGCCTGGAGCTGTTCCGCGACAAGCTGGTCGAGGGCATCCAGGACCTGGGCGCTGCCGGCATCTCCTGCGCGACGAGCGAGCTGGCGTCGAACGGCGACGGCGGCATGTTCATCGAGCTGGAGAAGGTGCTGCTGCGCGACCCCACGCTCACCGCTGAGGAGATCCTCATGTCGGAGAGCCAGGAGCGCATGATGGCCGTCGTCAAGCCGGAACTGCTGGATGCGTTCCTCGCCGTCACCGCGAAGTGGGACGTCGAGACCAGCGTGCTCGGCGAGGTTACCGACACCGGCCGCCTCGTCATCAACTGGCACGGCGAGGAGATCGTCAACGTCGAGCCGCGCACCGTCGCCGTCGACGGCCCGGTCTACGAGCGTCCCGTCGCATACCCGGCGTGGATCGACGCCCTGCAGGCCGACAGCGCCTCGCGCCTCTCCCGCCCGGCCGGCGGCGACGAGCTGCGCGACCAGTTCCTCGCCCTGCTCGGCAGCGCGAACCTGGCCGACAAGGGCTGGATCACCGACCAGTACGACTACTTCGTCGGCGGCAACACCGCCCTCGCCTTCCCGGACGACGCCGGCATGATCCGCGTCGACGAGGAGAGCGGACTCGGCTTCGCCATCGCCACCGACGCGAACGGCCGATACTGCCAGCTCGACCCGAAGCAGGGCGCCGTGCTGGCGCTGGCCGAGGCGTACCGCAACGTCGCATCATCCGGTGCTGTGCCCGCCGCCGTCACCGACTGCCTCAACTTCGGCAGCCCGGAGAACCCCGAGGTCATGTGGCAGTTCTCGCAGGCCGTCGAGGGCCTGTCCGACGCCTGCCTCGAACTCGAGATCCCGGTCACCGGCGGCAACGTGTCGTTCTACAACCAGACCGGCACCAAGCCGATCTTCCCGACCCCGGTGGTCGGCGTGCTCGGCGTCATCGACGACGTCGCCCGCCGCATCCCGAGCGGGTGGCAGGACGAGGGCGACAACATCTACCTGCTCGGCGTCACCCGCGAAGAGCTGGACGGCTCGGCCTGGGCCGGCACCGTGCACGGGCACCTCGGCGGACGCCCGCCGGTGGTCGACCTCGCCGGAGAGCGCAACCTGGCGGAGCTGCTGCACGCCGCCTCGCTGGAGAGCCTGGTCGCCTCCGCGCACGACCTCTCCGACGGCGGCCTCGCGCAGGCTCTCGCCGAGTCGGTCATGCGCTTCGGCGTCGGCGCCCGCGTGTGGCTCACCGAGATCATGGAGCGCGACGGCGTGGATGCTGCGACAGCCCTGTTCAGCGAGTCCACCGGACGCGTGCTCGTCTCCGTCCCGCGCGAAGACGACGTGAAGTTCCGTGGCCTCTGCGACGGACGCGGCATCCCCGCACTGCGCATCGGCGTCACAGACGCCGAGGTCGGCGCGCAGCCGGTGCTCGAAGTGCAGGACCTGTTCACCGTCGGCCTCGAGGAGCTGCGCGGCACCCACCGCTCGACCCTCCCCGAGCACTTCGGCCCGGTCGTCGCGTAGCGCGCCGGCTAGGCCGGCTCGTCCACGAGTTCGGCCTGCCTGCGCGTGAACAACCGCACGCGCTGCTGCGTCAGCAGGATGCCCGCGAGCACCACCACGGCGCCCACCGGCTCGTTCCAGCTGAGCGTCTCGCCGAGCACCAGGATGCCCAGCGCCACCCCGACCACCGGCGTCACGTACGTCACCCCGGAGGTCGCCGTGGGGCCCCAGGCGCGCAGCACGTTCATGTTCCAGATGTAGACGACGCCCGTGCCGAGCGCGCCGAGCGCGAGCAGACTGAGCAGCACCGGCCAGCTGAACGTGATCGGACCCCAGGCGATCACCGGGGTGAGCACGACCATGATGGCCGCAGCGACTCCGATGTTCATCACGGCGATGGTCGTCGCCGGCATCGCCCTGTGGCTGATGAACCGGCGGATGTAGCCGAAGCTGAAGCCGTAGCAGGTGACCGCGCCGAGACAGGCGAGCTGCCCCCAGACGCTGCCGGACAGGGCAGCGATCTGCCACGGACCGACCACGATCACCACGCCGAGCACGCCGATCAGCACCCCGAGCACCTGGTCGCGGTTCAGCCTCTCCACGCGGAACGCCGCCGTGACCAGGATGGCCGTGGTGATCGGCGTGACCGCGTTGTAGATGCTCGCCAGGCTCGACGACACGTACTGCTCCGCCCAGGCGAACAGCAGGTACGGGATGACGCAGTACGTGATCGCCACCACCAGGAAGTGCAGCCACACGATCGGCTCGCGCGGGAGCCTGCTCCTGGTGATGATCGCGATCACCGCCAGCGTCACCGCGCCGAAGACCAGGCGCGCCCACACCACCTGCCCGAAGCTCACACCCTCGAGTCCCACCTTCATGAACAGGAAGCTGGCGCCCCAGACGAGACCCATGGCGATGAACTGCAGTGCGACCTTCACGGTCTGACGCTATCGGTCCCCACCGACGTCCGCTCGCACGAATCGGACATGGCGCAGCATCCCGCCGCATCCCGCCGCCTCCCGCATCCCGACCGGTCTGTCTCCTGTTGGTATCGTTGGCCGTCGAAGGGGAGGCATTCATGGACGTGGTGGCTGTATTGCAATCGATCGGCGTCTGGGTCTGCCTGATCCTGGCGTTGACCGGCCTCGTCCCGGTCATCGCAGCAGCGGCGACGTTCGTCGTCATCCCGTTCCACGCCTTCATCAACCACTACGGCAAGGCCAAGCCGTACCTCCCGCGCGTCGCCATCGTGGTGCCGGCCTGGAACGAGGGCGCGGTGATCGGCGCATCCATCGACCGGCTGATGAAGCTCGACTACCCGCGCGAGGCGCTCCGCATCTTCGTCGTCGACGACGCGAGCACCGACCTGACCCCGGATGTGGTGCGCGAGAAGGAGGCCCTCTACCCGGGCAACGTGGTGCTGCTGCGCCGCGACAAGGGCGGGGAGGGCAAGGCGCACACGCTGAACCACGGCATCCGGGAGATCCTCAAGGACGACTGGATGGAGGCCCTCCTGATCATGGACGCCGACGTCATCTACCTCCCGGACTCGCTGCGCAAAATGACCCGCCACTTCGCCGACCCGGAGGTCGGCGCCGTCTCCGCGTACATCCGCGAGGGCAGCAGCGACCGCAACTACCTGACCAAGTTCATCGGCGTCGAGTATGTGCTGTCGCAGCCGGCAGCGCGCCGTGCCCAGAACGTGCTGGGCGCGCAGGCGTGCCTGGCCGGCGGCGCACAGCTGCACACGCGCGAGAACCTGCTCGCCATCGGCGGTCAGATCGACACGTCGTCGCTCGCGGAGGACACGATCACCACGTTCGAGACGCAGCTCAAGGGCCGCACGGTGGTGTTCGAGCCGCACGCGCACGTCCTCGCGGAGGAGCCGCGGTCGGTCGACGCCCTGTGGAAGCAGCGGCTGCGCTGGGCACGCGGCAACGTGACGGTGACGGCGCGCTACAAGAACATCTGGTTCCGCCCGAGCGGCACCCACCACCTCGGCGCGTGGACGTTCGGCATCGTCTGGTTCAGCCTGTGGCTGCTGCCGCTCATCATGATCGTGTCGTCGATCGGCCTGGCCGGGCTGCTGTTCCTGCAGGCCGAGTTCGCCACGAACGTCTTCCGCGTGCTCTGGATCTCCGCGGCCCTCGCCTACCTGTTCATCCTGATCCTGGGCTCGCTGACGGATGCGAAGACCAGCAAACGCGAGCTGGGCCAGATCCTGCTGTTCCCCGGCATCGTCAACATCCTGGTGATGCTGACGGCGCTGTTCCCGAAGGTGATGCTGGTCTGGCTGCCCGGCCTGTTCGGCGCCACACTGGACGGCCCGGCGCTGTTCTGGCTGACGCTCGCCATCTACATCTGGATCCCGTTCTCGATGGTCGTCGCGTGGCTCGCCCGCAAGGCGGACCGCACGCGCGCGGGCCGCTGGCTGGCGCCCGCGCTGATCTACCTGGCCGGATACGGTTCGCTGCTGTGCGCGATCACGTTCGACTCCTACCTCAAGGAGCTCGCCCACGTCGAGGCGCGCTGGGACAAGACCGAGAAGGTCGGCAGAGTCGCGACGAACTGAGGCGCGCGTCGCCTATTCGACGATCGTGACCTTCACCGGGATGTTCCCGCGGGTGGCATTCGAGTACGGGCAGAGCTGGTGCGCCTTCTCCGCGAGCAGATCGGCCTGCTCACGACCGACGCGCGGGATGTAGACGTCGAGCTCGACCGCGAGCCCGAACCCGCCGTCCCCGTTCGCCCCGATGCCGACGCTCGACGACACGGAGGCGTCCGTGGTGTCCAGCTTCTCGCTGCGCCCGGCGGCATGGATGGCGCTGAGGAAGCACGCAGCGTACCCGGCGGCGAACAGCTGCTCCGGGTTGGTCCCCTCGCCGGAGCCGCCCAGCTCCTTCGGCGGACGCGTGTCGAAGTCGAGGAGGTCGTCCTCGCTGCGGACGTGGCCGTCCCGTCCCCCACCAGTGGCGTGCGCGATTGCGGTGTAAGCGATATCCATGCCTTCAGCACACAGCAGCGCTCTGAACGGGCGCTGGGAGGGGTGCGGGAGGGGTGGGTGTATGGGTGGCTACCGCCCCAGCGGGAACCGCTGCCCCGAGTACTCCTCCAGCAGCGCCCACACCCGCTCGCCGACCGCCCGGTCGCGCGTGGTCGGCGTCGCGAGCGCGCGAGCCGGCACGCCCTTGGTCACCCAGCGCGGGCCGAGGAAGTCGCCGCCGCGCACCTCCGGGTCCAATGCCGCGCGCACCGGAACCCAGGCGCCGTGATCTTTGCCCTGCGTCCAGGCCGCCTGCAGGTTGTCCGCGAAGCGCTTCACCTTCGACGGCTGGTTGACGCCCCGGATGCCCGGGGTGCGGCCAGAGGTCGAGTATCCGGGATGCACGACGACACTCGCGATGTCCGCACCGGCGGCGCGCAGCCGGCGGTCGAGTTCGAAGCCGAAGACCTGCGCGGCGATCTTCGATTGCGCGTACGCCTTCCACGACGTGTACGAACCGTCGAGCTGCAGGTCGTCGAGCGGGAAGCGGGCGAGCAGCGTTGCCAGGGAGCCGAGGGTCACGATTCTCGCTCCCGGGGTGCGTTCGAGCACTGGCAGGGCGAGCGCCGTCAGCTGGAAGTGGCCGAGCACGTTGGTGGAGAGGACGAGTTCGTTGCCCCGCGCATCCACTGCCCGGTCGGCGGGTGCGTGCACGATGCCGGCGTTGAGGAGCAGCACGTCCAGCCGCTCCCGTTCCAGCAGCGCGGCGGCGGCCCCGGCGACCGAAGCGTGGTCGGAGACGTCGAGCGGTGTCGCTTCGACGCTCGCACCCGGCACGCGGCGACGGATCGCGGACACGGCCGCCTCCGCCCGTTCCTGGCTGCGGCAGGCGAGCACGACGTGCGCTCCTGCTGCGGCGAGCTGTTCGCTCGCGAAGTAGCCGACTCCGGCGTTCGCGCCGGTGACCACGACCGTCTTGCCGTGCGCGTCAGGCACGGCCTCCGGGTGCCAGGTCACTTGGCGCTCTCGGTGGCGATCCGTTCGTGGTGGTGGATGACTTCGGCGACGATGAAGTTGAGGAACTTCTCGGCGAACGCGGGGTCGAGGTGGCTCTCCTCGGCGAGCGCGCGCAGGCGCTGGATCTGCTCGCGCTCACGCTCCGGATCGGCGGCGGGGAGCCCGTGCTCCGCTTTCAGCGCGCCGACCTGCTGCGTGAACTTGAACCGTTCGGCGAGCATGTGCACCACCGCCGCGTCGATGTTGTCGATGCTCTGCCGGATGCTGTGCAGCCGCTCGATCGCTGCGGCGGCGTCCTCGTTCTGACCCATCCTCCGACTTTATCCGACAGGGCTGTATACCACTGGCCCGCGCCGGCCCGCGCGGCTACAGCGACGGCGACGGGTCGGCAAGCACCCGCGTCAGCACCGGCCGCGTTGCGCGCAGGCCGAGCCAGACCAGCAGGATCCCGGCGGCCAGGCAGCCGGCGATCATCAGGATGCTGGCGGGCGCCACGATCAGGCTGGTCCCCGCGAGCGGGAAGATCACGACCGCCGCCGTCACCGCAGAGCCGATCGTCGTGATGCGGAGCGGGGAGAGTACGGCGCGGGAGCGGGCGGCGTTCATCGTCTCCACGGGCATCCCGAGCCTGTCGAGGCTGACGTACACGGCCCGGCGGTCGAGAACCGCCGACGCCTGGTTCACGCCGACCGAGCAGGCCACCATGAGGAACGACGCGACCACCGTGATGATGACGCCCGTGCGGATGTCCGCGAACAGCTGCAGGGATGCGGCGTCCGCCTTCCCGCTGTCGGCCGCGACGCCGAGCAGGGCGACCCCGACCCCCGCGAAGACGGCCATGAAGCTCGTCATCGCGACACCGGACACCTGCCGCCAGGCCGCCTTGGGCGACTCCAGGATGCTGCGGGCGGCGAGCAGTTTCGTCACCGTTCCCGCACGCTTGGCCTGACCGGAGGCGACCAGCCTGATCACCCACGGTCCCACCAGGTTGAGCACCGCGATGGTGCCGCCGAACCCGACGGCCAGGATCGTCAGGATCACGCCGAAGCCGGAGACCAGCTGCACGATGTACATCGCCACGAACGTCACGGCGACCACCGCCAGGCCGACCACCACGCGCACCCAGTGCATCCTGGGCGCCGTCTGCCTGGTGCGGACTCCGAGCGGCGACAGGATGACGCCGCGCAGCCCGACCACGGCGCTGACCGCGGCGAGCGCCCCGACGGCGACCACCACGAGCACGACGAGCAGTGGATGCAGGAACACCGCAGCAGCGCCGAGCGGCTCCCCGCGGAACGGGATGAGCCCCACCAGCGGCACGGCGCCGAGCGAGATCACCACCCCGGCGAGCGCACCGACCAGCGCGAGCACGGTCGACTCGATGACGGTCAGGGCGGTGACGGTGCCCGGCGTCGCGCCGAGCAGGCGCAGGCTGGCGAGCCTGTCGTCTCTGCGGCGGGCGGAGAGCCTCGCAGCAGAGCCGCCGAGCGCCACCAGCGGCACGATCAGCAGCGCGAGGGCGACCACGGCGAGCAGCTGGTAGAGGAAGGCCGTCTCGTCCGTCCAGGAGAAGAACGCCTGGGCGCCGCCCGCGACGACGAGCAGCAGGGCGGTGACCACGGCGAAGGCGACGACGGGGAGCACGATGGTCGCCCGGTCGGTGGCGGAGCGACGGCCGAGCAGCCAGGCCAGTCTGAGGGTGTTCATCGGGTGACCGCCTCGTCGACGATGCGGCCGTCGGCGAGCCGCAGCACCCGGGAGCAGCGGGCGGCGACCTCCTCGTCGTGGGTGACGACCACGAGAGACCGGCCGCGGCCGGTGGTCGAGCCGATCAGCGCATCCATCACCTCGACGGACGTGTGCGAGTCGAGTGCCCCGGTCGGCTCGTCGGCGAAGACCACGGATGCTCCGGTCACCTGGGCGCGCGCGATGGCCACCCGCTGCGCCTGGCCACCGGAGAGCTGGCCGATGCGGCGTGTCCCGAAGCCGGCGAGACCGAGGGCGGCAAGCCAGCCTGCGGCGTTCTGCTCGGCCACCGAGCGAGCGGCGCCGCCGAGCATCAGCGGGAGGGCCACGTTCTCGATCACGGTCAGCTCCGGCAGCAGGAAGCCCTGCTGGAAGACGAACCCGAACGCCTCCCTCCGCAGCCGCGACCGCTCCTTCTCGCCGAGCGCCGTCACGTCGAGCGGGCCGTGCGGGGTGGCGAAGGTGACGCTCCCCTCGTCCGGCCGCACGATGCCGGCGAGCACGTGCAGGAGTGTGGTCTTGCCCGAGCCGGATGCGCCCATGATCGCCACGGAGTCGCCCACGTTGAGCCGGAAGTCGACCCCGGCGAGCGCGACGGCCGTGCCGTACGCCTTCGTGAGTCCGATGGCGGAGAGGGCGGGATGCCGCTGGACGCTGGGATGCTGCTGGGCGCTGGGAAGGGAGGTCATGCATCCATCGTCTCCGTGTGCCGCGCCAGGCACATCGGCCGCGGGCCTCATCCTGGGCGGCGGTGCGTCATCCTCCGGATGGAGAGGAGGTGCGCCCCGGGTCTTGCGCAGGTCGCCCGTCAGGCATATTCTCTACGCATAGATCATCTACACCTAGACAGAAAGGCACGACCATGTGGAGCACCGAGCACACCGCGGAGACCACACTCTCCCGCGACGCCGTCTGGGCCGCACTGCGCGACCTGCACACCGGAGACCTCACCTACGAGGGTGCCGACGCGTTCGAGCTCGACGGCCCGTTCGCCGTCGGAACCGGGCTCACAATCACCCCCGCCGGCCAGGACCCGTTCCGTTCGACCATCGTCGACCTGGTCGAGACGGAGACCTACGCCGACCGCACCGAGTTCGGCGACATCGTCCTCACCTTCCGCCATACGCTCGTCGACACCCCGACCGGCACGCGCGTCACACACCGCCTCGACATCACCGGCCCGGGCGCCGAAGAGGTCGGTCCCGAGCTCGGCCCGCAGATAAGCGACGACTTCCCCGAGTCGATGGCCGCCCTGTTCGAGCAGGCGGCGCGCAGAGCATGACCGACTTCCCCGAAGGTCCGACAACGAGCCCCGGCTTCCTGCTCTGGCACGCCACCCTGCGCTGGCAGCGCGCGATGGCCGACGCGCTCACGCCGCTCGACCTGACGCACGCGCAGTTCGTCATCCTCGCATCCACGTGGTGGCTGAACGGCACGGACGAGCGGCCCAATCAGGCGCGGCTGTCCGAGTTCACAGGGTCGGATGCGCGGATGACCTCCGAGGTGGTCCGCCGCCTGATCGCGAAAGGACTCATCGACCGCGAGCAGGACCCGGCGGACTCACGCGCCAAAGTGCTGCACGTGACAGAGGCGGGACGAGCCGTGGCGGCCTCGGCGATCCAGGCGGTCGAGTCGGCGGACACCGAGTTCTTCACGCCGGCGACGGCAGCGGCACCGGATGCGCTGCTCCCGCTGCTGCACGCGCTCAGCGGTCGCTGAGCACGCCTCCGTCAGTCGACCAGGTCGTGCCGCACGACGATCTCGTCGCGCGCCGGCCCGACGCCGATCGCCGAGATGCGAGCGCCGGACAGCTTCTCCAGCGCGATGACGTAGTCCTGGGCGTTCTTCGGCAGGTCGTCGAAGGTGCGCGCTCCGCTGATGTCCTCGGTCCAGCCGGGGAACTCCTCGTAGATCGGCACCGCGTGGTGGAAGTCGCTCTGCGAAGCAGGCACCTCGTCGTGGCGCACGCCGTCGACGTCGTACGCCACGCAGACCGGGATGCGCTCGATGCCGGTGAGCGTGTCCAGCTTGGTGAGCACGAAGTCGGTGACGCCGTTGATGCGCGCCGTGTAGCGGGCGACGGGAGCGTCGTACCAGCCGGTGCGGCGCGGACGGCCCGTGGTGGTGCCGAACTCGAAGCCGCGCTCGCGCAGGAACTCGCCCCACTCGTCGAACAGCTCGGTCGGGAACGGCCCTGCGCCGACGCGGGTCGTGTACGCCTTCACGATGGCGATGACGCGGTCGATGCGGTTCGGGCCGATGCCGGATCCCGTCGCCGCTCCGCCAGCGGTGGAGTTGGAGGAGGTGACGAACGGGTACGTGCCGTGGTCGACATCCAGCATCGTGGCCTGGCCGCCCTCGAACAGGACGTACTTGCCGTCTTCGAGGGCCTGGTGCAGCAGCAGGGAGCTGTCGACGACCATCGGGCGCAGGCGCTCCGCGTAGCCGAGCAGCTGCTCGACCACCTCGTCCACGCTGATGGCACGGCGGTTGTAGACCTTGACCAGCAGGTGGTTCTTCTGGTCGAGGGCGCCCTCCACCTTCTGGCGCAGGATGTTCTCGTCGAACAGGTCCTGGATGCGGATGCCCACGCGGTTGATCTTGTCGGCGTACGTGGGGCCGATGCCGCGGCCGGTCGTGCCGATCTGGCGCTTGCCGAGGAAGCGCTCCGTGACCTTGTCGATCGTGCGGTGGTAGGACGTGATGACGTGCGCGTTCGAGCTGACTTTGAGGCGGGAGACGTCGACGCCGCGGGCGATCAGCCCGTCCAGCTCCTCGAACAGCACCTCGATGTCGACGACGACGCCGTTGGAGATGACGGGCGTGACGCCTTCGGTCAGGATGCCGGAGGGAAGCAGGTGCAGCGCGTACTTCTCGCTGCCGACGACGACCGTGTGGCCGGCGTTGTTGCCCCCGTTGAACTTGACGACGTAGTCGATGCGGCTGCCGAGGAGGTCGGTCGCTTTGCCTTTGCCTTCGTCGCCCCACTGGGCGCCGATGATCACGATCGCGGGCACTTTTCGGTCCTCTCGATGGGATGTGCGCGCCGGTGCCCATCGGGCTGACCGTCGCACTCGATCCTATCGCGCCATTATCTTGCACAGTCGTGTGCAAGAAGAGTAGTATCCAATGCATGCCTTCCTCCACGACCCGTGCCCCGCGGCGCGACGCAGCAGCGAACAGGGAGGCGATCATCGCGGCAGCGGCCGCCGCGCTCAACGAGGACATCGACGCCTCGCTCGAGACCATCGCCGCCCGCGCCGGGCTCAGCCGCCGGGCCATCTACGGCCACTTCGCCACCAGGGACGACCTCCTCGTCGACGTCTTCACCCGCGGGGCCGCCCGGCTCGCCGCGCTGCTCGACCCCGTCTCCCATCCGGATGCCCGGGTCGAGATCGCGCTGTTCGGCGCCACCCTCTGGGCGGAGGTCGAGCATGTGCGCGTCAGCGCAGCCCTCGCCGTGCGCGGCCCGCACCGCAAGATCGTCGGCGCAGCGCTCGACCCGGCTCGTGAGCGGCTGCGCGACACCGTGCGCCGCGGCATGGCAGCGGAGCAGCTGCGCGCAGACCTCGACCTCGAGACCGTCACCAGGCTCATCGAGAACGCCGCCGTCTCCGTGCTCGACGAGGCGATGCGCGCCAAGCTCACCAACGGCGAAGGGCACAGGCTCGTGATGCTCGCCGGACTGAGCGCAGCCGGTCTGAGCTGGCGCGAAGCCGGCGCCCTCATCGCCGAAACCCCCGAACTCGCCTTCCAGGAGGTCACAGCATGAAGATCGTGCTCGATCGCGTCGCCAAGGGCGCGCACAACGCCGCCCTGCCCCCGACCTCCGCGACGTTCCAGACCGGAGAGGTGACGCTCGCCAGGGCGGAGACCGAGCAGCGGCCGACCGTGCTCGGACTGATCGCATCCGGCCGGATGCGCCCGGACGCCGGAACCGTCACCATCGACGGCGCGAGCGACTACTCCGCCATGCGCAAGCGCATCGCCCTCATCGACGCACCGGATGTGTGCGAGCCCGCCGCCGACGTGACGGTCGCCGGGATCGTGGCGGAGGAGCTGATGTTCGCCGGGCGCGCATCCAACCCCATCGCCGTCAACAGGAGACTGAACGAGCTGGGCGCGTCAGAGTGGGCGCGGTTCGCGATCGGCACCGTGCCGCCGACCGTGCGCATCCGGTTGCTGGCCGAGCTCGCGCTGATGCGTCAGGGTGTGGAGGGGCTCGTCATCACGTCGCCGGACCGGCACGGCGGCGACCCGAACGAGTGGTGGGAGCTCGCACGCCGGATCGCGGCCCGCGACATCGCCGTGCTCGTCGTGGCCGGCGACGCCTCCGCTGCCGCCATCGCGGCGTCCGGCATGATCTCCCGGATGGGCGAGACGGCCACGCAGGGCCCCGCCAGCACCTTCGACGAAGACCCTGGACGCGACGACACCGACGAGCTGCCCGACCTCATCGTCGCCCCAGCACTCGAACAGCGCGGCACCGACCGCGCGGAGGAAGCCGAATGAAGATCCCCCAGATGATCGCGGCGGAGTTCCGTCGCCTCACCGCCAGCCCGATGTCGATCGTGGCGCTCATCGCGCTCATGTGCGTCCCCGTGCTCTACGGCGGGCTGTACCTGTGGGCCAACCAGAACCCGTACGCGAACCTGAACAAGATCCCCGCGGCCATCGTGATGGACGACAGCGGAACGACGGTCGACGGCAAGACGGTCAACTACGGGAGCGACGTGGCCGACGAGCTCATCAGGGACGGCTCGTTCGACTGGCACAGGGTCGAATCCGGCTCCGCGGCGAGCGGCGTCGACGACTCGAAGTACGACTTCAGCATCACCTTCCCCGCCAACTTCTCCGAAGCGCTCGCCTCCGCCTCCACGAAGACGCCGCACCGCGCGACGGTGACGCTCACCACCAACGACACCAACAGCTATCTGGCGTCCACGATCGGCACGCAGGCCGCGGAGAAGATCCGCACCTCCATCGTCAAGAAGGTCAACCAGCAGGCGGCGGAGCAGTTCCTCCTCGGTCTCGCCGACATCCGCTCCAACCTGGTCACGGCCGTGGATGGGGCGAACCAGCTGGTCGACGGCAGCGAGACGGCGCGCTCGGGCGCATCCACTCTCGCCGACGGCACCAGCCAGCTGGCGACGGGCTCGCAACAGCTGTCGGATGCACTGGCCCAGCTCTCCGGAGGAGCAGCGCAGGTGAGCGACGGCGCCGCCCAGGTGGCGGCCGGAAACGACCAGCTCGCCGCGAAGGCGACCCAGGCGGGAACGGCGGCGGCCCAGCTCGCGGCCGACGCGCCGGCGGTCGGGCGGCAGTTGCTCGACCAGCTGAAGCAGGCGGGCGCGACGCAGGAGCAGCTCGACCAGGTGTCCGCTGCTCTCGGGAAGATCGACGCCAAGGTGCAGGACGGCAACACCCAGGTGCAGACGCTCGTCGGGCAGGTCAACCAGCTCGCGGCGGGCGCCGACCAGGTCGCATCCGGAGCGTCGCAGGTGGCGTCCGGCTCCACGCAGGCCGCCGGTGGCGCCGCCCAGCTCGCGGACGGCAGCAAGCAGGCCGCATCCGGCGCATCCCAGTTGCGCGACGGCCTCACCACGCTGCACGACGGCACGGCGAAGCTGCGCGACGGCCTCACCGACGGCGTCGGCCAGATCCCGGACAACTCCCCCGCCCTGCAGAAGAAGCAGGCGACGACCATCGCCGACCCGGTCAACCTGAAGAACGACTCCATCACCTCCGCGGGAACCTACGGGGCCGGCCTCGCGCCGTTCTTCGTCGCCCTGGCCGGCTGGATCGGCATCTACGCGCTGTTCCTCATCGTGAAGCCGGTCTCCCGCCGCGCCATCACGGCGCTGCACTCCCCGGTGAAGATCACCCTCGCGGGCTGGCTCACCCCCGGCCTGCTCGGCGCGGTGCAGATGATCGGCCTGTTCGCCATCGTGTCCGGCGCGCTCGGCTTCCGCATCGACAACCCGCTCGGGATGTACGGGCTGATGGCGCTGGCCTCCCTCACGTTCGCCGCGATCATCCTGGCCCTGAACGTCTGGCTGGGCAGCGTCGGCCAGTTCCTCGGCCTGGTGCTGATGGTGCTGCAACTCGTGACGGCGGGAGGCACGTTCCCCTGGCAGACCTTGCCTGGACCGCTCGCCGCACTGCACCACGTGCTGCCGATGTCGTACGCCGTGGACGGCATCCGGCAGCTGATGTACGGAGGCAACCCCGCCACCGCACTGGCGGACGCCGGGGTGCTCGGCCTGTGGCTGCTCATCGCGTTGCTGGTCTCCGCCATCGGCGTGACCCGGATGACGCACTTCCGCACCCTGCGCGATCTGAGGCCGAGCCTCATCGGGTGACGGTGCCAGGCGGTATGGTGTCCGCGTGAGCGAGACCCTGCGCATCCTGCACCTGAGCGACACGCACCTGTACGGCGACGGCCGCCTGCACTACGGGCTGGTGGACACGCTGGCGGCGCTTGACCGGGTGCTGGCGCGCGCGGCGACCATCGAGGCGATCGACCTGGTGGTCGCCTCCGGCGATCTGTCCGACGACGGGAGTGCAGAGTCGTACCGGCTGCTGGCCGGGCGGCTCGAGCCGTGGGCGTCCGAGCGGGACGCGCGGGTGGTCTACGCGATGGGCAACCACGATCTGGCCGGGCCGTTCGAGCAGGTGCTCGGGCCTCGCGAGGCGGTCAGCGTCGTCGACGGCTTCCGGGTCGTGACCGTGGACACCGTGGTGGCCGGAGCCGGGTACGGCCGCATCGACGCCGCCCGGTTCGACCGGCTGCGGGCTGCGCTCGCCGAGCCGGCGGAGCACGGAACCGTGGTGGTGCTGCACCACCCGCCCGTGCCGCCGACCACCGGCCTGTTCGAGACGCTGCGCCTGGTCGACCCGGAGGCGCTGATCGACCTCTGCACGGCCGCCGACGTGCGCCTCGTGCTCGCCGGGCACTACCACCACTCGCTCGTCACGGAGATGGGTCCTCGGCGCATCCCGGTGGTGGTCGCGCCTGCGGTGGCGAACACGACGGATGTGCTGTGGGCGCCGGAGCGCGAGCGGGCCGTGCGCGGTTCCGGCTTCGCGGTGGTGCAGCTGCCGGTCGCCGGGCCGGTGCGTGCTCACCTGGTCTCCGCACCAGCGCCGGACGACGGCGAGACGGTCTACGACCTCGACCCGGCGGCCATCCAGCGGATCGCCGACAGCGCGGGATGGTCGGTGCGCGCATGAGCGAGGCGGCGGGATACTCCGGCACCCCGCTGTGGAAGAAGCTCGGCCTCAAACCGGGCATGACGGCACAGGTGCTACACGCCGACGACGGGTGGCGCATCCCGCTCGACAGCGGGCCGGACGACATCGTCTGGCTCCCGGAGGGCGACGATGGCCCGGCCGGGCTGGTGCTCGCCTTCTATCGCGGCGCCGGCGAGTTCCTGGCCGAGCTCGACGGCATCGGCGACCGCATCCGCCCCGACGGGATGCTCTGGGCGGCCTGGCCGCGCAAGGCGGCCGGACACGTGAGCGACCTCGACGAAAACCTCATCAGGAACGCTGCACTCGAACGCGGGCTCGTGGATGTGAAGGTCGCGGCCGTCGACACGAACTGGTCGGGGCTCAAGCTGGTGTGGCGGCGCGAGAACCGCTGAACGACACGTGCTGCAACACCCAGGCGTGCATCGCGACCGCCGCGGCAGCAGACGCGTTGATCGACCGCGTCGAGCCGAACTGCGAGATCTCCACCACCGCATCCGCGGCGTCGATGGCCTCGGGTGAGAGCCCGGGCCCCTCCTGACCGAACAGCAGCACGCACTCCTTCGGAAACGCGAACGTCTCGATGACGACCGACCCGGGAACGTTGTCGATGGCGATGATCGGGAGGGACGCATCCCGTGCCCAGGCGACGAACGCGGCGACGTCGTCGTGGTGCATGACGTGCTGGTAGCGGTCGGTGACCATCGCGCCGCGCTTGTTCCAGCGGCGGCGTCCGATGATGTGCACGGTGTCCGCGGCGAACGCGTTCGCGCTGCGCACGATCGAGCCGATGTTCATGTCGTGCTGCCAGTTCTCGATGGCGACATGGAACGGATGGCGGTGCTGGTCGAGGTCGGCGACGATGGCTTCCATGCGCCAGTACCGGTAGCGGTCGATCACGTTGCGGGTGTCGCCGTGCTGCAGCAGGTCGCGGTCGTAATACTCGTCCACGGGCCACTCGCCCTGCCAGGGACCGACGCCGTGCGTCGTCTGCTCGGCTGTCCCATCCACCCGTCGAGCGTACCGCGCGCCACCGAGCGAATAAGCTGTACCCGTCGAAAGGGGATTGCGTGGCGCGACGCGACGAGATCGAATGCTGGCTCACCGACATGGACGGCGTGCTGGTGCACGAGAACCACGCCCTGCCAGGAGCTTCCGCCCTCATCCAGCAGTGGCGGGACGACGGCACGCCCTTCCTGGTGCTCACCAACAACTCCATCTTCACGCCGCGCGACCTCGCGGCCCGCCTGCGTGCATCCGGACTGGATGTGCCGGAGGAGTCCATCTGGACCTCCGCGCTGGCCACGGCGGACTTCCTCAAGTCGCAGATCCCCGGCGGCAGCGCATACGTGATCGGCGAGGCCGGCATCACGACGGCGCTGCACGAGGCGGGCTTCATCATGACCGACACGAACCCGGACTACGTGGTCGTCGGCGAGACCCGCTCGTACTCGTTCGACGCGATCACCAAGGCGATCCGGCTCATCGGCAAGGGCGCGCGCTTCATCTCCACCAACCCGGATGCGACGGGCCCGAGTGCGGACGGCCCCCTGCCCGCGACCGGCGCTGTGACCGCGATGATCACCAAGGCGACCGGCATGGAGCCCTACGTGGTCGGCAAGCCGAACCCGATGATGTTCCGCTCGGCGATGAACCGCATCGGCGCGCACTCGGAGAACACGGCGATGATCGGCGACCGGATGGACACCGACATCGTCGCGGGCATCGAGGCCGGACTGCACACGATCCTGGTGCTCACCGGCATCAGCGACCAGAGCGAGATCGACCGCTACCCGTTCCGGCCGGACGAGATCCTGACCGGCGTGAGCGAGCTGGTGGCGGAGCCGCACGAGACCGACCTGTAAGGGGTCAGGCCCGGGGTTGCGTCCTGGTGGGCGCGGCGCCGGTTGCGCTTAGGCGGCCGGGCCCGGTCCGGCGACGGACGACGTGAGCGGCTCCCCGCCCGACCGGCTGGCGAAGCAGTAGAACGAGCGCTGCCCGTCCTTCCACTGCTGCTCCGTGGCGGGGAAGGTGCCCTGCAGCTGCAGGTCGGGATAGGCGGCGGCCGCAGCCAGGTCGACGATCCCCGGCTGCGTGCAGACCGCGTTGATCTGCCCGGCGAGAGCGTCGGCACCCGGATACGGCGCGGCGATGTCGGCCGAGAACAGGTTCGTGTACACCAGCTGCGCGGTATGCGGCGCCGCGCAGTCGACCACGGAGAACGTCTCCACCCACGGCGACGTGTACGGCTGGATGCACTCCCCGCCGCCCAGCGTGTTCCAGGCGTGCGTGCCCGGCCCGACAGGCCCGGCCGGCTTGGCCTGCACGGTCGGCGTTGGGGTCGGCGTCGGAGTCGCGCTCGGTGTCTTGCTCGCGGTCGCGGAGGGGGACGGCTTGGCGTCGGCCCCGAACATCTGCGGGATGCGTGTACCGAGCGCGAACAGGCCGATCAGCACCAGGATCACGGCGAGACCGCCCGCCACCCAGTACAGGATGCGGTTGACCCGGTGCGAGCCGCCGCGTCCGGTGGGCGGCGGCTCGCACCGGGTCAACCGCATCCTGTAC
>NZ_NCSR01000042.1:0-17113 GCF_002105485.1 Leifsonia sp. NCR5
GCTCCCGCCCTTCTGGCCCCCGCCGCCCACGACTCCGTGCCGCCACCGCGACCGGCCTCTCGGCGGTCACCCTCTTCGTCGCCTCCCTGGCGCCCGGCATCGTCGCATCCTGGTCGACGCTCGCCCTCCTGCGCGTTCCGCTCGACGCGGTCGTCGCGCTCGTGCTGCTCGTATTCCTGCCGTGGGCCGCCGCGCGCCGCGTCGTCGCGATCCTGTTCGCGGTGCTCATCGTGCTCGCCACCCTGGGCGCAGCGCTCGACCGCGCGTTCACCGAGACCGTCGGGCGCAGCTTCGACGTGCTGACCGGCTGGCCGGAACTCGCCGACGGCTACGGCGTGGTCAGCGACTCCACCGGCCCGGTGCTCGCCGTGCTCATCCTGGTGCTGCTCGCCGTGGCCGTGGTCGGCGCGACCGCCGCGGTCGCCGCCTCCCTGCTGCACCTGGCCGCCGTCCTCGGCCACCGCAGGGCACCCACCATGATCGGCGCATCGGCGGTCACCGCTGGCTGGCTCGCCCTCGCCATCGTCGGGGTGCAGCTCGTGCCCGGCGAGCCGGTGGCCGCCGCGGACGCCGTCACCGTCACCGCGGCGAAGGCCGACCAGGCCGTCGCGGTCGCCCGCGATCAGGCCGCATTCGACCGAGCAGGAGCCGAAGACCCGTATGCGCAGCTGCCCCCGACCGACCTCCTCACCGGACTGAAGGGCAAAGACGTCATCGTCGCGTTCGTCGAGAGCTACGGCCAGACCGCCGTGCAGGGCTCCTCGTTCTCCACCGGCGTGGATGCCGTGCTCCGCGACGGGGATGCGCAACTCGCGGCCCACGGATACTCCGAGCGCAGTGCCTTCCTCACCTCTCCGACCTTCGGTGGCGTCAGCTGGCTCGCGCACTCGACCCTGCAGACCGGCCTCTGGATCGACTCGCAGCAGAAGTACGACCAGGTCACCTCCGGTCAGCGGCTCACCCTCAGCGACGCCTTCCGGCGTGCGGGCTGGCGGACCATCAGCGACGTGCCGTCCGACACCAAACCGTGGCCGGTGGGGCGCTCGTTCTACCATTTCGACAGCCAGCTCAACGCGAAGAACGTCGGCTACCGAGGCCCGAAATTCAGTTATGCCAGAGTGCCGGATCAGTACACGCTCTCCTCCTTCCAACAGCACGAGCTCGCGAAGCCGCACGCACCGCTGATGGCCGAGATCGACTTCGTCTCGTCGCACACCCCGTGGACGCCGCTGCCGCATCCCGTGCCCTGGTCGGCGGTCGGAGACGGCTCGATCTTCGACGGGCAGCCGGAGCAGGGTCTGCCGCCGAGCGTCGTCTGGCAGGACCCCGCTCACGTCCAGCAGCTCTACGGGCAGTCGATCCAGTACACGATGGGCTCCCTGTTCTCGTTCCTCACCACGTTCGACGACCCGAACCCGGTGCTCGTCGTGCTCGGCGACCACCAGCCTGCACGCGTGGTCAGCGGCGCGGACGCGACCCACGATGTCCCGATCAGCATCATCGCCAAAGACCCGGCGGTGATGCAGCGCATCTCCTCCTGGGGCTGGCAGCCCGGGATGCTCCCATCACCCACGGCGCCGGTGTGGCGGATGGATACGTTCCGCGACCGCTTCCTCTCGGCATACGGAAACTGACACCGACCGGCCCGTCGGCGCGGCCGTGAACCTCCCGCGCACCCATCTCGTGTTCTCCTTGTGGTCCCCATCCGCCCGATCTCCCGGAAGCAGGTACACCCATGAACGACAGCGGCTCGGCCCTCAGGGTCCTTCGCATCATCAGCGCGATCGTGCTCCTCGTGATCGCCGGAATCCACATCTTCCTTCTCTTCGACGGCGTCGGCGGCCTGCTCGGCGTGCTCTTCGTGCTCAACGGCATCGCGGGCATCGTGCTGGCCATCGGGATGCTCGCCCTCCGCGGGCGGTTCCTCGCCATCGCGACGGTACTGAGCCTGCTGTTCGTCATCGCGAGCCTGGCCTCCCTGCTTCTGGCGCTCACCGTCGGCCTGTTCGGCATCACCGAGTCCTGGACCTTCACCTTGGTGCCGGAGACCGTGATCGTGGAGGCGATCGGCGTGGTGGTGCTCGCGATCACGACCGCCGTCGCCCTGCGAAGTCCGCGGGGCGTGCGGGCGGCATGACCGCGAGCACCGGCTCCTGCTGCGTGGCGGCTACTTGGGCGTCGTCACCGGCCCGAACATCGCATCCACCTCTGCCAGTTCGAGGTCGGCCGTCGCCTGGATGAGCTTCAGCAGTTCCGGGTCGAGTCCGGGGGCGAACTCCTCGAACCGCTCGGGCGCGATGACGGAGGGGATTCCCGCCGGCGCCTGCTCGCTGGCGTCGAGGTTCGTGCCGTCGTTCGACGGGGACAGCCCCTGGAAGATCCGGCCGGCTTCGGACTGACCGGCGAGGTCGAACGTGTACTGCTTGCTCTGCAGGCCGAGGTCGACGAGCTTCTTCACCTCGGGGAAGCTCTCGGCGTTGGTCTTCGGAATCGGCAGGAGCTTGTTCCAGTCGACCCCGAGCGTCTCCAGCGCCTTGGCGTACGCGTTCTCGTGCGCCTGGTCGCGCACGATCAGGTACGAGATGGTGGACCGCGCCGTCTTGTTGTCCGTCATCTCGTAGATGCGGCACTTCTGCAGCCGCCCGGTGGATTCGAGCATGAGGTTGTAGATCAGGTCGAGCACGAGGTTGCCCGAGTTGTAGACGTAGCTCCCGAGCCACGGGTTGCCCGCCGCATCCACCGGCATCGCGCCCTGTGCGCCGACGAGGTAGTGGTGGATGTTGCCTTCGGACAGCGCGATGTTGAGCGGGATCGCTCCCCCGGATCCCGGCTTGTCCACCGTATCGGTCGGCTTGCCCTGGTAGCGCGGCGAACCGTCGAGCAGCCGCGAGATGGTCGTGCCGATCAGTTCGACATGACTGATCTCCTCGGTGCCGATGCCCTGGATGAGGTCGCGGTACGGCTTCGCCGCCGGACCGCGGAAGTTCATCGCCTGGAACAGGTACTGCATCATCGTGCGCATCTCGCCGAACTGGCCGCCGAGCCCCTCCTGCAGGGCGTTGGCCGCCGCCGGATCCGGCTCGTCCTGCGCGATGTCGTTGATCAGATTCTGCACGTGAAAGAACATGAGACCTCCATTGGCCGTCCTGGTGTGGGTGTTTCCCCCGCCGGCGAGCGCCGACGTCTCTCACGCTCCGCGCTGCACGGGGATGCACCACCCCATTGACGAACGCCCCGTTCTGGAGGTCTGCAGGGACATCCGCCGCCCGGGATGCGGTCCGCTAGGACTTCACCGCGCCATCCAGGTACGCCGTCAGGATGCGGCGGAGGCGCGGTTCGAGGTCGATCAGCGCGTGTCCGAGGCGCGGGTCGGAGCGGTAGAGCTCGGCGATCGGCGGGGGCGGCGTGGAGATCTGCCAGAACGTTCCGGCGAGCGACGTGGCCGTGGCCACGAGGTCGACGGCGGCCGGGCGGGTGAGGCCGGGAAGCGTCGCGGTCGCCGCGTCGACGAGCTGGTCGAGGGAGGCGCCTGTCGTGAGCTTGAACGCGCGGACGGCATCGACGGACACGTTGCGTTCCAGGTTCATGGGGGCCTGGGCGAGCAGGTCGCAGAAGGTGCCGCGCTCGGCGAGGGTCGCGGCGAAGGCAGCGGCGACGCCGGACGTCGACGATGCGGCCAGGATGCGCTCACAGACCGCCGGGGTCCACTCGCGCCAGCCGTCGGCGGTGAGGCGCAGGAAGATCTCCTCGCGGGTCTCGAAGTAGCGCAGCATGGCCGATTTGTGCATCCCGACCTCGTCGGCGATGTCGGTGAGGGTGACCTCGCGGATGCCGCGGCGCGTGGCGAGCGCGCGTGCCGCATCCAGGATCGCCTGCTCTCTGGCGGCCTTCGCCTCGGGGGAACGGGCGCGCTGGAACGCGGTGTCTGCTTGCTCGGTCGGCGTCACGGGACGAGTTTAGCGCAACGAGGTTGCATTAGTTAAAGAAACAGTGTTTTATTAACTGCATGACACAGACATGGTTCATCACCGGCTCATCCCGCGGCTTCGGCCGCGCACTCACCGTCGCCGCCCTCGAGGCGGGCGACAGCGTCGCGGCCACGGCCCGCCGCCCCGAACAGCTCGACGACCTCGTCGCCTCGTACGGCGACCGCATCCTCCCGCTGAAGCTCGACGTCACAGACCCCGCCCAGGCCGGGGATGCGCTCGGCGCCGCCCGCGACAGGTTCGGCTCGGTCGACGTCATCGTCAACAACGCCGGCTACGCGAACGTGTCGCCGATCGAGTCGACGGACGACGACGACTTCCGCACCCAGTTCGAGACCAATTTCTGGGGCGTGTACAACGTCTCCAAGGCGGCGATCCCGCTGCTGCGGGCGCAGGGCGGCGGTCTGGTCATCCAGTTCTCGTCCGTCGGCGGCCGCGTCGGCGGCTCCCCCGGCATCGCGTCGTACCAGGCGGCGAAGTTCGCCATCGACGGGTTCAGCCGCGTGCTCCGCGTGGAGACGGCGCCCTTCGGCGTGAAGGTACTCGTCGTGGAGCCGAGTGGCTTCGCAACGGACTGGGCCGGCTCGTCAATGGAGGTCCGCGATGTACCAGAGCAGTACGAGCAGACGGTCGGCGCGATGAACAGGCGGATGCGCCAGAACACGGACGGCCCGGCAGGAGACCCGGCACGCGCCGCAGGGATCCTGGTGGCCGTGGCCAAGCGCAGCAGCATCCCCGAGCACCTCCCGCTCGGCGTGAACGCCACCGAGATGAGCGTCGCCCAGGACCGCCGCCTGCTCGCCGACGACCTCGCCTGGGCGCCGGTCAGCCGCTCGGCCGACTTCGCGGAGCCCTACCCGGCGGAGTTCCCGCCGGACGCCGCCTGAGGCAGGATCTCCGCGAGGAGGCTCTGCACCCGCTGCTTGATCTCGTCCCTGATCGGGCGCACCTCCTCGACGGGGCGCCCGGCGGGGTCGGTGAGCTCCCAGTCCTCGTAGCGCTTGCCGGGGAAGATCGGGCAGGTGTCTCCGCAGCCCATCGTGATCACCACGTCGGAGTCCGCCACCGCATCCGTGGTGAGGATCTTCGGCACCTGGTTCGCGATGTCGATCCCCTCCTCCGCCATCACCTGCACGGCCACGGGGTTCAGGTCGGCTTTGGGCTCCGAGCCTGCGGAGAGCACGTCGACCGCCCCGCCGGACAGTTCCCGCAGGAAGCCGGCGGCCATCTGGGAGCGGCCCGCGTTGTGGACGCAGACGAAGAGCACGGTGGGCTTGTCGGACATGGGGTTCCTTTCAGTCGGGAGCGGAGTCTACGCGGCGGCGGTGAACGGCGGCGTCAGCCGACCACGGGATGCAGCGAAACCGCCCGCCCACAACCCGGTTGACTGCATCCGGGGTTGGGGTCACGGTCGGAGCATGACTGCACCGATTACCCCGCGCGGACCCATCAGCGCGCAGCTGCTCGCCGCGCTCTCCGAGCTGGCGGACCGCGACTCCGCCGCGATGACGCGCGCACTCGACCTCGCCACCGAAGCACTCGCGGGCGAGCCGGACCTCCTCACCGACGACGACCTCCAGCTCACCCTGCTGCTCAGCTACGGACTCTCCTATGGCGGCGTCGTCGACACCGACGACCGCTGGGAGTGGCACCCCACCCAGGTGACCATGCGCACCTCCATCGAGGACCTGTTCGAGCGGCAGCTGCGCGAGCGCATCGACCTCGGCGAGCTTCCCGCCGCAGACGCGGAGGCCGTCGCGTCGTACCTGTTCGCCGTCACCGGCGAGGACTCCGGACCCAGCCTGTCCCGCTACCTGGCGAAGAAGGCCACGAAGGAGCAGGCGATCGAGTTCGTCATGCAGCGCTCCATCTACACGCTCAAGGAGGCGGACCCGCACTCCTGGGCGATCCCCCGCCTCACCGGACGGGCGAAGGCCGCACTGGTCGAGGTGCAGTCCGACGAGTACGGCGGAGGCGACCCCGACCGGATGCACTACGCCATCTTCGCGAAGACGGTCCGCGGCGTCGGCCTGGACGACACGTACGGCGCATACATCGACAGCGTGCCGGCCGTGACGCTCGCCTCGTTCACCATGATGTCGATGTTCGGCATCAACCGTCGCCTCCGCGGCGCCATCGCCGGGCACCTGGCCGCGTTCGAGATGACGTCCTCCATTCCCAACAGGATGTACGGCAACGGCTTCCGCCGCCTGGGCTTCGGCGAGGACGTCACCGACTACTTCGACGAGCACGTCGAGGCGGACGCCGTGCACGAGCAGATCGCGGGGCGCGACCTCGCCGGCGGGCTCGCGGAGGAGCATCCGGAGCTGCTGCCGGACATCGTCTTCGGCGCACGCGCGTGCCTCTATGTCGACGGCCTGGTCGGCGCGCACATGATCGAGTGCTGGCAGGCGGGTCGCAGCTCGCTGCGCGACAGGGAGCCGGTGCTCGCGTGACCGCCGCAGAGCGTCCGCCGACCATCGTCGCCTGCACGGACGGCCCGCTGCTCGTGCGCGGCGAGGTGACGATCCTCGGCTCCGACGGCGAGCCCATCCCGCAGCATCGGCGCACGGTGGCGCTGTGCCGCTGCGGGGTGTCGACCATCAAGCCGTACTGCGACGGGACGCACAAGCTGGTCGGCTTCAAGACCGACCCGCAGCTGGAGGGGTGACGCCGGATGCGGGGGTGGCCTGTTCGGCGACCCCCGCATCCCTCACGTCAGCGACCTCAGCGCTTCCGTGGGCGCAGCTTCCTGCTCAGCCGTCCTGCGGTCAACAGCAGTGACCCTCCGGTCAGTGCGAGCAGCGCCAGCCACAGCGGAGCCAGCAGGTCGGAACCGGTGGCCGCGAGGCCGGATCCGGTGCCCGAGCCGGTCGATGCCGCTGGAGGGTCGGTCACCGTCGCACAGGCCACCCCCACGGCGCCACAGGTGCCGGATGCACTGGACGGGTCCCACGGGCCAGTCGGCGTCTCGACGCTGGCGCGGTTCGTGGTGGTCACCGGCGCGATCAGCTTCGCGGTCACCGTGACCGTCGCGGACGCGCCGCGAGCGATCGCGGGGATCGTCCAGCCGAGCACGCCGTCCTTCGCCGTCGCCGCCGGGGAGGTCGAAACCACGCTCAGGCCCTTCGGCATGGTGTCGGTCACGGCGACGTCCTTCGCGTCGAGCTGGCCGTCGTTGGTGACGACGATCGTGTAGACGATGGTGTCGCCGACCGTGGCCGTCGGCCGGTTCGCGCTCTTCTGGATGCTCAGGTGACCGACGTCGAAGCGGTTGGTGACCGTCACGGTCACCGCGGCGCCGTCGGCGATGGTCACGATGCCGTCCGCCGGATCGAGCGTCGTGGACGTGGCGAGCCCGGCGTCCGTCTCCTCGATGGAGCAGGATGCCCCGGCGATGAGGTCGTCGATGGTCGCCGTGTATCCGTTGGCTGCGTCGAGCACCACTTTCGAGCGCGCGCCGAGGTCGATCGGCGTGGTGACCCCGTCGACCCGGTACGTGCAGGTCACCTCGACGGTGAACGGTCCGTCGCCGAACTGCTTGACGCCGTCACCGATCCGCTTCTTGTCGATGACGAGGGAGCCGGTGTCGAAGGTGTTGGTGATGGTCACCTCCGCAGGGGCGCCCGCCGGCACGGTGACGCCCGCTGCCGGTGCGACGGTGACGGAGGACGCGCCGCCCGTCGCCGACTCCACGGTGTCGCAGTGCGCGCCCTGGATCAGCCCGCTGACGGTCGCCGTGTATCCGTTGGCCTTGTCGAGCACGACCTTCCCTCCTGCGGGAAGCGGGATGGTGGAGGTCACGCCGTCCTTCACCCAGGTGCAGGTGAGCTGAGCGGTGAACGGACCGTCGCCGTAGGTCGCCGCCCCGTCGCCTGTCCGATTCTTGGTGATGGTGACAGCACCGGCGGAGAACGTGTTGGTCACATTGACGGTGACGACCGGCACCGTGCCATCCGCCGCGCCGGGGATCACGACGGTCGGGGTGTCGACCGTGCTCGCCGTCGCGCCACCGTCCACGGTCTCGACCACGGAGCACTCCGTGCCCGCGGGGAACACGCCCGGCACGGGCAGCGTCTGCCCGCCGAGGATGGAGAGGTCCCCGTCGAAGAGCGTCTGCGCGCCGTCGTAGACGCACTGCACGTGGATGGTGAACGGTCCGTCGCCGTAGCCGGCCGCCGCATCCCCGTCGACCGTCTTGGTGACGGCCAGCGTTCCCGCAGCGTAGTGGTTGGTCACCAGCACGGTGTCGCCGCCCACGGCTCCCGCCAGGGTGACGTTCGCGGTGTCGCCCGCCGTCTCCGCGGCGCCGTCGAACGCGATGCCGACGTGGTTGGGGCTCGTCGCCGCGCCGTCGCTGTCGGTCTCCGTGATAGCGCACTTCGCGCCGATCGGGAGGTCGGCGATGGTTCGGGATGCGCCGTCGGCGAGGGTGAACGCCTCGTCTCCGACGGCCAGCGGGATCGCCGCGCCGAGCGCGCTCGTGCAGGTCAGTGCGAAGACAAACGGCCCGAACGAGGCGCCCGTCGCCGCGGTGTCGACCTTCTTGGTGACGGTCAGCTGCGTGGTCGCGTAGTCGTTGACGATCGCCACCGACTGCCCGGCCGGCACCGGCTGGCTCGCGTCCGCTGCCGCCACGATGGTCACGGCCGACGGCGTCACCGTGCGGGTCGACTCCCCGTACGATCCGGGAGCGCCATGCTCGGTCACCGCACAGGATGCGCCGACCGGGATGCCGTCGATGCGCGCGGTGTACGCGTTCGCGTCGCTGAGCGTCACCGTCTTCGCCGCGCCGAGGTCCACGTTCGCGCCGGCGACCGTGCAGGCCACGTCGGCGTCGAAGCTCGTCGGGGCGTACGCCGCGGCTGCCCCGGTGACCGACTTGGTGATCTGCAGGGGGCCGCCGGTCAGGATGACGCCCGCCTTGATCGGCTCCTGCGGTCCGGCCGGCTGCGTTCCCGTCGCGTACGTCGGGTAGAAGCCGAACGAGTTCCAGGCCCGCACACCGGTGACAGGGGCGTTCACCGGGGCCCGGTGGTCACCGGATGCGGTGGTCGGGATGTTGGTCGTCGAGTACGTGACCTTCACGCCCGCCCCCGCAGGAAGCACCGCGCCAGGAGCGCCGCTGAAGTCGAACACCATCTTGATGCCGGTCACATCCGCCGCGTCGACGGAGGAGCCGACCGCCGACGACGGCAGCCACGCGCCCGCCGGGCAGGCGCCGGCACCCGGCGAGATCTCCGTGGCGCACGGCTGGGCCGCTGTGGTGACGAACCAGTCCATCCTGGCTCCCGCGGTGCCGCCGGTCGCCTGGAACGCGACGTCGCCGTTGAACCGCGGAGTGAACACGGAGCCGCGCGGGGACGGGTCGACGACGCCGACATCACCGGGGTACGGGAACACATCCACCGCCGTCAGGTTCTTCGCAGCGACGTTGCCGCCGTTGACCATCTCGAGCTTCCAGTGGTCGGTGTCGCCGATGGCGCTGACCGCCGCGCACGGGTAGCGATAGAAGCCGTCCGTGTCCGCCGTGCACGGGATCGCCGCGTTGTTGACGTTCTGAGCGATGCCGCTGTCGGAGGCGACGCCCTTGGATGCGGTGAACGAGCCCTGCGAGAGCGTGGTCACGACGTTCGTGGTCGAGCAGGTGTTGGCCGCGAACGAAGCACCACGACCGTTTCCGGGGTTGAGCGCCGTGCACGCGGGTGCGGTGAGCGTACGCCCGGTGCTGACGCCGAAGGTGTTGACGGCGGAGCTGGCCGGGGCGAGCCCCGGCTTGATCTGCAGCGCGATGGTGATGCTGTACGTCTCCCCCGGCGCGAGCTGCGAACCAGCCGGCCAGGTGAACCGGATCGTTCCCGTCGCCGGATCGAAGGCGCGCGTCACCGTGGTGGGGTCGGTCGGCAGCTTTCCACCGGTCGACGTCGAGTAGATCGGCACGTTGGTCGGGACGAACAGCAACGAGCCGTCCGCGGGAAGCGTGTCGACGACGACGGGATCGGGGAGGAGGCCGGTGCCGGTGTTCTTGAACCGCAGCGTCCAGTTGACCTCCTTGCCCGCAGCCGCCTGGCCGGGGCTGGTCTTCTCCACGGCGATGGCCGCGGTACCCGGGCTCACCGTGAAGGTGGCCGTCGCCTGCGCCCTGGTGGCGTGGACGTCGTTGTACGCCGCGTCGGCGAACACCGTGTTCGTGACCGTGCCTGCCGCGGTCTCACCCGGCATCGGGGTCGGCGAGACCGTGGAGGTGACCGGCCCGGACCCGTCGCGCAGCGCGGAGCGCAGGCTGACGTTCACCCGGAGGTTGTCGACGTTGTTGCTGGCGGCGAAGCTGGCGCCGTCCGCCCTGGTGAAGGTGACGCGCACGCCTGTCACGTCCGCCGCTGACACCCCGGACGGGAGTGCGGCGCTGCCGACAGTGGATGCGGTGCCCGCGTGCCAGGTGGCCGTCGAACCCTGGCCGGTCTGCGCATCCACTGTCACCCGGTCGGCGCCGGTGGGAACGGCCAGGATGCTGAAGCTGCTGAATGTGAACGCATTCCAGAAGGTCGGAGCAGAGTCCTCGATCGTGACCGACTTCGGCGAGAGGGTCCCCGTCGACCGAGCGCGCAGGTTGACCTGGATCGGGTTGACCGGGCTGGCCTGCAGGGTGCTTGCCGGGTTGAAGGTCTTCGCCGTCGTGACCTGGAGGTTGCCGTTGGCGAGCGTCACTCCGGCCGACTGCGTGTCAGCGGCCACGACCGCCGGGTAGACGTCGTCGTGCAGCGTGCCGAACACGGTGTTGTTGAACATCCCGGCGGCAGGGGCGGTGCCGGCCGCGCGGCTGGCCGGAAGCAGCTGACCGGTCAGGGTGACAGTGGCCTTCTGTCCCGGGGCGATGGTGGCGCCGCTGCCGTCCGTGCCCTGCGCGTTCGTGCCGCGCAGCAGCACACTCACGCCCACCACATCGGCGAGCTGTGCGGCGGTGAGCGCGGTGGCCTGCGCGATGGTCTTCGTGTCGGTGCTGAGCGTGCCGTCGGAGGCGCGGTGCAGCAGCGATACGACGCTCTGCGACGTCTGCACGCCGGCGGCGGCGCTCAGGTCGACGGCGATCTTGGTCAGGGCCAGCTTGTCGAACGGGTTCGCCGCTGGATCGTACGGTCCGAAGACGCACGGAGCGGTGGTGGTGGCGTTCGTGCAGTCGACCGGGTCGCTGATCCTGAGCTGCCAGGTGTTGCTCGTCGAGGAGTTCGCGATGGTGGTCGTGTACGTGGTCGACGGGTACGACGCGGCGGGCACATCCAGCTGCGGGATCACGAGCGTGGTCGGGTTGGCCGTCTTGGTCACCTTGGTGGTGAAGGTCGGGTCGATGATCGTCACGTGGTCGTCCGCGGTGCGCTGGAACGGCGCCCCGGTGAACGGGATGCCACCGACGAGCACGCTGTTGTCGACCGCGCCGGGCGAGCCGGCCATGTTGTACTCACGGGTGCCGGTGACCCAGTCGGTCGCCGCCCCTCCGCGCACCGTGTTCCGGATGCGGAGGTCCAGGTGCATCGTGCGCGCCGAGGTGCTGGCACCGGGGAATGCACCGGCCGACGCGCTGGCGACGCCGCTTCCGACGCTCGGTGCTGTCGGGTCGCCGGTGGACGCGATGGCCGCTGCGCGGTTCGGGCTCTCGATCACGGTCAGCCGCACACCCTGGGTGCTCGCGCGCTCGGCCGTGCTCAGCGTGTAGCCGGGGAAGGTGCCGTCGCAGCTGCTCGCCGACGGGCAGACCTTGGCCGTGATGTCGTTCCAGCTGGAGCCGTCGAACAGTTCGACCTTCGAGACCTTGTCGTAGCGGATCAGCGGGTCGAACGTCGCGCCGCCGGTCGACGTGGGGGTGATGGCGTCGATCCTCACCAGGTCGAACGCCTGGAAGACGCTGCCGGACACCGGGGAGGGCGTCGCGGAGTCCTGAATCGTCATCGACTGGACCCCCGTCGTCTGGGAGCCCCAGCCGAGGGTGACGCCGGTGGTGGTGCCGGACTGGGCCTGCAGGACCTTGGTGCCGTCCCACGACTTGCTCGCGATCAGCGGGCCAGGGCCGCCGGCGGTCGCCTGCACGTTCGCGGTGGCGCAGTCGACGGCGGGACGGCTGGTGATGGCGGTGCCGCCGTTGACGGTGCCGCTCGCCGTGCTCAGCGCACAGTTCTCGTACGGCGTGGTCGCCGGGTATGCACCGGGGTTCGTCGGCCCGGAGTTGTCGCGCAGCGTTCCGCGGGCGACGAAGACGATGGCGGGGCGCACGTTGGTGGCCTGGCCGAAGCCGTCGGCGTCGGCGAAGGTGAACCGGAGGCCGCGCACGTCGGTGTGCGTGGTCCCGTTCGGGAGCTCGGTGTCGAGCACGGCGGAGTACGTCTTCGCGTTGGAGGTGGCGTCAACGGTGTCGAGGGTCTTCCAGGTCGTTCCGTCGGTCGTGTACTCGACCGTCAGCGTCGAGCCCTCCGGCACGGAGGTCGGGGCGATGGCCGTGGCGTCGAACGCGTTCCAGTACGGAGCGGACGCGGTGTCCTGCGGTTCGGTGACGACGATCGAGGTCGGGCGCACCGAACTCGTGCCGGCAGGAGTCTGCGCGGAGAGCTGCACCAGGCTGGCGCCGCCGGGGATGACCGTCGCGGGGGTGATGGTCTTGTCGAGCGCGAGGTCGACCTCGGGGAAGTACACGTCGAGGTTCGCGGAGGCCGTGTCGCTCGCGCTGCCCGCCGCGTTGCTTCCTGTCACGGTCGCCGCGTTCGGGTATGTCGTGAATCCGGAACCGGCCGGCCCGGCCGCCGTCGTGGTGTTCACCGTGACGGGGAGCTTCGCGGTCGCGCCGGTCGCGATGGAGCCGGTGTATGTCACCGTGAACGCGGTGATGTACTGCCCACCGGACAGCGTCGGTGGCGCCGGCAGGCCGGACGCTTCCGTGAACGACGAGTCGGCAGGGGCCGTGCCGGTGTTGACCGACCACTTCACGACAGCTGCCGTCGCGCCCTCCGGCCACGCAGCGCCGGAGCCGAAGCCGCCGAACACGATCGTGTTCGAGAAGAACGTCCCGCTTCCCGGCTCCTGAACCGACAGCGAGCTCAGACGTCCCGTCGAGGTGTTCTTGGCTGTCAGCGTGGCGGTGGTGGACTGACCGGCGGGCAGCTGCTGGATGCTGAAGCTCTTGTCGGCGGAGACGCTGACGGTCAGCGGCGCCACCACCTGGGAGGCCGTGGCGACCGAGGAGGTCGCGTCGCCTCCGCCGGTGCTGACACTCGCGGTGACCCCGTTGACGCGCGTGCCGCCCGTCACGAGCGGGGAGGCGTCCCTGCGGTTCGCTGCGCGCTGCGCGAACGTGACGGCGACGGAGCCGGAGGCGGCCGGCGTGATCGCCGAGCCGCTGCTCGAACTGAACACGAGCTTCAGGCCGATCACGTCTCCCGCGTTCACGGACGAGGGAAGGACGGCGGTCGTGCCGACAGGACCTGGCACCGTTCCGCCGGCCGTGATCGCCACGACCTGCACCCGGTCGGCGCCGTCGGGGAAGTCCACTGCTCCGAATCCGGCGAGGTCGTAGAAGTCGAAGACGCCGCCGACGGCCGTCGGGTCGGCCGGCTCGGCGATGGTCATGGTGGTCGCCCCGATGTTGGAGGCGTTGACGGCGGTGATGGTCGCGGTCGACTGCTCGCCGGGCGTGTACTGGGTGGACGACGGTGTCCAGGTCTTCGACGCGGTCGCCCCGATCACGTCGGGCACGTGCAGGGTGACAGGCGTGGATGCGTTCACCGTCGTCGCGTTGGACGCGGTGAATCCGGCGGTGTTGGTCAGGACCTGTCCGTCGAACGACTTGGCCAGCGCATCCGGCACCTTCACCTGGATCTGCACGGTGCCCGTCGCGCCCGCCGCCAGTCCGGTGCTCGCCGGCGTGGTGTTGGGGACGGGGTCGTTGAAGACGGCCTTCACCGTGCTGCCCGTGACGGTGACGACCGCGCCTCCGCCGACGACGGTAGGGGTGCCGACGACGGTCAGCGGGGCGGGGACCGGGTCGGTGATCGTGGCGTCCACGCATCCGGTCGTAGTCGACGAGCAGCCGAAGTTGAGCGTGTAGATGAACTGCGTGCCCTGGTCGGCGTCGGCCACCGTGGACGTCTTCGACAGGTTGAGCACACCCGATCCGAGGTCGTCGGCGTTGGCCGCCGGCGCGCCGATGGCAACGGCCCCGACGAGGGCGATGACGACACCGACCGCGACGGACGCCGGAGCGCGAAGGGTACGACGTGCGGCGTGCCGTCCTGCCGCGCGAGCGGACAGACGGGTGGACAGGATGGAGCGAAGGCGCGTGAGCAAGCGTGTCCCCCAAGAACACAGAAGGGATGGGCACGGCGCCGACGATGTCGGGCGAGATCGTCGGCAACGGAGGCCGAGCCAACCTCAGGAATATCAACCGCCGCGACCGCGCGGGACGGTTTTCACCCCGCGATCACCTTCCGCGAGCGCACAGCGCCCGAACATCCCGCCCGTCCACCCCCGAAGGAGGTGCGAACGCGCGTCAGGCCGAGATGCCGGCGCGCGCGAGCCGCGCGGCCAGCACGCGCGAGAGCAGCGACGCGGCCAGCTGCCCGGCAACCCTCGCCACCAGCGTGACGATGAGGATCGACGGGATCAGGTCGCCCGGCGAGAAGACCGGGAGCGACACGAGGAACAGCACGACACCGGATGCGGCCGCCGCGACCGCCCACCGCCACTCGCCCGGTCGCCGGTCACGCCGGATCCGGTTCAGGAAGCTGACGACGAGGTCGAAGGTCAGGCTTCCTGCCACCAGAGGGACGAGCACGAGGAAGCCGATGGAGCTGAAGGCACCGGTGAGAAGCCCGGCGAAGAACGACACGAACGTCGCAGCGAACGGGAAGCCGAGCATCCGCCTGGCCAGGAACGGCAGCACGCTGTTGACGGTGACCACCAGGGCATAGAGCGGCGGCGAGAACGCGGCGAGCGGTCCCCCCACCGGGATGAGGGCCAGCAGCACCAGGGCGGTGAGTGCACCCAGCGAAGCCAGCACCAGCAGGATGCGCGTCGACGGCGTCAATCCTCCTCCCTGGGCACGACGAGGTGGCGCTCCAGCGCGATGGCGATCGCCTCGTCGCGGCTGGAGACCCCGAGCTTGCGGTAGATGCTGCGGAGCTGCGTCTTGACGGTGTTCGTCGAGACGACGAGCTGCGCGGCGATCACGGAGATCGTCGGCGTATCGACCAGCGCGCGGAGGACGGCCAGCTCACGTTCGCTCAGCACGCTCTCCCTGTCGATCTCGGGGAGCAGGGAGCGGAACGGCATTGCGTCGAACAGGTGCCCGAAGCCGGCATCGCCGAGAGCGGAGACGAGGCGCTCGACGTCGCGCGGGGGCAGCAGGGCGACCACGAGTCGCTGACCCGTCCTGTCGAGCAGTGCACCGAGCTGCTCGACGACCGCGCGTGCGCGCATCCTCTCGGAGAATCGCAGCAGTGCTGCCGCTTCGAGCGTGGTGGCAGCGGCAGAGAGGCGCGGGGTGGGCGTCGCGCCCGCCACGTGGCGAAGCTCCTGGAGTGCTGCTCCGTGACGACCGAGCGCGAGCTCCACCCGCGCGCGGCCGAGGTGGCGTTCGACGCCGGCGCTCAGATCGCGGCGGAGGATCACATCCGCCGCATCCGGGTTGCCAAGGGCGAGCTGGAGGAGGGCGCGCGTCGGCGCGAGTGCGGCCCTGGCGGACGACGAACGGCCCTCCGCTGCGCGCATCCCGGCGAAGCCGTCGAGCTCCGCGAGAGCCACGGCGGCGCGGCCGGCGACGAGTTCGGTCATCGCCTCGGTGATGGCGATGGCGATCCAGTGTTCGATCGTGCGCCGGTCGTGCACCATCGCGCCCAGCTGCTCGCGCGCCTCAGCTGCATCGAACCGTTCGAGGGCGACGGTCGCCTCGGCGATCCGGTAGTAGGTCCCCGGATACCAGGACCGCTGCATCTCGGTCCATTCGCCGGTCCTCGCGAGTTCGATGTACGCCTCCGACTCGAGCAGGTCGCCCTGCAGAGCACGGATACCGGCCAGCATCGCGAGGTTGCCGAACCCGGGCGAGTACCCCGTGTCCGGCGACTCGGCGAGACCCTTCTCGAAGGTCTCCAGCGCCTCGTCCACCTGACCGGCGTAGTACTGCGTCGTGCCGACGTGGGCGTAGACCCTGCTGAGAGCCTGCACCGACCGGCGCTCCTGCTCCGGGAGGCCGTCGAGTGCCGCCACGGCCGCCCTCGCGGGACCGATGCCCAGAGTCGGCCGGCCGATCAAGCGGTAGGCGGCGCTCTCGCTGGCCAGGATCAGCGCGCGGTCCACCTGGTCGACGTCGCGACGGGATGCGCGGGCCGCCCTGGCGGCGGCGGCGAAGTACCGAAGACCCCTCACCCTGCGGTGCGGGACCACGTTGTAGATGATCCCGGCCAGCATCATCAGCAGCGGCCACTCCCTCAGCGCCGACGCCGGAATACGGTCGATGATGCCGCCGAGCTCCTCGTCGACGCTCATCAGCAGATCGAACCAGTTCTCGCGGACCAGCTCCGACGCCGCCGGGTACGCCCCTGCGGCGATGAGCGCGATCAGTTTCGGCCGCATCGTCCGGTCGACGTGCAGCCGGATGTCGTCGGGGTCCGACGTCTCTTCCGGCGAAGGGTCGCGCCCGTCCTGGAACGAGCGCCGCGGATCGGGCGCGCTGAAGGTCACGTGTCAACTCTCGGAGGTTGGTGTTTCCCAGACGAGGCAGCGGCTGGCGTTCCGGCGAGCGGGTAAGGCCGGAATCGCTGCGGTGCCCCATCGGCAACCTAGCACGGGTCGGGGAGACGCATCCAGCATCCGGAGTCGCGCAGGCGGTGTCCGGCATCCGATATCCCGGTGGACACCGTCCCCTACGCCGCATCCCCCGCACAGCGGAACCCGATGTGCGTCGTCGCCGAGTCTTCCGACTCGGGCGAGCGCGCTGCCGGACGGTAGCGGAGGCAGTAGTCCGGCGAGCACAGGTGGGAGCCGCCTTTGAGCACCCGGCGCGGGATGCGGGAGCCCGGCTCTGCGCTGCCGGGGGCGAGGAGGCTGGGGCGGGAGCCTGCGTCGATGTGGGTGGCAGCATCCGGGGG
>NZ_NCSR01000043.1:0-16775 GCF_002105485.1 Leifsonia sp. NCR5
CCCTCGTCCTCCGCGCCTCCACCGGCGCCCCCCGATAATCGAGTCCGCAGTTATGCACGCGACACGCCGCGGGGAGCGTGCATAAGTCCGGACTCGATGGCTTCGCGGGCGACCCCGGATTGACAGAGCGCGAGCGGGCGGGCGATACTGATGCAGCAATGTGACCGGTCACACTGGTGTGAGGGAGACGGATGACGGACCACGAGAACAGCCACGCGCCCGGAGCCGCGACCGGCCCAGCAACCGGTCCAGCCACCGGCCACGACGCCATCGCCGCCGCCCGCACGGCCCTCGGCATCGAGCTCGGCTCCACGCGCATCAAGGCGTGCCTGGTCGACGCCGACGACCCGTCCACCGTGCTCGCCGTCGGCTCGCACGAGTGGGAGAACGAGTTCGTCGACCGCGTCTGGACGTACTCCCTCGACGCCGTGCGCACCGGCCTGCAGGCCGCATACGCCGACCTCGTCGCCGACGCGGAGCGCCGCCACGGCATCCGCCCGCAGACCTTCGGCACCATCGGCGTCTCCGCCATGATGCACGGCTACCTCCCGCTCGACGAAGACGGCGAGGCCATCGCCCCGTTCCGCACCTGGCGCAACACCACCACCGGAGCGGCCGCCGCCGAGCTCACCGAGCTGTTCGGCGTGAACATCCCGCTCCGCTGGTCCATCGCCCACCTGCACCAGGCCGTGCTCGACGCAGAACAGCACCTTCCGCGGCTGCGCTCGCTGACCACGCTCGCCGGGTACGTGCACCGGCTGCTCACCGGGCGCTCGGTGCTCGGCGTCGGCGACGCATCCGGGATGTTCCCGATCGACTCGTCCACGAAGGGCTACGACGCCGAGCTGATCGCGCGCTACGACGCCCTCGCCGCCGACCGCCTCCCGACCGGGAGCGTCGCCGACCTGCTGCCCGAGGTGCTCGTCGCCGGTGAGCACGCCGGAGCGCTGACCGCGGAGGGCGCCGCCTACCTCGACCCGTCCGGCGAGCTGCGCCCCGGCGCCGTGTTCTGCCCGCCGGAGGGTGACGCGGGAACCGGGATGGTCGCCACGGACTCCGTCGCGCCGCGCACCGGCAACGTCAGCGCCGGCACCAGCATCTTCGCGATGGTCGTGCTGGAACGCCCGCTCGGCGGCCTGCACCACGAACTCGACCTGGTCACGACGCCCGCGGGCGATCAGGTGGCGATGGTGCACTGCAACAACGGGGCGAGCGAGCTGGCGGCGTGGGCAGGCCTGTTCGCCCGGTTCTCCGCCGCATCCGGGGCGGCGCTCGACACCGACGCCGTCTACGACACGCTGTTCCGCGAGGCGCTGGACGGCGACAGCGACGCCGGGGGCATCCTCGCGTACAACACGCTCGCCGGCGAGCCCATCGCCGGACTCACCGAGGGCCGGCCGCTCGTCGTCCGCACTCCGGAGAGCCGGTTCACCCTCGGCAACGTGGTCCGGGCCCAGCTGTACGGCGTCTTCGGCGTCCTCGCACTCGGGATGCGCGTGCTCGCCGACGAGGGCGTCGCGCTCGACAGGATGTTCGCCCACGGCGGCATGTTCCGCACGGCTGGCGTTGCGCAGCGCTTCCTCGCCGGGGCACTGGATGCGCCGGTCTCCGTCTCCGAGACGGCGTCCGAGGGCGGCGCGTGGGGCATCGCGGTGCTCGCCGCATTCACCGGTTCCGCGTCCGGCTCCCCCGTCGACCTCGACACCTACCTGCGCACCGTCGTCTTCGGCACCTTCGCGTTCGAGACCACCACCCCCGACCCCGACGACGTCGCCGGCTTCGCGTCCTACCTCGACCGCTACCGCTCCGGACTCGCCATCGAGCAGGCGGCCGTCGACGCGATGCCCCTGGAAGGACCTGCAGCATGACCGCATCCACCGAGTACACCGAAACGCCCGCCGTCCGCGCCGTGCGCGAGCAGGTCTCCGCCCTGCACGCGGAACTCACCCGCAACGGCCTCGTGGTCTGGACAGGTGGGAACATCTCGGGCCGCGTCCCCGGCACCGATCTGTTCGTCATCAAGCCGAGCGGCGTCGACTACGACGACCTGGCGCCGGAGAACATGATCCTCTGCACGCTCGACGGCGACGTCGTCCCCGGCTCAGCAGGATCCGACCGCTCCCCCTCCAGCGACACCGCAGCGCACGCGTACGTCTACCGCAACATGCCCGAGGTGGGCGGCGTCGTCCACACCCACTCCACGTACGCGACGGCGTGGGCGGCGCGCGCCGAGCCCATCCCGTGCGTCATCACCGCGATGGCGGATGAGTTCGGCGGCGACATCCCCGTCGGCCCGTTCGCGATCATCGGCGACGACTCGATCGGCCGCGGCATCGTCGCGACGCTCACCGGGCACCGCTCGCGCGCCGTGCTCATGCAGAACCACGGCGTCTTCACCATCGGCAGGGATGCCCGGGATGCGGTCAAGGCCGCCGTCATGACGGAGGACGTGGCCCGCACTGTGCACATCGCCAAGCAGGGCGGAGAGCTCGTGCCCATCGCCCAGGACGCCATCGACGCCCTGTACCACCGCTACCAGAACGTCTACGGACAGAACCCGGAAGGATCCCTCAGCTGATGCCGAAGCTCTCCACCACGCTCGACCACTACGAGGTCTGGTTCCTCACCGGAAGCCAGCACCTCTACGGCCCGGAGACGCTCGCGCAGGTCGCCGAGCAGTCCCGCGCGATCGCCGACCAGCTCGCCGCCTCCAGCGACGTCCCCGTGCGCATCGTCTGGAAGCCGGTGCTCACCGACGCGGACGCCATCCGCCGCATCGCCCTGGAGGCCAACGCCGACGACGCCGTCATCGGCCTCATCGCGTGGATGCACACGTTCAGCCCCGCGAAGATGTGGATCGCCGGTCTCGACGCGCTCCGCAAGCCGCTGCTGCACTTCCACACGCAGGCGAACGTCGAGCTTCCGTGGGGCGAGATCGACTTCGACTTCATGAACCTCAACCAGGCGGCGCACGGCGACCGCGAGTTCGGCTACATCCAGTCGCGGCTCGGCGTTCCGCGCACCACGGTCGTCGGCCACGTCTCGAACCCGGACGTCGCATCCCGGATCGGCACGTGGATGCGCGCCGCGGCAGGCTGGGCGGCCACCCGCTCGCTCAAGCTGGCGCGCTTCGGCGACAACATGCGATTCGTCGCCGTCACCGAGGGCGACAAGACGGAGGCGGAGCTGCGGTTCGGCGTGCAGGTGAACACCTGGGGCGTCAACGAGCTGGCCGACGCCGTCGCGGCGGCCGCCGAGTCGGACATCGACGCGCTGGTCGCCGAGTACGAGGACCTCTACGACGTCGCGCCCGAGCTGCGCCGCGGCGGAGAGCGCCACTCCTCGCTCCGGGACGGCGCCGCGATCGAGATCGGCCTGCGGTCGTTCCTCGAAGAGGGCGGCTTCGGCGCGTTCACCACGAGTTTCGAAGACCTCGGCGCGCTGAAGCAGCTGCCCGGTCTCGCCGTGCAGCGCCTGATGGCCGAGGGATACGGTTTCGGCGCGGAGGGTGACTGGAAGACCGCGATCCTCGTGCGCGCGGCGAACGTGATGGGAGCCGGCCTCCCCGGCGGCGCCTCCCTGATGGAGGACTACACCTACGACCTCACCCCCGGCGACGAGCGCATCCTCGGAGCGCACATGCTCGAGGTGAGCCCGGCGCTCAGCTCGACGAAGGCGACGCTCGAGGTGCATCCCCTCGGCATCGGCGGCAAGGACGACCCCGTGCGCCTCGTGTTCACCGCCGACCCCGGCCCCGCCGTCGTCGTGGCGCTCTCGGACATGCGCGACCGGTTCCGCCTGGTGGCGAACGTGGTCGAGGTGGTCGAACCGACAGCTCCTCTCCCCCACCTGCCGGTGGGCAGGGCGGTCTGGAAGCCTGCCCCCGACTTCACGACCTCCGCCACGGCCTGGCTGGAGGCGGGCGCCGCGCACCACACGGTGATGTCGACCGCCGTCGGCCTGCAGGCGTTCGAGGACTTCGCCAAGATGGCGGAGACCGAGCTGCTGATCATCGACGAGCAGACCACGCTCCGCGGCTTCACAGAGTCGCTGCGCTGGAACGCGGCGTACTACCGCCTCGCTCGCGGCATCTAGCCGCCCACCGACCCCTGGCCGCCGGCCTGTCATCGGCGACGGCGGCCAGGTCCACCTCTGCACGGGGCCATCGGGCCCGGCGGGCCGTCGGCTAGAGGTCGAGCGGGCCGAGCGACGGGTGCGCGACGAAACGGACCGCGGGGTCCGTGGCGATCTCGAGTTCGAGCGCGACGATGCTGTTCGTGCCTGCGCGGAGGATCGGCGCCGGGACGTAGAGCGTGTACTGCGGGCCGCGCGACCAGTACCGGCCGAGGCAGAACCCGTTGATCCACACGGCGCCCTTCCCCCAGCCGCTCGTGTCGAGGTACAGGTCGGCGGGCTCGTCCAGCTCGAACGTCCCCGACGCGAACACCGGCCCGGACAGCACGTCGACGACCCCGCCGCGCACCGCGGCGAGGTCGCTCTCGATGCCGGCGACCGCCGCGGAGGAGGAGACGTCGATCGGGTCGACCGTCCATCCCGTCACCTCGCGCCCGTCGACGGCGACCGGACCGATCAGCCCCTTCGCCTCGCCGATGCGCGTGCCGTAGTCGACGCGCCCCTGATTCTCGATCAGGATGCGCAGCTCGCCCCCGCCCGGGAGCACCAGCGCGCGCTCCTTATTCTCCCGCGCGAGTCGTCCGACGGGGACGCCGTCGAGCGTCAGCCAGGCGCGGTCGCGCACCTCGCCGACCGTGAGCACCGAGCCGGCGTCCGCGTCGATGGATGCGCGGTAGGACGCGAACGGGCCGTAGTGGCAGAGCGCATCCATCGTCGGAGGCTGCTCGGCGTCCACGGAGCCGGAGAAGACGGCGCGGATCGCGTCGAGCGGCAGCGCCGCGTCGAACGCGCTCGTCACGACGGGCGCAGCACCGGAGGCGACGGGCACCTCGTCCGGAACGGGCGCGTGCCGGGCGATCGTCTCCCGGAACGCCCAGTACTTCGCCGTGGGGTTGCCCGCCTCGTCGAGCGGGGCGTCGTAGTCGTAGCTCGTGACGATCGGCGTGTAGTGGCCCTTGTGGTTGGCTCCGTTGGTGAAGCCGAAGTTCGTTCCGCCGTGCACGACGTAGAGGTTCACCGACGCGCCGGCCGCGAGCAGCGCATCCAGTTCGGCCGCCGAGTCATCCGGCGCGGTGATGTGGTGGTATTCGCCCCACTGGTCGAACCAGCCGTTCCAGAACTCGGAGCACATCAGCGGTCCGGTCGGCTGGTGCTCGCGCAGGGTGGCGAGGCGCTCGACGGCACGCGAGCCGAACGACGCCGTGCGGTGCAGCTCCGGCAGGGAGCCGTTCTCGAGCATCGCGGGCTGCGGCTGGTCGACCGTGGTCAGCGGCACGACGATCCCGGATGCGCGGGTCACGTCGACGAGCGCCCGCAGGTAGTCCTTGTCGTCGCCGTACGCGCCGTACTCGTTCTCGATCTGCACGAGCACGACGGGGCCGCCCTCGTCGATCTGCCGAGGGGCGACGATCGCGTAGACCTCGCGCAGGTAGCGGGTGACGGCCGCGAGGTAGCGCGGCTCGCTGCGGCGGATGCCGACGCCGGGCTCCGCGGTCAGCCAGGCCGGCAGGCCGCCGTTGACCCACTCGGCGCAGATGTACGGGCCCGGCCGCACGATGGCCCGCATCCCCTCCGCGGCGACGGCGTCGAGGAACGCGCCGAGGTCGAGGCCGTCCTCGGCCGTCCAGGTGCCCTCGACGGGCTCGTGCAGGTTCCACGGCACGTAGGTCTCGATGGTGTTCAGCCCCATCAGCCTGGCCTTGTGGATGCGGTCGGCCCACAGCCCGGGGTGCACGCGGAAGTAGTGCAGCGCGCCGGAGATCACCTGGAACGGTTCGCCGTCGAGCAGGAAGTCGCGCTCGCCGATCTCGAACCGGGCAGGCCGCTCCGCCGTGGCGGTCCCGGTCTCCCGGGTGCCCGTGTCCCGGGTGTCGGTGTCTGCTGTGCCCGTAGCCATCGGTGCCGTCGTCTCCATCGTGTCGTCCGCGCCCGCCGGGGCGCCGGTGTTCGTGCTGTTCCGTGGCTGCGGCCGGCCGCGCTGGGCGACCGGCCGCAGCCACTGTCGTGCTGTGGCTTACTTGCCGGTGACGGTGAAGCCCTGCTGGTTGCCGTAGTCGACCAGCGACTTCTGCCAGGCCTGCAGGCCGGTGTTCAGGTCGCTGTTGTTCGAGTACGCCTGGCCGACCGTGTCGCCGTAGATGCTGTTCGCGTAGACCTGGAACGGCAGGTACTGCCAGCCGGTCGAGACGTTCTTCGCACCGTCGACGAGCACCTCGTTGATCTTCTGGCCGCCGAAGTAGTCGGGCGCAGAGGCGAGGAAGTCGCTCGCTTCGAGGTCCTTCGTGGTCGACGGGAAACCGCCGGACTGCAGGAAGACCTTGATCGACTCCGGGCTGTTGTTCAGCCACTTGAGGAAGCCGGCGGCGAGCGCCGGGTTCTTGCTCTGCTTGAGCACGACCTGGCCGCCTCCGCCGTTCTCGGCGTTGGCCGGGGTGCCGTCGTAGGTCGGGACCGGAGCCACGCGCCACTGGCCGGAGCCGTCCTTCACCGACGACTCGAGCACACCGGGCATCCAGGCGCCGGTGACGAGGGTGGCGATGGAGCCGTTGCCGAGGGCCTTGAACCAGTCGTCGCTCCAGCCGGGGACGGAGGAGAGCAGCTTTTTCTCGACGAGCTTGTTCCAGGTGCCCGTCCACTTCTTGGTGCCGTCGTCCTGGAGGTTGATCGACACCTTGGTGCCGTCGACCTGGAATGGACGGCCGCCGGCCTGCCAGATCATGCTGGTGGTGAAGCCGGAGTCACCCGAATCACTGGTGATGTACTTGGTCGGGTCTGCCGCGTGCAGCTTGGTGGCGGCATCCACGTACTCGTCCCAGGTCTTCGGGACGGCGATGCCGTACTTGTCGAAGACCGTCTTGTTGTAGAACATGGCCATGGGCCCGGAGTCCTGCGGCAGACCGACGAGCTCGCCGCCGACGTTCACGGAGCCCCACGGGCCGGGCGTGTAGTCGCTTTTGAGCTTGTCGAAGCCGTACTGCTTGAGGTCGACGAGGGCCTTGCCGAGCGCGAACTGCGGGATGGCGTAGTACTCGACCTGGGCGACATCCGGGGCGCCGGAGCCCGCCTTGATGGCGTTCTGCAGCTTGGTGTACTCGGTGGTGTTCGTGCCGGCGTTGACCAGCTTGACCTTCACCTTCGGGTACTGCTTCTCGAACGCGGCGACCTGGGCCTCTGCCGACGGGGTCCACGACCAGTACGTGATCGTGCCGCCCTCCTTCAGTGCCGCCTCGATGTCAGAGGAGCTGCCTCCGGATGCTGCGGTGCCGCCGGAGCAGGCGGCGAGCGACGCGCCGATCACGGCGCTGACGGCGATGGCCGTCGCGACGCGTCGAAGCACCGACGAACGCGAGATGCGCTTCATGGTGTTCCTTTCACTTCATTCACTTCATCGGGATGAGGGTGTGTGCTGGGCAGGACGCCCGTGGGAGGGGTGGTGCGGGTGCAAGCAGCGGTCTCCCGTCACTGCTTGACGCTTCCGGCGCTCAACCCCGACTGCCAGAACCGCTGCAGGAAGAGGAAGGCGATGACGATGGGCACGATGGTGAGCAGCGAACCCGTGATGACGAGGTTGTAGATCGGCTGCGCGCCGACGCCGATGGCCTGCGCGCTCCACTGGCCGAGGCCGACGGTGAGCGGGTACCACTGCGGGTCGCTCAGCATGATCAACGGCAGGAAGTAGTTGTTCCAGGTGGCGACGATCGCGAACAGCAACACCGTGACGATGCCGGGGGCGAGCAGCCGCAGCGAGATGGTGAAGAAGGTGCGGAACTCGCCCGCGCCGTCCATCCTGGCCGCTTCGAGCAGCTCGGTCGGGATGGCCTCCGACGCGTACGTCCAGACCAGGTAGAGGCCGAACGGGCTGACCAGCGACGGCAGGATGACCGCCCACGGCGTGTTCGTCAGGCCCACCTGGCTGAACATGAGGAAGGTCGGGACGGCGAGGGCCGTTCCCGGCACCGCGATGGCACCGAGGACGATGGCGAACACCGCGCGCTTGCCGGGGAAGTTGTACTTCGCGAGCCCGTATCCCGCGACGGTCGCCAGCAGGGTCGCGCCGCCGGCGCCCACCACCACGTAGAGCAGGGTGTTGCCGAACCACTGCAGGAAGATCCCGTTGCGGTAGGTGAGGGTGTCCGCGATGTTCTGGAACAGCGAGAACCCGTTGCCGAACCAGAGGCCGAACGAGGAGAACAGCTCCGGCTGGGTCTTGGTGGCGTTCACGATCAGCCAGACCAGCGGGACGATCGAGTAGATCGTGAAGATCACCATGACGATGGTGAGCACGATCGACCGGCGCTGCCGCGGGTTGCGGCGGGCGGCGCCCGACGATCCGGATGCACGGGATGCGCGCCGCGCCGGGGTGCGGCCCTCGCGCTCGGGGGCGATGGCGACCATCAGGCGTTCTCCTTCCTCGAGCCGCGCAACTGCACGACGTAGGCGATGACTGCGGTGAGCACGCCCATGACGATCGCGACGGTGGCCGCGTAGTTGAATTGCTGACCGGCGAACGAGAGGTTGTATGCGTACATGTTCGGGGTGAAGTAGCTGGAGATGGCGTTCGGCGCCAGCGGCTTCAGCAGGTTCGGCTCGTTGAAGAGCTGGAAGCTGCCGATGATCGAGAAGATCGTGGCGATCACGATGGCGCCGCGCACGGCCGGGATCTTGATGCTGAACACCGTGCGGAACGCTCCGGCGCCGTCGATCTCGGCCGCCTCGTACAGCTCGCCCGGGATGACCTTGAGCGCCGCGTAGAAGATGAGCATGTTGTAGCCCATGAACTCCCAGGTGACGATGTTGCCGATGGAGCCGAGGATCCACGAGCCGCTCAGCGGGGCGAAGCTGGTGCCGAGCAGGTCGTTGAGGCTTGCGGTGAGGCCGAACTGGTCGCCGTAGATGAAGCCCCAGATGAGGGCGGCGACGACACCGGGCACCGCGTACGGCAGGAAGATCGCGATCCGGAAGAAGCCAGCGCCGTGGAGGCGGGCGCTGTCCAGGGCGAGTGCCGCCGTGAGAGAGAGCACCAGCATGATCGGCACCTGCACCACCAGGAACACGGTGACGCGGCCGAGCGACTCCCAGAACTTCGCGTCGGTGAAGACGGCGATGTAGTTCTCCAGGCCGACGAAGGCGTTGCCTCCGATGAGCTGCTGCCGGAACAGGCTGAGGTAGATCGCGTAGATCACGGGCGCGACGATCATGGCCGCGAACACGATCAGGAACGGGGCTACGAACGCCCAGCCGCGCCAATCGCGACGGTGGCGTCGGCGCGGCGCGCTGAGGGCTGCGCTACGGGGTGCGGACGTCGTTGTCAATGTGGTCTTCCTTGTCGTCACGCCGATGTTTACGTCAACATCAGCGGGGCTACACTAGCATGTTGACGTCAACATGGCGCAAGTCCGAGTTCCGGATCTGCAAGAGTTGGCTCAACAGACGACACACACCTTCACGGAAAGGGCGGCGCGATGACCGAGCCGAACAGCGCACGCACCCGCGCCAGACGGGGGCCATCGCTCGCCGACGTCGCCGGTCACGCCGGAGTGTCCACGCAGACCGTCTCCCGCGTCGCCAACGGGCTCACGAACGTCGAGCCAGCCACCCGCGACCGCGTCCTCACCTCGATGCAGGCGCTCGGCTACCGCCCGAACCGCGCGGCCAGGGCGCTGCGCTCCGGTCACTTCCGCAGCATCGGCGTTGTGATGTTCACGCTGTCGTCGTACGGCAACATGCGCACTCTCGACGCCATCGCCGTCTCGGCCGCCCGCGCCGGATACTCGATCAACCTCGTGCCGGTCGAGCACCCCACCCAGCAGGATGTGTCCGTCGCCTTCTCCCGGCTGCTCGAACAGGCGGTCGACGGCATCATCATCGTCATCGAGGCGCACATCGTCGACCGCGCGGACGTGGAACTGCCACCCGGCCTCTCCGTGGTGGTCATCGACTCGACGGCCCGCGCCGACTACCCGCAGGTCGACACCGACCAGGCGCAGGGCGCCAGGCTCGCCACCGAACACCTGCTCTCGCTCGGCCACGAGACGGTCTGGCACGTCTCCGGCCCTGCCGATTCGTACTCCGCCACCCGCCGTGAGCAGTCCTGGCGCTCCGTGCTCGAGGCCGCCGGTCGTCCGGTGCCTGCCGTGATGCCGGGAGACTGGTCGACCACATCCGGATACGAGCACGGCAAGACCATCGCCGCACATCCGGAGATCACGGCCGTCTTCGCGGCCAACGACCAGATGGCGCTCGGCGTGCTGCGCGCCCTGCACGAGAACGGCCGCCGCGTTCCGGAGGACGTGAGCGTCGTCGGCTTCGACGACATGGCGGAGTCCGACTCGTTCTGGCCGCCGCTGACCACGGTGCACCAGGAGTTCGAGGCGACGGGCCACCGTGCCGTGGAGCTACTCATCGCCGAGATCGAATCCCGCCCGGAGCCCGCGGCGGCCACCGTCCTTCCGACGCGCCTCGTGGTGCGCGCATCCACCGGTCCGGCACCGCAGCGCTGAGTCGAATCCGGCCCGCGAACTTTTTTCGCTGCAGAATGTCGATCAGCGGGTGTCCTGTTCGACGTGGGGGTGAAGCGTTCGCGAAGCGAAAGGATGAACGATGAAGTACATGATGTTCGTGGTCACCGACTCCAGCCCAGACACCGAGTCGGACGAATCGGATGTGAACCTCTGGGTCGACGAGCTCGACGCCAGCGGGAAGCGCGTGATCGGCGAGGTGCTCGAGCCTCCGGCGAAGTCAACGGTCGTGCGCGTGCGCGACGGGAAGCGTCACGTCACAGACGGGCCGTTCGCGGAGACCAAGGAGTGGATCTGCGGTTTCGACATCCTCGAGTGCGAGAGCCTCGACGAGGCCATCGAGATCGCCGCCAAGCACCCGATGGCGCGCAACGGCCAGCTGGAGATCCGGCCGTTCATGACCTGGGAGTAGCGGGCAGGAGGTAGCCGCAGGGGGTCACGCGCGGCGGTAGCGGTGCTCCGGACGACCGGTGGTGCCGTAGCGCAGCGCGACCTCGACCAGTCCGCGGGCGGCGAGCGCGGCGAGATAGCGCTGCGCCGTCGCCCGCGACACCCCGGTCGCCGCCGCGACGTCCGCGGCCGTCACCTCTCCGCCGTCGAGCTGCGCGAGCACCAGCTGCTCCGTGGCCGACCGCGACGACGACGCCGCTCCGGTGTCGCCGGAGTGCAGGATGCGCAGCGCCCGTTCGACCGCCTCCTGGTCTGCTCCCCTGTCGTCGCGCAGCACGTTGCGGTAGCGCAGGTACGCATCCAGCCGGTCGGAGAGCAGGCGGGCGTCGAACGGCTTGATCAGGTAGGTCAGCGCGCCGGAGCGCAGGGCACGCCGGATGGTCGCGCCGTCCGTCGCCGCGCTGATGACGAACGCATCCACGTCGAGTTCGGCGAGGAGCGCCAGGCCGTCGCCGTCCGGCAGGTAGACGTCGAGCAGCACGAGGTCCGGCGCATTGTCACGCACGACGGCGCGGGCCTCCCTGGCGGTGTGGACGGGATCCAGGGCTGCGAAACCGGGGCGAGAGGCGACGACGTCGCTGTGCAACCCCGCCACGTGGAAGTCGTCGTCGACGACGAGGACCCGGATGTCGTCGCTCACGGGCGACCCCCTTCCGTTGCGGTGCCGACCGGCTCCGGATGCATCGTGCCCGGCAGCCGCGCGCAGAGCACGGCGCCGCCGGCATCGCCTCCCGCCTCGACCAGCCACACCTCGCCTCCGCGGCGCCGCGCGATGTCGCGGCAGAGCGGCAGACCGAACCCGTGGCCGTGCACCGCGTCCGCTCCCGCGCGCTCCCGGTCGTCCCCGCGCTCGAACAGGGCGGACGGGTCGGCAACCCCCGCACCGGAGTCCGCGACCGTCAGGAACAGGTCGGCCCCGTCATCGAGCAGCTCCACCTCCACCCAGCGCGGCTCCTCGCCGTCGACGGCGGCGCTGATGGCGTTGTCGATCAGGTTGCCGAGCACGGTCGCCACGTCCTCCGGCTCCGCGACGGCGCCGGTCACGAGAGTCTCCGCGCCCAGCGTCAGCAGCACGCCGCGCTCCGCCGCCTCGATGCCCTTCGCCCCGAGTAGCGCCTGCAGGTACGGCTCCTGGATGCGGTCGGCGTGCTCGACAGGGAACTTCAGCGGACCCCTGGCCACCACGTCGGCGAGGTAGCTGCGCGCATCCGGCACCCGGTCGGCGTCGATCAGCCCGGCGACCACGTGCAGCCGGTTCGCGAACTCGTGCCGCTGCGCGCGTAGCGCGTTGGTCATCGTCGCGACGGCGTCGAGCCGCCTGGCGAGCGCGTCGAGGTCGGTGCGGTCGCGCAGCACGGCCACGGTTCCGAGGTCGTGGCGGTCACGCTCGACGCGGCGCACATCCACGTAGACGACGCGTCCGTCCGCCACGAAGACGTCCTGCGCGGCCTCCCCCGTCGCTCCTCCCGCGTCCGCGAGCAGCCGCGCGAGCGGGGCGGGCAGACCGAGCTCCCGCGCGGGCGACCCGACGGGATGCGTCAGCCCGAGCATCCGGGCGGCGCGCTCGTTGCAGACGCTCACCTCGCCGCCGGGCGTCAGCGCGAGCACGCCCTCACCGACGCCGTCGAGCACGGCGGCCTGGTCCTGCACGAGGACGGCCAGCTCCTCCGGCTGCAATCCGATGGTCAGCCTGGTCAGCCTCCTGCGGATCAGCACGGACGCGACGACGCCGATCGCAAGCGCGACCACCGCCGTCACCGCGATCCCGCCGAGCAGCCCAGGCAGCTCGGTGAACACGCTCGCCCGCGCGAACCCGACACTGACCTCGCCCACCGGGGCACCGCTGCCGCCGCCGCCCGGCGCGTACACCGGCACCTTCGCCCGCGCCGACTCGCCCAGCGTCCCGGTCTCCCAGGAGACCGTCTCCCGCCCGGCGACCGCGTCCTCGAAGCTCGTGCTCACCCGCTCGCCCAGCCTGCTCTCATCCGGATGCGCGAGCCGGATGCCGTGGTCGTCGGTGATCACGACGAACAGCGCTCCGGTGCGCGTCCGCACAGCCTCGGCGAGCGGCTGCAACGGACCGGCCGCCACCGCAGCGTGCGTCGGCGTTCCCGGGTCCTCGCTGAACTCGGCCACCGACGCGCGCACCTCCACGTCTTCCGCGACGGTCCGCGCGATGGCGAGCGCCGACGACTCGGCCTCCCGCTGCAGCTGCTGCACGCCGAGCACGGTGAACACCCCGGCGCTCACCGCGACGACGGCGGACACCGTGGCCAGCTGGAGGAGCAGCACATGGCTGGCGAACCGCATCCCGAGACTCCTTCGTGTCCCACCCAGGGTAGGCGTCGGTACCGCCCGCCGCCGAATGAGCAGAATGCGCAGAACCCGGAGAATGCGCAGATCGTTCCGGAACGCGCGATACCCGGCCGGGCGCCGTATCCCCTCGTAGCGTGTCACCGTCCCATCCGCTACGACAAAGGAGTCGGCGTGCTCGTCATCCTCGGATTCGCCATGATCCTCACCTTTATGGCGCTCATCATGACCAAACGGCTGACGCCGATGGTCGCCCTCATCCTCGTTCCGACCATCTTCGGGCTGTTCGCCGGGGCGGGCCTCGGGCTCGGCGACATGATCCTCAAGGCCATCGGCGACCTCGCGCCGACCGCCGCGCTGCTGATGTTCGCGATCATGTTCTTCGGCATCATGATCGACGTCGGGCTGTTCGATCCGCTCATCCGGTTCATCGTCCGGTTCCTCGGAAACGACCCGGCCAAGGTGGTCATCGGCACGGCCGTCCTCGCCGGAGCCGTGTCCCTCGACGGCGACGGGTCGACCACGTTCATCATCACCACCTCGGCGATGCTGCCGATCTACCTGAGGCTCGGGATGAGCCCTGTCGTGCTCACCTGTGTCGCCGGCCTGGTCAACGGCACCCTGAACATCGTCCCGTGGGGCGGCCCGACCGCCCGGGCGGCGTCGGCGCTGGGCGTCTCCCCGACGGACATCTTCGTGCCCATGCTCCCCTCGCTCGGCGTCGGCCTGGTCGTGGCGTTCGCGCTGGTCTGGATGCTCGGCCTCGGCGAGCGCCGCCGGCTCGGCACGCTGGCCCTCGCGACCCCGATGCTGCAGGAGACAGAGACGGTCGGCGCGGGCAGCGCATCCACCGGCCGGTTCTCGCTGTTCCAGGGCGGGCGGCTGGTCCGTGGAACGCAGGCTGCTCCCGGCGCGCGCGGCTCGGTCGACACCACCGGCATCGTCACGGTGTCCGGCGCGAAGCCCGACCGCGGGGACACCGCGATGGCCGACACCATGCTCGACCCGAACCGCGCCACCCTCCGTCCACGCCTCATCTGGGTGAACCTCGCCCTCACGCTCGTCGTGATGGTGCTGCTCGTGCTCGACGTGCTGCCGCTGGCGTACATCTTCATGGTCGGCACCGCGCTCGCCCTGGTGATCAACTTCCCGAAGCTGCGCAGCCAGGCGGACGAGATCGTCGCGCACGCACCGAGCATCGTCGGCGTCGTGTCGATGGTCCTCGCCGCCGGGGTGCTCGTCGGAGTGCTGAACGGCACGGGCATGGTGACCGCGATGGCCAACTGGGTGGTGGATGTGGTTCCCGCGTCGATGGGGCCGTTCCTCGCCGTGATCACCGGCCTGCTCTCGATCCCGATGACGTTCTTCATGTCGAACGACGCGTTCTACTTCGGCATCCTGCCGATCCTGTCCGAGACGGCGGCGACATACGGAATCAGCCCGGTGGAGATGGCCAGGGCGTCGATCATCGGCCAGCCTGTCCACCTGCAGAGCCCGCTGGTGCCCGCCATCCTGCTGCTGGTGTCCCTGGCGAACGTCAACCTCGGCGACCACCACAAGAAGGTCCTCTGGCGTGCACTCGTGGTGTCGCTGGTGATGCTCACGGTCGGCGTCGTGCTCGGCGCCATCCCATTCGGCTGACCGGACGCGGCGAGCGCGGGCGGCGAGCGCGGGCAGCATGGCCAGGGGACACAGCGTTCCCATAGGATCGGGGCCATGCTGCTCGTTCCGCTGCTCGCGCTCACGCTGTTCGTCTTCGCCCTGGTGGACATCATCCTGCGTCCGTCCGACCAGGTGCGGCACCTGCCGAAGCTGGCCTGGGTGTTCATCGTGATCCTGCTTCCGCTGATCGGCAGCATCCTGTGGTTCGCGCTGGGACGCGAGTACGCGCAGAGTGCGCCCCGTCCGCGGCGCACGGTCATCGTACGCGAGGAGCAGCAGGCGCCGCAGCAGCAGAGCAGCCACCGCACGCGCCCGCTCAGCACGGAGGAGCAGCTCGCCGCCGTCGAGGAGGAGATCGCGTACCACCAGCGGCAGGAGCGCATCCGGCAGCTGGAGCAGGAGGTCAGGGCGCGCCGCGACACGTCGGGGGACGCCGCCGTCTGACGCGGAATCCGGGCGGCACTCGCCCGGATTGTTTCAGTTTTCGACAGCCCGTTGGCGCTCGGAGCCGCAGCCGAGGACAGTTGTCTCATGAGTGGCATTCACGCGCGACCCCTCGCCGACCTGCGCGAACGCAGGACCAGCATCAAGTGGCACCGGTTCCCCGCCGACGTGCTTCCGATGTCGGTGGCCGAGATGGATTTCGAGATCGCGCCCTCCGTCGCTCAGACCGCGATCGACCACCTGCTGCGCTCCGACACCGGCTACCTCGACTCCCCCGGTCCGCTGGCCGCGGCCTTCGCCGGGTTCGCCTCCGCCGCGTGGGGCTGGCAGGTCGACGAGTCCCGCGTGCACCTGGCCACGGATGTGACCGTCGGGGTGCTCGAGACGCTCCGCCTGGCGGTGCCGAGCGTCGGCGGCCGCGTCGTGCTCACCCCTCCCGTCTACGCGCCGTTCTCCGAGATGGTCGGAGAGGCCCGCGCGGAGGCCGTCGACGTCCCGCTGCGCGAAGACGCGGGATGGTCGCTCGACCTTCCGGCCATCGAGCGCGCGTTCGCCGCCGGGGTGGATGCGTTCCTCCTCTGCAACCCGCACAACCCCACCGGCCGTTCGCACAGCAGGGAGAGCCTGCGCGAGCTCGCGCGCCTCGCCGCCGAGTACGACGTGCTCGTGGTGAGCGACGAGGTGCACGCTCCGCTCGCGCATCCCGGATCCCCGTTCACGCCGTTCGCCGTCGCGTGTACCGGGGCGGGGGTCCGCTCCGTCACGGTGACCTCCGCCAGCAAAGGCTGGAACCTCGCAGCCCTCAAGTGCGCCGTCGCCGTCGCGAACGACGCAGACTCCGCCGCGATGCTCACCCGGTTCCCCGAAGAGCTCGCCGCCCGCACCAGCATCATCGGCCTCCACGCCAACATCGCCGCATACGAGGCGCAGACCTGGCTACACCAGACCGTCGACCGGATCACGGACAACTACCGGCTGCTGGTCGGCGAGCTGAGCATCCACCTGCCGGAGGTCCGGGTGGTCGAACCGGACGCCGGCTATCTGGTCTGGCTCGACCTCCGCGCCCTCGGCCTCGGCGACGACCCCGCCGCCACCCTCCTCGCCGACGCCCGCGTCGCCGTCAACTCGGGCCCGACCTTCGGCACGGGCGGCCACGGCTTCGCCCGGATGAACATCGCCTGCGACCCGGCCACCATCTCCGAGGCGGTCCGCCGCATCGCGGCCACGGTCCGCGCCCGGGCCGCCTCCCGCCCC
>NZ_NCSR01000044.1:0-10365 GCF_002105485.1 Leifsonia sp. NCR5
CGTCACGACTTCGTCGATCTGGAGCGGATACCGCTGGCCGAGACGGCCGCACGGCTCACCGAAACATCTCCGCATGATCCCCCACCCACTCGCGAAACGTCCTCCCCACCCTCCCCATAATGCGCGCATACTCCCCGGACACCGCCGGCTCCGCACCCACCGCTTCCCGCCAGTCCCTCACGATCTGCCTCACCCACACCTCCGGCACGTACCGCGAGAGCATCGCGACCGATTCCGTTTCGGTCTGCTCGATCACCGACACCGTGCGGCCGATCACCTCTCCGATCGTGGCGACCTGCTCGCGCAACGTGAGGCGTTCAGGCCCGGTGAGGACGGGCCTCGCGCCGCGAAGCGTGTCGCCCGTCAGCGCGACCAGCGCAACATCGGCGATGTCCGCTTCGTGGATCGGCACCTGCACAGCCTCCGGATACGGCAGCGGGACCGCGCTCTCGCCCTTCACGCTCCAGCTCCACCGCGCCGCGTTGCTGGCGAAGCCGCCCGGGCGAAGGAACGTGTGCCCCAGACCCGACGCCTCGATCGCTCGTTCGACGCGCAGGAATCGGGAACCGTTGAAGTCGTCCGACGCCCCGGGGAGAGTCACCGCCGACGACGACAGCAGCACCACGTCCCGGATGCTCGATCGCACTAACTGCGCGACCAGCGCCTCCGGATCCTCGAGGTCGGCGTACAGGAACACCCGATCCGCTCCTGCCAGCGCCGGCTCGAACGACGAGGGCTCGTTCAGGTCCGCGGCGAACACCTCCACCTGCGGCGGCAGGTTCAGCCTCTGCGGGGTGCGGCTCGTCGCCCGCACCGCCATACCGCGCTCCACCAGTCCAGAGACCACCAGGCTTCCAACGGCACCGCTGGCGCCCACCACCACAACCGACATCCTCTTCCTCCACTCACGAACGACAGACACGAACAACGGAACGTGAACGACAATCACGAATCACAATCACGAACAATGTTCGCGAACAATGTTCGTATAGAACATTGATCGTGTCAATTGCTACGATCGACCCATGACCGCATCCACCGAGCCCGTCTCGCGCCGGGACCGACCAGCGAAGGTCCCACTCTCCCGGCAGCTGATCCTCGATGCGGCTCGGCAGCTGATCCGCGAACGGGGAGTGGAGGCGGTCGCGCTCCGGCACGTCGCTGCCGCGGTCCAGACGGGGCCGGCGTCGCTGTACGCCTACTTCGGCAACCGCGACGTGCTCCTCGAGCACGTCCTCGATTCCGCGTACGCCGAGGTGCAACTGGTCGATGCCCGCGACGGCGCGTGGCGGCCGGCGCTGGCGGCGACCATCGTCAACACCATCGAGACCCTCGAGTCATACCCGGGCCTCGGCGCGGTCGCGCTGGGCGCCATCCCGACCCGTCCGGGAGCCCTCCGCCTGGCGGAGCACGAGCTCACCCTGATGGAACTCGGCGGCATCGACCAGGATGCGGCAGCGCTCGGAGTCGATCTCATCGCCCAGTTCGCCGCCGCGACGGCCATCGAGCGCACGTCGCACCCCGACCGCGGGCGAGGCGACGGAGCCCGCGAACGGGTCAAAGTCGTCTACGGCGACGCCGACCCCGCCCTGTACCCCCACGTCGCGAAGCTCGCCGAAGCGCTCACGGGCCCGGATGCGCGCGCCCGCCGCGACTTCGCCATCGACGCCATCCTGAACGGCCTCGCCAGCACACCGTCCCCGTCGGCCACCGCGCGCCACTGACGCAGCCCCCTGTCGGCCCGCCGCGGCTTTCGTGTATACAGAAACCGTGACCACCTTCGAGGAGCTCCTCCACCGCAACCTGCTCGGCGTCTTCAACGAACGCGACGAGGCCAGGCGTCTCCCGGTGCTCGCCGAACTCTACGCACCGGATGCGCGGTTCTCCGACCACGACGGCGTCGCGGTCGGTCCCGCGGCGATCAACGAGAAGATCCGCGAACTGCACGACCGCACTCCCGGCTTCGTGTTCGTCCCCGGGGCGTTCCACGAGGTCCAGGATCTCGCCACGGTCGAGTGGTCATACGGGCCGGCCGGCGCGGACCCGGTCGTGCGCGGCACCGACGTGGCGCTCATCCGCGACGGCCGGATCGCCGCCCTCTACGTATACCTGCGGTAGGGGAGCGGCACGCGGCCGCCTACTCGGTCAGATCCTCGACGCTCGCGCTTCCCGCGTTCGTCTTCACCGACTCGATCCCGTTCTTCGCCGACGCCTTCGACTTATACCCCTCGGACACGGCGATGATCTCGCCGTTCCCCGCCTTCAACCGGAAGCGGTACTCGCCGTTGCTGGACTGGTAGATCTCGAACTTCCCGGCCATCGTTCGTCTCCCTGTTCGCTGCAGCTCCTGTGCTGTCAGACGAGCACACCCTAGCGGCAGCGATCGCTCCCCGTCGAGAGGCAGATTCGTCGATGAACCCCTCGCATCCCCGCCCGTAACGATATATCGTTGACTATCGTTACCGACTCGATCCGGAGGTACACCATGAACACGTCCTTCCCTGCCGGCGCCACCGGCCCCGGACTCAACGCCGACACCATGTGGCAGGCGTTCGAGCAGCTGCGCTCCACCTTCGAAAAGCGCGTCACGCCGCGCATGGGCCGCGGCGATGTCCGCGCCGCCGTCCTCGTGCTGCTCGCCGAGAAGCCCATGCACGGATATCAGATCATCCGCGAGATCGAGGAGCGCAGCGGCTGCAGCTGGAAGCCGAGCGCCGGCTCCGTCTATCCCACGCTGCAGCTGCTCGCCGACGAGGGGCTGCTCACCGCCGAGGAGTCGAACGGCCGCAAGACGTACGCGCTCACCGAGGGCGGTCGCGCCGAGGCGGAGGCCGCCGGTCCCGCACCGTGGGAGTCCAGCGCTGGCAACACCGCGGACGGCTCGGGCTTCGGCGCCCTTCCGAAGGCCGCCTTCGAGCTCGCGCAGGCCGCCGGCCAGGTGCGCCGCACCGGCACGCCCGCGCAGGTCGACCAGGCCGCCGCCGTGCTCGACGAGGCGCGGCGGAAACTGTATTCGATCCTCGCCCAGGACTGACGCGGGTGTCGTCGGTTCGTCCCACTCGCCCTGACGCACAGGGCGCGGGGTCGACGCGCGCCCGCTACCGCCGCATCCTGCGTTTCGCCGGCTGGAATCTGGCCGTGACCTGGTGGTATGAGCTGTTCCTCCCGCGGATCGGCCTGCAGAGGGTCGCCGATCGCACCCGGTCGAAGCGGATGCGGCGCTTCGCCCAGCGCTTCCACGGCCTCGCCGTCGAGCTCGGCGGCCTGATGATCAAGGTCGGGCAGTTCATGTCGTCGAGGCTGGATGTGCTGCCTCCCGAAATCACCGCCGAGCTGGAGGGGCTCCAGGACGAGGTGCCTCCCGTCTCCTTCTCGGCCATCCGGGAGCTGGCGGAGGCCGAGCTGGGCGTCCCGCTCGGCCAGGCGTTCGCGCACGTCGACGAGACGCCGGTCGCCGCCGCATCCCTCGGCCAGGCGCACCGTGCCCGCCTCGCGCCGGCCGACGCGGCGGACACCGGACTCGATGGCGTCGTCATCAAGGTGCAGCGCCCCGGCATCGGCGCGATCGTCGACGTGGACCTCGCCGCGCTGCGGAAGGTCGGCGGCTGGCTCAGCCGGGTGCGGCTCGTGTCCGACCGGGTCGACATGCCGGCGCTGGTGGAGGAGTTCGCGACCACGAGCCTCGAAGAGATCGACTACCTGCACGAGGCCGCGAACGCCGAGCGCTTCGCCGAGCAGTTCGCCGGGGACGCCAGAGTGGCGGTGCCCGAGGTGGTCTGGGAGCGCACGACCAGGCGCGTCCTCACCCTTCAGGACGTGACGGCCATCAAGATCACCGACACCGACGCACTGGATGCGGCGGGCATCGACCCCGCCCAGGTGGCGCCGGTCTTCGCCTCCGTCATGTTCGACCAGCTGTTCACGAACGGCTTCTTCCACGCCGACCCGCACCCCGGCAACATCTTCGTCACGCCGGTCGCGCCCGTCACCGCGGCAGCGTCGCCGGCACCCGACGCACCCGACGCACCCGGCGCACCCGTCGCCCCGCCCTGGAAGCTGACCTTCATCGACTTCGGCATGATGGGCGAGGTCCCCTCCTCCACCCGCAGCGGCCTGCGCAAGCTGCTGATCGCCGCCGCCTCCCGCGACGGCCGAGGCCTGGTGGATGCGATGCGCGACGTCGGCGTGCTCCTCCCCACCGCCGAGACCACCGAGCTCGAGAAGGCGATGACGCACTTGTTCGCCCGGTTCGGCGGCATGGGTTTCGCCGAGCTGCGCGAGGTCGACCCGCGCGAGTTCCGCGACTTCGCCGTGCAGTTCGGCGACGTCGTGCGTTCGCTGCCGTTCCAGCTGCCGGAGAACTTCCTGCTGATCATCCGTGCGATGTCGCTCACGTCCGGGGTGTGCAGCGCGCTCGACCCGGAGTTCAACCTCTGGGACTCGGTCGAGCCGTACGCCGCCCAGCTGCTCCGCGACGAGCGCGGGAACGTCGTCCAGGATCTCGCGAAGCAGGCCGTCGAGATCGCGGGCATCGCCCTGCGCCTGCCGAAGCGGGTGGATGCGCTGCTCGACCGCATCGACGACGGCACCGTCGAGGTCCGCTCTCCGCGACTGGAGCAACGCGTCGCGTCCCTCGACCGCACGGCGAGACGGGTGGTCTCCGCCATCCTGTTCGGCGCGCTGCTCATCTCGGGCGCTGTGCTGCATGCGGGGGAGCCGGTGTTCGGCACCGTCCTGATGGCGCTGTCAGTCCTGCCGTTGCTGCACGCCCTGTTCGCGGGCCGGCGCAGACGCTAGCGGCGCCGGCGCTCGCTACAAACTGTCCGGGTCCAGATTCAACGACGTGGATGCGTACAGGAACTGGTTCCCGCCGTCTCCCGGCAGATCCGGGTTCAGCCACAGCAGATACTCCACCGGGATCCCGAACCGCGCAGCCACGTCGGTCGGGTTGTCGCCCGGCGCGATCGCATAGCGCTTCGGCGCGCCGCTCGCCGTGGTCGACGAGACCGTTCCCGTCGCGCCCTGCCTGGCCCCGGCATCCACCGGGTGCACGTTCGACTCCCGCACCGGCACCGACCAGTGGATGCTGTTCACCGCCAGCACCTTGTCCGGCCCGAGCTCCTGCGGCACACCGTCGGCGGAGGCCGCAGCCGAGTACGTGACGAGGGTGCCCAGGTAGGACGGCTGCCCGACGTCGCCGAGCAGCGCCGACGACGATGCGCCGGCCGTGGTCGGCCCGCCCAGCGGGTGATCGCCGACCCCGTGGAACGTCAGTCCGTCTCCGACGCTCGGCGGGATCTCCAGCAGCGTCACGGATACCGGGACGGGGACCGACGACGTGAACCCGGAGTATTCGGCCGTGTAGGTGTTGTTGCCATTCGACACGATCCGGTAGTGGAAGTGGATGCTCCCCTTCGGCGATGCGACGTCGCCCTGCGCGACGACCGTGCCTGCGGCAACCGGTGTCAGCGTCGCGGGCGGGACGGGAGCAGCCGACGGCGTCGCGCTCCCGACGGCGCCGGTCGCCGTGTCGGAGGTCCGCTTCGGCGTCGGCGTCGCCGAATGCGTCGTGTGCCGTGCGCCTGTCGGTGTCGGCTGGGCGCCTCCGAAGAGCGCGCATCCGGACAGAACGCCCGCAATCACCGCTCCGACGCCCAGCGCCGTCGCGAAACGGCGCGTCTTCCCCCTGTGAACCATGCTTCTCCCCGTGTGGCTCCGACGAGCCTAGCGGGGCGGCGGGCGGAAGCGACAGAGCGTCGCAGCCGCCCGCCGGAATATCACGCGCTCAGCAGAACCTTGCCGACGCGCCCTGGCGCGTCGCTCGCCGCGACGGCCGCGTCGATCTGATCCAGCGGGTAGGTCCCCGCCACCGGCAGCGTCAGGGTGCCGTCCGACACCCGGGCGATCAGCTCGCCGAACAGCGTCCCGCGCACGTCCGCCGGCATCTCCTTGCTGACGACGCTGCCCCAGAATCCCTTGACCGTCGCCTGCTTGAAGATCACGTCACCGGATGCGAGTTCCAGCGTCGGCGACGCCATCGCGCCGAACACCACGAGCGTGCCGTTCACCGCGAGCGTCGAGAGCACATCCCCGGCAGACGATCCGCCCACCGAGTCGATGCCGACCGAGATCGGGGCGCCGCCGGTGAGCGCTGCGAGTTCCTCGCGCCAGCCGTCGCCGTCCGTCGCGATGACGCGATCGATGCCCTGAGCGCGCAGCTCGTCGACACCGGCAGCGCGCCGCACGAGTCCGACCACGTTGATGCCGCGCGCCGCGCCGAGCTGGGCGACCATCCGGCCGACCGCGCCGTTCGCAGCGTTCTGGATCAGCCAGTCGCCCTCGTGCAGATCGAGCGAGTGCAGCAGGCTGAGCGCGCTGAACGGCATCGAGACCAGTTGCGCTGCCGACTCGTCCGGCAGCGCATCCGGGACCGGGATGAGACCGGCCGCGTCGGCGACGAAGTACTGCGCCCACACGCCGAAGGTCCCACCCGTGACGACCCGCTGGCCGACCGCGAGCGTGTCGACGCCCTTGCCGAGCGCATCCACGATGCCGACGGCCTCGGTTCCGGCCTCCGCAGGCAGCGACGGCTTGAAGCCGTATGTGCCGCGCACCGTCCAGAGGTCGTGGTTGTGGATGGGGGAGAGCAGCGTCCGCACGCGCACCTGGCCTGCGCCGGGCTGGGGGAGCGGCCGCTCTTCGACGGCGAGGACCGTCTCCGGGGCGCCGAACTCGTGGTGCACGAGCGCCTTCATCGTCTCGGTCGCCATGGCTCAGTCCTCCGAGACGGTGATCGTGACGTCGATGTTGCCGCGCGTCGCGTTCGAGTACGGGCACACCAGGTGCGCGGCGTCGGCGAGCGACTGCGCCTCCGACGCCTCCAGGCCGGGGAGGACGACCTCGAGCAGCACAGACAGCTGGTATCCGCCTTCGCCGTTCGGGCCGATCTGCACGCGTCCGCCGACGGACGAATCGGTCAGCGTCACCTTCTTGCTGCGCGCGACCGCCTGCAGGGCGGAGTGGAAGCAGGCCGCGTATCCCGCGGCGAACAGCTGCTCCGGGTTCGTGCCTGCCCCGGAGCCTCCCATCTCCTTCGGAACGGCGAGGTCCAGTGCGAACGAGTTGTCGCTTGTGGCGACGCGCCCGTCACGGCCCGCTCCTGTCGAGAGGGCTTCTGCGGTGTAGAGGACGTTCATCGGTGCCTTTCTTGTGCTTTTCAGTGCTCGACCGGCTGGTGCGCGCTCACGGCGTGCATCGTCTCGGTGAGATGGTGGAGTGTTCCGATCAGGGCCGCTGCCGACTTCTCATCGGGCAGGCCCGTTCCCGCGGCGATCCTGGCCGGGATGTGCGCGAGCTCGGAACGCAGTTCCCGCCCGCGGTCGCCGATGGCGACCGTGACGACGCGTTCGTCCGGCTGCCGCCGTTCGCGCCGCACCAGCCCGGCCTGCTCCATCCGGCGCAGCAGCGGGGACAGGGTCCCCGAGTCCAGCTGGAGGTGGTCGCCGAGCGAGGAGACGGTCTGGTCGCCCTCGATCCACAGCGTCACGAGCACGAGGTACTGCGGGTAGGTGATTCCCCACGGTTCGAGCAGCGAACGGTAGGCCTGGGTCGTCGCACGGGTGGCGGCGTACAGGGAGAAGCACACCATCTCATCGGTCACGGGCATATCTCGATGATTGCACGCAATTGAGTTGTGCACAACCTAACTGCGGGACAGCACGGGGAGACCATGCGTCTCACCGGCACCCGCGCCCGGTTCGAACGGGATGCGGTGGCGCGACACCCTCTACTGGCGCGGCGAGTGGGTGGACTCCATCCTCATGTCCGCGCTCAGCACCGACACGAGGCCGTCGTCCCTGCCCTGAGGACGCCCGGGCGTGTCGCCCGAATTGGGGTACAAACTCGTGTCCTCCATTTGACCCACAGACGGAACATTCTGGCTAGGCTCTGACCGAAACGCAGTCACGTCAACCCGAAGGACACGCTGTGAACCCGAACACCCTTTCCTACAACCATGCCCACGACGAGGCCCGACGACAGCTCCGGCGTCACGAACGCGACCTGCAGTGGGCGAAAGATCGCCGCCGCCAGCAGGAACGCGAGCTGGCAGAGGCGCGCGCACTCCTGGCCGCCAGCCCGGCGACCCTCGTCTGGACTCCGCTGACCATTGCGGCCGTCCTGCTCGTCGCAGACGCCGTGCTGGTCTGGGGCGTGCTGAACTCCTCCCTGCTCGGAAACACCGGCTTCATCGCGGTGTGGGCGGGCGCGGCCTTCGCGGCCATCGTGATCGCGAAGGTGACCGTCTCCCTCGTCCGGCTGCACGGCCGGCGCCGGGCGGCGCGCAAGCGGGTGCAGGTGCGGGATGCGCGCCTCGCGCACACCCAGTTCCACATCGAGGAGAGCCTCGGCTCGTTCATCGACGGCCACCAGGTCGCCCGCGCCACGCGCTGACCAGAGCCCGCCTCCCGACTACTCCTCGCCGACGTCGATCCCGGCTGCCACTGCCGCCTCCCGATATGCGGTGGCCAGCTGGGGGAGCGAGTAGTGCGCGTTGAGTCCGCTCGGGCTCGGCACCACCCAGACAGTGGATGCGCCGAGCATCCTGTGCTGTCGGCCGGGCACCGCGCGTGGCTCAGCGAAGGCGACACGGTAGGCGGTCACGCCGAGCAGCGCGATCACGCGCGGACGGTACCTCTCCGCCACCCGCTCGAGTCGCCCCCGCCCGGCGATCAGCTGCTCGTCGGTGAGCTCGGACGCCTTCGCCGTCGCGAAGTTCACCAGCGTGGTCAGCCCGACCTTCCGGCGCGCGAGGTGGTCGAGGTCGTCGGGGAGGAAGCCCTCGGACGAGTCGATCACCCTGTCGGTGATCCCGGCCAGCCTCAGCGCGGGGTAGAAGCGGTTGCCCCGGTTGGCGAAGCTCGCTCCGATGGCGGCACTGCGCAGTCCGGGGTTGATGCCGGCGAAGACGAGTTCGACCCCGTCGCTGAGGATGTCCGGCAGCTCGGCGCCCCGGTACGACTCGAGCTCCGCGCGCGTGAACCTCACGCCGCAGCATCCGGATGCTCGCGGAGAAGTCCCGCCAGCACGGCGGCTTCGCTGATGTCCGGGTCCTTCGTCGCGGTCAGGAGCGTGAGGGTGCCCGCTGCGGCGATGCCGCGCAGCCGCTCCAGGATCTCCGCCCGCTGCGGATCGGCGAGCTCGGCCGTGTATCGCTCGGCGAACTCGTCGAAGCGGGTGGGGATGTGCCCGTACCAGGTGCGCAGTTCGGTGGACGGGGCGATCTCCTTCTCCCACGCGTCGAGGTGGGCGCGCTCCCTGCTCACGCCGCGCGGCCAGAGGCGGTCGACGAGCACGCGTGTCCCGTCGTCTGCGCTCGGCTCCTCGTAGATGCGCCGGACCCTGACGCGTGGTGTGTCGGTCATCGTCGTGTCCTCCGCTCGCGTGCCCTCTGTCCCAGCATCCTCGCATCCGGTGCGGGGCGCGGATAGGGTCGGGGAGGGACGTCGGATCCCCGCAAACACCGCCGTTTGGTGGCCCTGGGGCCTCGACTTCTTCGCGACGCGCCCGGGATGCAACCGTGATTTGCGAGCATTCGCGGTAATGCGTAAAGTACTTACTTGTCACCCCAAAGGTGCGGGAGAGCGGAACTGCTCCCCGGCCTCAAGCGGGACCACATCCCCGGTTTTCTTCTCGAATATCCGAGGGTGGTTATCCTCCACTTGCTGAGCTGATCGTCATGCTCGGTCGTGTGATCGGTTGCCTGTTTCAGGCGGCCAGGTTGCGACCGGCTGATTTGACAGGATGGCTTCGAGTGGTAGGGTTGACAGGTTGCCCCATTTTGACCGTGTGATGCGGGATGGTGGGAGCGTCCGATCCTTGAGAACTCAACAGCGTGCACAATGTCAAATGCCAAAAACCTCGTGTTTAGCTTCGGCTAGGCAAGAGATTCCTTTGGATTAGATACAGAATGTCAGTAGATATTCGAAACTAGTCAGATCAACTCGCGGGGAGAACAGACCTTTTTCCGGTCCGCTTCTCGCACAATGTTTCCCTTCCGCTTTCGGGTGGTTGTGGAGCTAAACATTTACGGAGAGTTTGATCCTGGCTCAGGACGAACGCTGGCGGCGTGCTTAACACATGCAAGTCGAACGATGAACCTGGAGCTTGCTCTGGGGGATTAGTGGCGAACGGGTGAGTAACACGTGAGTAACCTGCCCTTGACTCTGGGATAACCTCCGGAAACGGAAGCTAATACCGGATATGACGTACGGAGGCATCTCCTGTGCGTGGAAAGAATTTCGGTCAAGGATGGACTCGCGGCCTATCAGGTAGTTGGTGAGGTAACGGCTCACCAAGCCTACGACG
>NZ_NCSR01000045.1:0-9177 GCF_002105485.1 Leifsonia sp. NCR5
CGCCGCATCCGCCGTCGCGACGCTCGAACGCGACGACTACCCGCACGACGACGTGCCCCCGCCGGAGACCGAGCCGCCGTTCGAGCCGCCCGTCCCCGACGAGCCGGAGGGCGAGTGGGCGGTCAGCGCACCCGACGACGAGCCCATCGAGCGAGCAGCACCAGCCGCACCGACAGCAGCGTCCGCACCAGCAGCGCCCGGCGCATCCACCCCCACCCAGCAGCCCGCATCCGCCGGCCGCGTGGAGGAGCGCCCCGCGCGAACTGCACCGGCGTCCGGCGCGCGCACCCCCACATTCCAGCAGCCGCAGCGGTACGGCGAGGCGGTGGTGCGCGAGATCCTCGGCGCCACCTTCATCGAAGAGCAGGCAGCACCGCCTGCCGGGTCGAGGTAAGGCGTGTACGAAGGAATCGTCCAGGAGCTGATCGACGAACTCGGGCGGCTTCCCGGCATCGGGCCGAAGTCGGCGCAGCGCATCGCGTTCCACATCCTGCAGACCGAGACGTTCGACGTGACCAGGCTCGCGGAAGTGCTGCTCGAAGTGCGTGACAAGGTGCGCTTCTGCGAGATCTGCGGCAACGTCTCCGAGCAGGAGACCTGTTCCATCTGCCGCGATCCGCGCCGCAGCCCGGAGCTGATCTGTGTCGTCGAGGAGGCGAAGGACGTCGTCGCCATCGAGCGCACCAGGGAGTTCCGCGGCCTCTACCATGTGCTCGGTGGGGCGATCAGCCCGATCGACGGCGTCGGACCGGACGACCTGCGCATCCGGCAGCTGATGCAGCGCCTCGCCGACGGCACCGTGCAGGAGGTCATCATCGCCACCGACCCCAACCTGGAGGGCGAGGCGACCGCCACCTACCTCAGCCGCCTGCTCACCACCATGGAGATCCGCGTGACCAGGCTCGCCTCCGGCCTGCCCGTCGGAGGCGACCTCGAGTACGCGGACGAGGTCACTCTCGGCCGTGCGTTCGAGGGCAGACGCCTCATCTCCTGAGCCCCGCCGACCACCCATCGCGGCGCCCTCGGACCGGCGGCGTCATATGGGATTCGGCGTATGTGATCGCCGGTAGGATGGGGGTTCCGGCTTATCCCCAGGAGTATCAGTGGCCCTCATCGTGCAGAAATTCGGCGGATCGTCCGTCGCAGACGCAGAGAGCATCAAGCGCGTCGCGAAACGCATCGTCGAGACCCGCAAGGGCGGCAACGAGGTGGTCGTCGCCGTCTCCGCGATGGGCGACACGACGGACGAGCTGCTCGACCTCGCCCACGACGTCACCCCCATCCCGGCCCCGCGTGAACTCGACATGCTGCTCACCGCAGGAGAGCGCATCTCGATGGCGCTCCTCGCGATGGCGATCCGCAGCATGGGATACGACGCGCGCTCGTTCACGGGCAGCCAGGCCGGCATGATCACCGACGCGCAGCACGGCGCAGCGCGCATCGTCGACGTGACGCCCGGCCGCATCCGGGATGCGCTCGACGACGGCGCCATCGCGATCGTCGCCGGCTTCCAGGGCTTCAACCGCGACACCAAAGACATCACCACCCTCGGCCGTGGCGGCTCGGACACCACCGCCGTCGCCCTCGCCGCCGCTCTCGGCGCCGAGGTCTGCGAGATCTACACCGACGTCGACGGCGTGTTCACCTCCGACCCGCGCGTCGTGCCCAACGCGCGCAAGATCGACCGCATCACCAGCGAAGAGATGCTCGAACTGGCCGCGGCCGGCGCGAAGGTGCTCTATATTCGCGCGGTGGAATATGCGCGTCGCCACAACGTGACCCTGCACGTCCGCTCCTCGTTCAACAACAACGACGGAACCCTCGTGCTCAACGAAGCAGCGGCCGAGGCCGCGAAGAAGAAGGACGGAACCGTGGAAGAGCCGATCATCGCCGGAATCGCCACCGATCTGAGCGAAGCAAAGATCACCGTCGTCGGCGTGCCGGATGTGCCGGGCAAGGCCGCTCAGATCTTCAAGATCGTCGCGAAGACCGAGGCGAACGTCGACATGATCGTGCAGAACGTGTCCGCCGCAGCCACCGGCCTCACCGACATCTCCTTCACCCTGCCCAAGTCCGAGGGCCAGCGGGTGCTGACCGCCCTCAACGCCGAGCAGCCGGATGTGGGCTTCCAGTCCCTGCAGTACGACGACCAGATCGGCAAGCTCGCCCTCGTCGGCGCCGGGATGCGCACCAACACCGGCGTCTCCGCCCAGCTCTTCGCCGCCCTGTTCGACGCCGGCATCAACATCGAGATGATCTCCACCAGCGAGATCCGCATCTCGGTCGTCACCCGCGCAGACACGGTCAACGAGGCGGCGCGCGTCGTGCACAAGGCGTTCGGCCTCGACGGAGACGACAAGGCGATCGTCTACGCGGGCACGGGGCGCTGACCGGGCGCATCCACTGCCCCCATTCACACCGCGGCGGGAATGCGTGCAGCGCGACCGTCGTTCGACCTCACAACACGAGACCCGAAGGGGCCACACCATGAGCGAGACAAGAGAACTCACCGTCGCCGTCGTCGGAGCGACCGGCCAGGTCGGCAGCGTCATGCGCCGCCTGCTGGAGGAGCGCGACTTCCCGGTCGGGCGCATCCGCTTCTTCGCCTCCGCCCGTTCGGCCGGCACGACTCTGCCGTTCAAGGGTGAGGACATCGTGGTGGAGGACGCAGCGACGGCCGACGTCGCGGGCATCGACATCGCCCTCTTCTCCGCCGGTGCGACCGGCTCGAAAGCGCAGGCGCCCCGGTTCGCCGAGGCCGGTGCCATCGTCATCGACAACTCGAGCGGCTGGCGGATGGACCCGGAGGTGCCCCTCGTCGTCAGCGAGGTCAACCCCGAAGCCATCGCGGATGCGCGCAAGGGCATCATCGCGAACCCGAACTGCACCACGATGGCCGCCATGCCGGTCCTCAAGGTCCTGCACGAGGAGGCCGGTCTGGAACGCCTCATCGTGAGCACGTACCAGGCCGTCTCAGGCTCCGGCCTCGCCGGCGCCGAGGAACTGGCCGGGCAGGTCCGCGCGGCCGTCGCCGACGAAAACCTGCTGCAGCTCGTGCACGACGGCTCGTCCGTCGCCCTGCCGGAGCCCGTCAAGTACGTGCGTCCCATCGCGTTCGATGTGATCCCGCTCGCCGGCTCGATCGTCGACGACGGTGAGAACGAGACGGACGAGGAGAAGAAGCTCCGCAACGAGAGCAGGAAGATCCTCGGCCTGCCGGAGCTGCTGGTCAGCGGAACCTGCGTGCGCGTCCCCGTCTTCACCGGCCACTCGCTGTCGATCAACGCGGAGTTCGCCAAGCCGATCAGCCCCGAGCGTGCGGAGGAGCTCCTGGCGAGCGCCCCCGGCGTCGTGCTGACCGACGTGCCGACCCCGCTCGAAGCAGCAGGCAAGGACCCGAGCTTCGTCGGACGCATCCGGCGTGACGAGGGCGCCCCCGCCGGTCGTGGGCTCGCGCTGTTCATCAGCAACGACAACCTCCGCAAGGGTGCCGCGCTCAACGCGGTGCAGATCGCGGAGATCGTCGCCGAGCGCCTCTCGACCCCCGTCACCGCCTGAAACGACCTCGTCGGCGGCACGCTGAGCGGCTCCCGGACAAAGCCGGGCGCCGGGCACCGTAGGATTGTCTGGTGAGCAATTCTCCCATCGACGTCGTCCTCATCGGCGGTGGCATCATGAGTGCCACGCTCGGAGCCCTCATCCAGAGGGTGCAGCCGGATTGGACCATCCGGCTCTACGAGAACCTGGGCGAGGTGGCGCAGGAGAGTTCCAACCCGTGGAACAACGCGGGCACCGGCCACGCGGCCCTCTGCGAGCTCAACTACATGCCGGAGGCCGCAGACGGCAGCGTCGACCCGGCCAAGGCCATCGCGATCAACGAGCAGTTCCAGCTCAGCCGCCAGTTCTGGGCGAGCCTGGTGAAGTCCGGCGACCTTCCGGAGCCGTCGACGTTCATCAACTCCACCCCGCACATGACGTTCGTGCACGGCCGGGACAACGTCACCTATCTGCGCAAGCGCTACGAGGCGCTGAAAGACCAGCCGCTCTTCGCCGGTATGGAGTACACGGAAGACCCGGCTGTGCTCGCCGAGTGGACCCCTCTGCTCACCAAGAAGCGCAACCCCAAGCAGCGCGTCGCCGCCACCCGGGTTCCCGCCGGCACCGACGTCGACTTCGGCGCGCTCACCAAGGCGCTCGTGAACGACCTCGCCGACCGCGGGGCGGACATCGCCCTCAACCACAAGGTGCGCAGCATCAAGCGCACCAAGGACGGGCTGTGGAAGCTCAAGGTGCGCCACCAGGTCGGCCACACCCCGCACGAGGTCACGGCACGGTTCGTGTTCGTCGGAGCCGGCGGAGGCGCCCTGCACCTGCTGCAGAAGTCCGGCATCCCCGAGATCAACGGCTTCGGCGGGTTCCCGATCTCCGGCCAGTTCCTGCGCACCAGCGACCCGAAAATCGTCGCCCAGCACCAGGCGAAGGTCTACGGCAAGGCCGCCGTCGGCGCACCGCCCATGTCGGTGCCGCACCTCGACACGCGCGTGGTCGACGGACAGGCGTCGCTCCTGTTCGGGCCGTACGCCGGGTTCAGCCCCAAGTTCCTCAAGACCGGCACCTGGTGGGACCTCCCCGGCTCGATCCGCGCAGGCAACCTCATCCCGATGCTCGCCGTGGCGAAGGACAACTTCGACCTCATCAAGTACCTCGTCGGCGAACTGCTCGCCAACCGGGCCAAGAAGATGAAGGCGCTGCAGGAGTTCATGCCCACCGCCAAGAGCGAGGACTGGGAGCTGATCACCGCCGGCCAGCGCGTGCAGGTGATGAAGAAGGACGCGAAGAAGGGCGGCGTGCTGCAGTTCGGCACAGAGGTCATCGCGTCGGAGGACGGCTCGATCGCCGGTCTTCTCGGGGCGTCGCCCGGCGCATCCACTGCGGTGCCGATCATGCTCGACGTGCTCAAGCGGTGCTTCCCCGACCGATACGACGCCTGGCTGCCCACGCTCACGGAGCTCGTGCCCACCATCGGGACGACGCTGAACGACAAGCCTGCCGAGGCGGAGCGCGTGGTCGCCGAAACGGCAGAGGTGCTGCACATCTCGCGCTGAGCCTTTCGGAAAGCGCTGGACATTTCGGCGACGACGTTGGTAGAGTCGTCGGCGCTATGAAGTAGGAATCTCCTTATCGTCCCGCGCCTGAGGCTTTCGCCCACGCGATGCAGTGCATCGTGGCGCCGTCGACATAGCCAGATGACCAGGTCATCGCTTTTCAGCGCTCCGGCGCGGCTGTCGACGGGAACACCCGGCGGGAAACGGCTCCTCGGAGCGCTCGACAAGGCGGTTTCCCATGCCAGTGCATTTTCCAACAACCATTCCCGTCGCGGCGGTCGCCGACCACGTCAAGGCCGACGGCATCTCGCAGAGCTACGGCGATCGGCGCGTGCTCACCGACGTCTCGCTGACCGTCGCACCGGGCTCCCGGCTCGGCCTGATCGGCGAGAACGGGGTCGGCAAGTCGACGCTGCTGCGCATCCTGGGCGGCGCCGAGGCCCCGGACGGCGGCGCGCTCGTGCGTCCGGCGCGCACCGGCATCCTCTGGCAGGAGGTGCGCTTCACGCCCGAGGACACCCTCACCGCGCTCATGGAGAGCGCTCTGGTGGAGGTGCGGGCGATCGAGCGCGAGCTGGAGGCTTCGGCGTCCGCGCTCGCCGGCGACGACCCGGATGCGGACGCGGCTGCCGGGGCGGCAGCGGCTTCCCGCTACGCCGCGGCGCTCGACGCGGCGGAGCGTGCCGACATCTGGAGTGTGGATGCCCGGCGCGACGAACTCCTCGACGGTCTCGGTGTCGGGTCCATCCCGTTGCACAGACGGCTGTCCGAGGTGTCCGGTGGCCAGCGCAGCCGGTTCGCCCTGGCGGCTCTCCTGCTGTCTCGGCCCGACGCGCTCCTCCTCGACGAGCCCACCAACCACCTCGACGACGACGCTGCGCTCTTCCTGGAGCGCCAGCTGATCGCCTGGCGCGGTCCGGTGGTGTTCGCGAGCCACGACCGCGCCTTCCTGGATGCGGTCGCGACCAGCCTGCTCGACCTCGACCCTTCGCGCTCCGGCACGACGGTGTTCGGCGGCAACTACAGCGCATACCTGGCCGCGAAAGAGGACGAGCGGGAGCGCTGGGAGCGGCAGTTCGCCGACGAGCAGGACGAGCTGAAGGCGCTGAAGTTCGCTGTCGACGTGACGGCGCGCGGCATCGCCTGGTCCGGCAAGGTGCGCGACAACGACAAGTTCGCCAAGTCGTTCAAGGGCGGTGCGCTGGACAAGCAGATCAGCCGCCGCATCAAGAACGCGTCCGGCCGGCTCGACGACCTCTCGGAGAACCAGGTGCGCAAGCCGCCGGCGATCCTCAGCTTCGCGGGCATCCCGACCGGGTCGCAGGCGCTGAACGAGGAGGCTGGCACGCTGGTGCAGGTGTCGGATGCGCGCATCCCGGACCGCCTCGATGTCGCGTCCTTCCGGGTGGAGCCGCAGTCTCGCATCCTGATCACCGGTCACAACGGGGCGGGCAAGTCGACGCTCCTGTCGGCGCTGGCCGGACGGCAGCCGGTGGACTCCGGTGCGGTCACGAGGAGGAAGGGCCTGCGGGTCGGCCTCCTCGAACAGGACGTGCGCTTCGCGGACCCTGTGGCGAGCCCGCGGAGGATCTACGAGGAGCGGCTGGGCGAACGGCGCGCGGAGGCTGTGCCGCTGACCGGTCTCGGCCTGGTCGCGCCCCGCGACGTCGACCGTCCGGTCGGCACCCTGTCGATCGGCCAGCAGCGCAGGCTCGCGCTCGCCCTGATCCTCGCGAAACCGCCGCACGTCTTCCTGCTCGACGAGCCGACCAACCACCTCTCCCTGTCGCTCGCGACGGAAATGGAGGAGGCGCTCGGCGCGTATCCGGGGGCGGTGGTGGTGGCGAGCCACGACCGCTGGCTGCGCGGAGCGTGGACGGGCGAGCGGGTCGAGATGGCCGGAGGCCGCATCGTGGCCTGAACGCGCTTGCTTAACTTTCGAACATATGTTCGAATGAATCCATGAGATGGAGCGGGCAAGAACTCACGGCCGAAGAGCCGTCGACGCTGCCGGGGCTGGCGCGGCTCAACAACCTGGTGCGGTCGGTGCGCACGCCCGACTTCGCGGGCATCACGTTTCACGAGGTGCTCGCGAAGTCGGCGCTCAACAAGATCCCCGGTGGCGGAGGGCCGATGCCGTTCGGCTGGACCATCAACCCATACCGTGGATGCTCGCACGCGTGCGTCTACTGTTTCGCCCGGCCGACGCACTCCTATCTCGAGCTCGACGGCGGCAAAGACTTCGACCAGGAGATCATCGTCAAGGTCAACGTGGCCGATGTGCTCCGCAAAGAGTTGAGCCGACCGAGCTGGGGGCACCACCCGGTGGCGCTCGGCACGAACACCGACCCGTACCAGCGGGCGGAGGGCCGGTACGCGCTGATGCCGGGGATCATCGACGCACTGGCAGACACGGGCACGCCGTTCAGCATCCTCACCAAGGGGTCCCTGCTGCGGCGCGACCTCGACCAGCTGGCAGACGCCGCCCGGCGGGTGCCCGTCGACCTCGCGATGTCGATCGCGGTCTACGACGACGAGCTGCAGCAGTCGGTCGAGCCGGGGACGCCCACCACCAAGGCGCGGCTGGCCACGGTCACGGCGGTGCGGGAGCACGGACTCGACTGCGCGGTGTTCCTCATGCCGATCCTGCCCTACCTCACCGACACCAGGGCGCACCTCGACGAAGCGCTCCGGCAGGCGAAGGAGGCGGGAGCGACGTCGGTTCTCTACACGGCCCTCCATCTCAAGCCGGGCGTGAAGGAGTGGTACTACCTGTGGCTCGGGAGGGAGCACCCCGAGCTGCTGCCGCAGTACCGCCGCATGTACGGGGGAGGGGCGCACGCTCCGAAGGAGTATCGCAAGTGGCTGGCGGCCAAGATCAAGCCGCTGATCAGTGCGCACGGGCTGCAGCGCGGAGAAGAGGACCCGCTGACGGGCGGGGTGCGGTCGACGGCGCTCGGGATGCTGCGCGACGGCGAGGGGGAGCGGCAGGTGGTGTCCGCCGCAGCGGGTGCGCGTCGCATCAGGGTGATCCCGGAGGAGGTGGATGCGGAGAGCAACGGACTCACGGTGCTGGGCGTGCAGCCGACGCTGTTCTGAGAGGAAGGCAGGGCGGTGCGCGGGGTGGTGCGGGAGGTCTTGCGGGGTGGCGCGGGAGACGATGCGACACCCGGGCGGGGTACATCGTTTGGATATCGGGGTACACACGGGATCGCGGAGGTGACATAATCCCCCTGAGGCTCAGGCGGAGGCTCAGGACACGAGGGGGTGGAGATGTCGCTCGGGCTACCGAGTCATCTCGCGCGGGTCGCCAACTCGCGGGCGCTCGCCACTGCTGCGCGCTGGGCGGGACTGGTGTGCCTGGTGTCCGCGTTCGTGAACGTGACCGTCGCCGGGTTCGGGGCGGCCGGAGCGTTCTCGTGGGTCGGCCTGCTGGTGCTGCTGCCGATGGTGGGGCTGCTGGTGCTGCTGGCGCGGGGGAGGACGCTCGCGCTGACCGTCGCCTACCTCGTGGTCGGGGCGCTGTCCACGTACGTCTACGTGCTGATCCTCCTGACGACCACGCCCAGCTACACGGACACCAACTTGTTCGTGGTGGCACTGCCGGTGATCGCGATGACGCTGGTCGGCGGAGCGGGCACAGGGTCGCTCACAGGGATCCTGTGGTCGACGGTGGGGTTCGCGCTCGCCGAAGTGGCCGTGATGCTGGCCGCGTCCAACGCGGGACGGGTGTTCCGGCCGGACGCGATCTCGCTCGGCGCGTACCTGCTGTTCGTCGGGGTACTGGCCTTCGACGGGATCACCCGCGGCACGCGCAGCCGCACCCAGTCCGCGATCCACCGGTCCGTCCGGGATGCGCGGCTCATCGACCTGCGCCGCGACGTGATCGCCGAGTACGCGGCCGACCTCCACGACACGGTTCTCAGCGAGCTGCTCGCCGTGGCCGCCGCGACGCCGGGACCGCTGGCGCCGCGGCTCCGGGCGCGCATCGAAGCCGATCTCGCGTCGCTCGGCGGCGCGGTGCCGGGGGTGCAGGGGGTGCCGGGGGCGCCGAGCGACGCGAGATCGGCTT
>NZ_NCSR01000046.1:0-7783 GCF_002105485.1 Leifsonia sp. NCR5
TGGTGAGGCGGGTGGCCGCGGGTGGCGTGGAGCGGGGCGTCGGAGTGGGCGGGACCACGGGCGGTGCGGTGGCGTGCGCCGAGACGGGCGAGGCCGGCGAATGAATATCACGTGGCGGGAATGGATCGGCGGCGACGGCGTTTCACGGGAGCATGAGCATTCTCCTGACCGGCGCGACCGGCTTCATCGGATCATCCGTCCTCCCCCGCCTCCTTGAGGAGGGTCACAGCGTGACCGCACTGGTGCGCGACGAGGAGAAGGCCGCGCGAGTCGAGGCAGCCGGGGCGACCGCGCTCATCGGCGATGCGAGCGACGCCGAGCTCGTCGAGCGGGCGGCGCGCGAGAGCGACGGGGTCATCCACCTCGCATCGGCCAAGGACGTCGACCCGGTCTTCGTCGACGCCGTCCTGCGCGGCCTCGAGGGAAGCGGCAAGCCGTTCGTGCACACCGGAGGCATCTGGTCGTACGGCTCCAACCCGGACATCACCGAGGACTCCCCCTCCGCCCCGCCAGCGCTGACTGCGTGGCGCCGGGCGACGGAGGAGCGCGTCCTCGCCGCAGAGGGCATCCGCACGGCGGTCGTCGTGCCCGCCGTCGTCTACGGCCACGGCGCAGGAATCGCCAACGTGCTCGTGGATGCGCCCCGCGGCTCCGGCGTCGCACCCGCCATCCGCCTGGTCGGCGACGGCGAGCAGCACTGGACGACGGTGCACGTGGACGACCTGGCCGCGCTGTACGTGCTGGTGTTCGAGAACGGCGACGCCGGCGCGGTCTACCTCGGCGCGAGCGGCGCGAACCCGACCGTGCGCGAGCTCGGCGAGGCAGCGGCGTCGGCGGCCGGTGTCTCCGGCGGCGTTGAGCCGGAGAGCGCGGACGAGACGCGCGCCCGCCTCGGCGCGGACTTCGCCGACGCGCTGTTCCTCGACCAGCAGGCACGCGGAACGAAGGCCCGCATCGACCTCGGCTGGGAGCCGAACGGGCCGACCCTGCTCGACGAGCTGGTGAGCGGGTCGTACGCTCCGGCCGCCGTCGGAGCGGGCACGGCGGACTGAGCGTCCGCCTCATCGACTCCGGGGGTGCTCCGCCTGCCTGACCTCGCGTGCAGCGCCCCCGGACCGGTTTGGCGCAGAGCCCGCTCGCTGGTAAAGTTGTTTGTTGGCTTGCGTGTGGGTTCTTCCGCACGACTGCCGCAAGGCGCCCTCTCTCGCTGAGCGGCTCATCCGAAACTCACTTCGAACGAAAGTAACCACGTGGCAAACATCAAGTCGCAGATCAAGCGCATCGGCACCAACAAGAAGGCCCAGGAGCGCAACAAGGCTGTCAAGAGCGAGGTCAAGACCGCGGTCCGCGCGACCCGCGAGGCCGTTGCAGCCGGCGACAAGGACAAGGCGACTTCGGCGCTGAAGCTCGCTACGAAGAAGCTCGACAAGGCGGCCAGCAAGGGCGTCATCCACAAGAACCAGGCCGCCAACAAGAAGTCGGCGATCGCCAAGCAGGTCGCAGCCCTCTAAGCAGCACCAGCATCCCGGACTCGTCCGGCAGCGAAGAGCCCCCGTCGTGACGACGGGGGCTCTTCGCGTTTGTGGTGGGTGGGTCGGGGCGCGTGGGATCGGGTGGTGGGATCACACGGCCGCGCGCGAGGAATCGGCCGATGTGGTGGACCGGCCGGACGTGCGGGACGGGTCGGACGTGCAGGATGGGTCGGACGCGGGCTCAGCCGGGCGTGGCGCGCTGCGTCAGGCGCCGCGGCCGCGGGCGCTGACGATGCGGATCATGCGTTCGAGGGCGAAGACCGGGTCGCGGCCGCCGCCCTTGACATTGGCGTCGGTTTCGGCGAGGACCTCGATGCAGCGGCCGAGGCCGTCTTCCGTCCAGCCCTGGAGGTCGCGCTTGGCGCGGTCGACCTGCCAGGGGGCGAGGCCGAACTGCTGCGCGAGCTGGCCGGAGCCTCCGCGCGCGCCGGACAGCTTCGCCATCGTGCGGACCTTGCTCGCGAACGCCGCCACCATCGGCACAGGGTCGGCGCCGGACGCGAGCGCGTGTCGCATCGTGACCAGGGCTTCTCCGTATCGGCCCGCGATCGCAGCATCGGCCACGTGGAAGGCGTTCGTCTCGACGCGGCCGCCGTAATACTTGTCGACCGTCGCCTCGGTGACCTCGGCGGCGGTGTCGGAGATGAGTTGCTGGCACGCGGCGGCCAGTTCGGCCAGGTCGTCGGCGAACGCGGAGGTGACCGCGCGCAACGCTCCTGCCGTGATCTTCTTGCCGGCGTTCCGGAACTCCGCCTGGGCGAAGTCGTACTTGTCGGAGTCCTTCTTCAGCTCGGTGCACACCACTTCGATCCCGCCGCCGCCGCCGGCCCGGATGGCGTCAAGCAGCTTCTTGCCGCGCACGCCGCCGCCGTGGCGGAGAACCACGACCGTGCCGTCGGCGGTGCTCGGCAAGTAGTCGAGCATGTCGCTGAGGAACGCGTCGTTGCACTTCTCGACCGCCTCGACCCTGATCAGTCGGGGCTCGCCGAACAGGGAGGGGCTCGCAAGCGTGAGCAACTCCCCCGGCGCGTAGTCCGCCGCGTTGATGTCGCTGATCTCGAGACTCGCGTCCTCGGCCTTGAGAGCGTCGCGCAGCATCCGGATGGACCGGTCGGCGAGGAACCCCTCCGGACCGGACACCAGCACCACCGGCGCCGTCCTGATCTGGTTCCACGCGAGCTGCGGGATGACAGCGCTCGGCGCTCGCCCCTTGCTCGCGCTCGCCCTGCTGCCGCCTCGTGCCGCCACGTTCCTCCTCGGTCCATTCCAGTGTACGGGCGGCCACCGTCACCGGGCGCCGGGGTGGGTGAAGGGGCGCTGACGCGCGAGAGCGCGCGAGCGGTGCGGGCGATGCGGGCGAGGGGAATACAGGTGTCAGTACAGTAACATATCTGTAATATTGTACGTTCAATCCATATGTCGCTTATAGGCTGAACGAGTTGGCTTCCGTCAGCGCCCCAACCTGGAGGAGACTCATGAAGAAGGCCAGAATCATCACAGCGGCGACTGTTGCCGCCGGATTGGCGTTCACGACGCCTGGGATCGCCAACGCTGTGTTGCCGACGACTCCATCAACCATTGAAGCGCGGACTGAGTCCGCCGCCGCGTCCGGGCCGACCAAAGAAGATGTCTTCTCAGCAGTCTTCTTCGGGCGAGGCGACCTCGGGAAGAAGATCGCGCCGGAGCACGGACGCGTCGACACGAACCGAAGCGCGGGCGAGAAGAAGGCTCAAGACGCGCTGTACCAGAAGGTGCTCGAGCACTCCCCAGAGAGGATCGAGAGGCTCCACGCCGCAGCCACAACTGGGTCCCTGACCGATATCAGGAACGAGATCCGCTCGACGTCTGCTGCACTGGTTGATGCCATCGGTGACTCCGGTGAGGTTGTGAACTCCGACGCTAATGGTCGGTGCCTGGTCGTGTTCATCGTTGCAGCCGCGACCGTCGTCGTTTCTGTCTGGGTGACGGTGGACATCGACCAGAGCAAACCGCGGAACTACCAAATGGCTCGGGTCAGCCCGACCGGTGACATCGCGCTTCAGGAACTCGTTTTCAACTTGAAGGAAGAGGTTGGTCGTACCTAGCTCTATCCTGCGCGTGGGTTAGGGGAATCTGCCCCTGGCTCACGCATCGGCTAACAATGCGGCAAATCATATGAAGCTCTCACTCATCAGTGCAGCACTGTGCGTTGTGCTTGCAGTGCTCGGCATCTACGTGGCAAAGAGCCTTGTCCCCGATGCGATAATTCAACCCCCAGCAGCTCAGATCATCGATACGCAAAAGATAGCCCCTCAGGGTTGGGCCTTCTTCACGCGAGACGCCCAGGAAGAGCAGATCAGCGTTTGGAGAGAACTGGACGGCACGTGGGCAGCGGAGCAGACCATCCCCAACGCCTCGCCGTCCGAGTTCCTCGGCCTTGGTCGCGGCCCCCGGGCGAACGCGATCCAGCAGGGGGCTGATCTTGAGGCCGCGTCGAAAGTGGCCACTCAGTGCGATCCCAAGAGCACGTTCGTAATCACCGTGCACGAGTGCCTCACAAACGCGGTGGCAATAAGGCTGAACCGGAAGGCACTGGCGTGGAAGACCTGCGGTGAGTTTGCTCTGGTGCTTCAGAAGCCACTTCCCTGGGTGTGGGCTTCCAAGGGGGCGGACGAGATAATGCCCGTGTCTCTGCAGAGATATAACGTCGCATGCTGAGATCAGACACGGCGCTCACAAGGCTCCAAACTCCATGGCCAACTGAAGTTTGGCTCAGGGTCCTGGTTGCTCACAATCCGCTCACCAACGTCTACGGTGCCGCACGCTCCTTGATCGCGCTCGCCGCCCTTCTTACCCTGGCTCTCAATCCTCTCGACAACCTGTTCGTAAGAACCTCGGCGGGGACCGCGTCTATGAAGTGTGAGGGGTTCACAGCAACGTCGCTGTACTGTGTTGCCCCGTCTCTTGAGCTTGGCCGCATCATTGCGGTGCTCGTTCTCAGTCTCGTGCTGGTTGGGATCTCCCCGAGGTGGACCGCAGTTCCCTTCTGGTGGGTGCTGTTGAGCTATCAACAGTCTGCAAGCACAATCGAGGGCGGCGACCAGGTCGCATCTATCGTCGCACTCCTCATCATCGTTCCATCAATCATTGACGGGCGATGGAATCACTGGCTTCCGGGAGGCTCCAAACTGGCTGACACGGAGACCGGACGGCTGCTCGCCTTGAGTTTCTTGTTCATGGTTCGGCTCCAAGCATCCATCATCTACCTCGTAGCAGGCGTAGCGAAGGTCGCAGAAACCGATTGGCAGAACGGAACTGCGCTCTATTACTGGATGGGGCACCCCGTATTTGGCGCTCCCGGCTGGCTACAACCGTTCCTGACACCGATTCAGCAAAGTGCGACCATACTTGCTCTCCTTTCGTGGGGAACGATCGCGTTTGAAATCGCTCTCGCTTTCATGCTTTTCGCAACTGCGAGGGTCCGGCTCGTCATGCTTCCCTTGGCGGTAGTGTTTCATCTCGGTATTGCCCTGACCATGGGCTTGACCAGTTTCTCGATGGTGATGATTGCGCTCAACATCGTCTCGCTCCACCCATGGGATTCCCCGCTCAGGAGACCAAAGCTGTTCAGTACTTGGCGTCCCAAAATAAGACTGAGCAGACGCGGAGCATAAGAAGATGTGGTTGCGGTTCCTCCACATGATCAGGTGGATCTCCTACAGCGTCTGTGCCGCGCTGCTTATGTTCGGGCTCATCGTGCTCTGCTTCTCAGACAGCCCGCGCCAAGGATGGATCTTCATGGCTCTCGGCCTCATCGGAGTGATCACCCAGCTTGGGATCCGTTATGAGGTGCGGAAGGGCGCGAACGACGTGAAGGATACCGTCGGGTAGCCTCGGCGAGGGCCACACAACCGTAACGACGCGTGCATCCGCATGGGCTGAAAACGCAGTGACTCTGCCAGATAAGCGAGGCGACGTTTTCGCGTCGTTGTCACCTCAACCCGGCACGGACCCACCGAGCGAAACGCGCCATCGATACTCTGCCGCACGCAAACCTCTTGACCGACGCTCACGGAATCGAATCCTCCGCACAGATACGGTGCCGAAAAACGCGGCCGATCGCGCAGCATCTCGTTCATTTGCCTGCACGTGTCGAGCATCCTGCGCAGACACGGCGGTCGTGAACTCAGCTCGGCGGTGACCGACACGCCGAGGATGTTCGCGCAAAGCTTGGTGAGCCGCGGCGCGCCGACCAGTGCCTGGGATACGACGCCGGGCCTTCCGCGACGGGTGCAGCGCGCTGTGAGCGGGGTGTTCGGGTGCGACTGCGAACACGGGGAGGGACGTCACGCGCGGCATCGCTGGTGGTGGGCGATGGTGCGAGTTCGCGTTCTGTCCAGAGGTCGACGCGGCCGGGGACGGGGCCGGGTGAGACGAGGAGGAGGCCGGAGTGGTCGGTGCGGGCGACGGTGCTGCCCGTGGCGGCGAGCATCCCGAGGGCGGAGCGGGTGGGGTGTCCGTAGCCGTTGTCCGCGCCGACCGAGACGAGGGCGAGGCTTGCGTTCAGGGCGGAGTACAGGCGGGTGCTCTGGTCGGCGGAGCCGTGATGGGCGACTTTGACGACGTCGACCGGGCGGACGTCTCCCGTGGCGAGAAGCGCATCCTGGCTGGTCTCGCCGAGGTCGCCGAGGAAGATCGAGCGCATCCCGTGGCCATCGAGGGCGACCGTGATGCTGCCTGGATTGCCGGCCAGCGCCGGTGTTCCCGGTGGCGGCTGGGGCGGCCAGAGGACCGTCCAGGTGGCGGCGCCGAGCGTTCCGTGCGCGCCGGCGACGACCTGCTCGACCGTCGCGCCCGATTCGCGGAGGGAGGCAAGGGCGCGGGTGTCGAGTTCTCGGCCGGGCTCCCCGACGAGTGCGCGCTCCACCCGGCCGAGGACGGCAGGGAGGCCGCCGACGTGGTCGACGTCGAAGTGGGTGAGGATCAACAGGTCGATGCGTGCGATGCCGAGAGTGTCGAGGCAGGCGGTGGCGAGGGCGGGTTCGCGTCCGACGTCGATCATGGCGACATGGTCGCCGTCCCGGATGAGGAGTGCGTCGCCCTGGCCGACATCGCAGGCGGCGAGCTGCCAGGTGTCCGGGAGCGCGACGGCGCGGCCGACGACGGTTCCGCCGAGGATGCCCAGATAGCCGACGGTGCCGAGAACGAGGGAGGCGGCGGCCACGGTGGCGAGCATCCCCCGTCCGACACGTGGGCGTGCCAAGGCCAGGACCGTGACCGCGACCAGAGCCGCCGCGCAGAGTAGGACGCCGACGATGCCGTCGGCCCACGGGAGCGCGCTGCCTGGGAGGGCGCTGGTGGCCGTCGCGACCTGGGCGATCCAGGAGGACGGCGCCCACGCCGCCCAGACGAGCGCCTGACCGAGCGCGGGGGCGAACGGCAACGCGACGCAGGCGAGGCAGCCGAGGAGCGTCGCCACCGGTGCCGCCGGTGCGGCCAGGAGGTTGGCGGCGACGCCGTAGAGCGGAAGGGTCGGCGAGAGCAGGATGAGGACCGGTTGACAGGCGAGCTGGGCCGCCACGGGTACCGCGAGTGCGACCGCCAGGGTTCGCGGCAGCCACCTGCTCAGGATGCGCGCGAGCGGGCCGGCGAGCAGCATCAGCCCCCCTGTGGCCAGGACCGACAGTGCGAAGCCGTAGTCGCGGGCGAGCCAGGGGTCGTGCACGAGGAGGACGATGACCGCGAGTGCGAGCAGCGGGAGTCCCTGGGAGGGGCGTCCCCGGGCGATGCCGACGAGGACCACCACGGCCATCGTGGATGCACGGATGACGCTTCCGCCCGGGGTCACGAGGATGACGAATGCGGCCAGCGCGAGGAGGGCGACGAGGACGCGGGTGCGGCGCCCGAGTCCGAGTCGTGCGGAGACGAAGAAGGCGACGGCGGTGATCATCGCGCAATTCGCGCCGCTGACCGCGGTGAGGTGGCTGAGGGAGGCGGCCTTCATGGCGGTGTCGAGGTCGGCGGGGACGGCCGTCTCGTCGCCGATCGCGAGACCGGGGAGGAGCGCGCCTCCGTTGCCAGGGGTGGTGGAGGAGGCGGCGGCGAAACGGTGCCGGACCTGCTCTGTCCAGGCGAGCCACCAGGGTGGGTCGTCGAGCGGGGTGGTGGGCGCGGTGGCGGAGAGGGTGAAGGCGGTGGGCTCGCCTGGGGCGTTCGAGGTGAGGGTGCCGGTGACACGGACGAGGGCGCCGAACGGTGGTGGGGGTGCGGAT
>NZ_NCSR01000047.1:0-7584 GCF_002105485.1 Leifsonia sp. NCR5
GGCGCGGATGCGCCGGGGGCGGTCGTTGGCGCGATGGTCGGGTTGGCGCCCTCGGTGAGGGTGCATCCGGTGAAGGTGACGGTGAGGGCGAGCAGATCCTCCGGGCGGATCAGGTCGGCGACGATGTCTGTGCTCGCCGCGACGTCGGGCCCCCCGAACGCGATCCCTGGCTGGCCGACCCTCCTCCACGACGCGGCGAAGCGAAGGGTGGGGGTGATGGTGGCCGGGGGCGCCTCGGGTTCGGCTTTCGCCGGCGCCCGCCGGCCGCGCGCGGCGCCGACTTTCGCGGTCCCGGGGTCCGCCGCTGCTGTCGAGCGTTTCGCGGACCCGGCCGCGGCTGTCGGTGCGGCCCCTGCGCCGCCCGTCGCGCGTTGTCTGTCCTGCCGTTTTCTGTTGTTCTGCCCTGCAGACATGGGCTCACCGTTCTCATCGAAAGTCTTGGAAAGTCTTCGAGAGCAGGGTGTCCGCTTCAGCCCGGCGACTGGAACGATGCCGTTGACGGAGAAAGTATGCTCCGGCACACACCGTCTGCGCCAGAGTTTTCTGAGATTTCTTCGACTGACGCCGGTTCGCTGCGTCCATCCTGCTGACGTGCATCCTGCTGTCGTGCACCTGCTGACGTGCATCCTGCTGTCGTGCACCTGCTGTCGTGCGCCGCCGGACCCGGCACTGTGCCGTGTCCGGCGACCGCCCAGCTGCGGGAGTCTGCCACTGCCCGCAGCGTGACGTTTCAGTACGCGGCCTCCCGGTCGCGCCCTTCCGGCGGATGCACCCGTTCGTCGGTGTCTCCGTCGTTCCTGTCGAGGTCGCCGAGCGGCGTCAGGTCCCCCGGTTCGTCTCGGACCGCATCCCGTGGCACGGCCCGCTCGTCGGCGTCCGCGTCGTCGTCGATCCGGTCGAGGTCACCGAGCGGCGCAAGGTCCCCCGGTTCGTCGCGGACCGCATCCCGAGGCACAGCCCGCTCGTCGTTGTCGTCCGTCCTGTCCAGCTCGGCGAACGGTCCGACGTCTTTCGCGTCGTACGCATCGTGCCGCGGGTTCGCCCGCTCGTCGACGTCCCCGTCCGTCCGGTCGACGTCGCCCCACGGCAGCACTTCGTGCTCCATGAGCGTCAGACCGTCTGCAGTGCGGTGATCTGGGCGAGGTTGTTCGGCCCGCCCGCGTTGGTCGCCCGGTACTGCAGCCGCTTTCCCGTCCCCATCGCCGCGGTGGCGACGGCCAGGATGTTCGACCGCTCCGCATCGGTGTCGGCCCAGATGCGCCTCCACCCGACGCGCCCCAGCTCATGGCTGAAGTCGACCCAGGAGCTGCCTCCCCCGGTGAAGACGTTGTTGATGACGGCTGTATATCCCTGAACCCAATGACTGTCGTCCCACGCTGACATGGCACGCCTCCAGATGGCTTTGTTTCCGCGTTCCTTCGAGCAGGGTCGCACTCACCCCTCGACGGCCGGCAGAAGGCCGTGACGCGCCCGATTATGCTCCTCCCCACACACGACACGCCAGACGAATGTGAGAGAAACTCTAAATAAGGTGGACGGGATGGTCCACCGGACGGGTGCGCCAGGGAGCGGTAGCGTCGGTTTATGCGCACCGCCGATATCGTCACCGTCGAGACGACCCTCGGGCCTGGGCGGCTCACTGTGTCCGCCGCGGCCGCCATCGATGCGTCTGCCGCGGGGGCAAAGTCCGCCGAGTCCGGCCCGTCCGCCGCCGCTGCCGCTCCACGCCCGCGGGCAGTCCTCTGGCTCGGCCACGGAGCAGGCGGAGGCATCGACGCGGTCGACCTCGCCGCCCTGGCCGCCGCCCTTCCGGCCCTCGGGTTCACGGTCGTCCGCTACGAGCAGCCGTGGCGCGTCGCCGGCAAACGCGTCGCCTCCCGCCCCGCCGCCCTCGACACCGCCTGGCTCGAAACCGCTTCCGCCGTCGAGAAGATCGCCGACGGCCTGCCCATCCTGGTGGGCGGCCGCAGCGCCGGTGCCCGCGTCGCCTGCCGCACCGCCGCTTCCATCGGAGCAGCCGCCGTGGTCTGCCTGGCGTTCCCCCTGCATCCACCCGGCCGCCCGGACGCGAGCAGGCTGGACGAACTGCTCACCCCCGACGTGCCCGTGCTGGTGCTGCAGGGCGAGCGCGACACGTTCGGCACCGCGGCCACCGTCGCCGCCGAGACCGAGGGACGCCCGAGCATCCGGGTAGTCCCGGTACCCGGCGCCGACCACGGGATGCGGGTGCTCGCGTCGTCCCCGTTCCCGGCCGCCGCGGTGCGTGAGCTGCTGGTCTCTCAGGTGGCGGCGTTCGTGGACGAGGTGGTGTGAGATGGCGAGCGCAACCGGAACCGGCCCCACCACTGGCCCCACCCCCACCCGCGCCTCGGCGATCATCGTCGGCACCGGTGTCGCCGGCGCAGCGACCGCGTTCTCCCTCGCCCGACGCGGCGTCGCGGTGACCCTGGTCGATGGAGACTTCCCCGGCCAGGCGACCGCGGCGGGCGCCGGCATCATCCAGCCCTGGAGCTCCGCCACCTCCGGCCCGTTCTACGACCTGTACGCGGCGAGCGCCGACCACTACCCGGAACTCATCTCCCAGCTCGCGGCCGCGGGCGTGCACGACATCGGCTACCGCCGGTCGGGGGCGCTCATCGTCAACCGCGACGCCCACGTGCTCGATGAGATCGAGGTGCGCCTCGCCACCCGGGCCCCGCGGGCGCAGTCCATCGGCGAGGTCTCCCGCATCCCGAACAGTCGCGCCCGCGAGCTGTTTCCACCCCTCGGCGACAGCTTCGACGCGCTGCACATCTCCGGCGGCGCGCGGGTCGACGGCCGTGCTCTGCGCGCTGGGCTCCTCGCCGCGGCGCAGAGTCTCGGGGCGACGATGGTGCCGGGCACCGCATCCATCGTCCCCGTGGATGCGCGCGCACCCATCGCCGCCGAGGATGCGGTCGCACCCGCCGCCCCGGTGGATGCGACCGGCTGGGCCATCGAGGTCGACGGCCGCCGACTCCACGCGGACGCTGTGGTGCTCGCCGCGGGCGCCTGGACCAACCGACTGCTTCAACCGCTCGGCCGCCGCATCCCGGTGGAGCCCCAGCGTGGCCAGATCACGCACCTGCGCGTCGACGGTGCCGACACGCGCTCCTGGCCATCGGTGCACCCGGTGGCGAGCCACTACCTGGTCGCGTTCGACGACGCGCGCGTGGTGGTCGGCGCGACCCGCGAGACCGGCTCGGGGTTCGACCCGCGGGTGACCGCGGAGGGCCAGCGTCAGGTCCTCGCGAACGCGCTCTCAGTCGCGCCCCGCCTCGCCGACGCGACCGTCATCGAGACCCGCGTCGGCCTGCGCCCGCTGGCCGATGGCGACCTCCCGGTGGTCGGCGCCCTCCGCGGGCTGGACGGCCTCTTCGTGAACGCCGGCTTCGGCGCGGCGGGCCTGACGATGGGCCCGCTGGTCGGCGAACGTCTCGCCGCCGTGCTCACGGGCGAGGCGGCCGCCCCGGCGACCGGGTTCCTGTCGCCGGTCGACGCGACGGCGTGAGGGGTCTCATCCCAACTCCCGCCGCATCACCCACCGCTGCGTCGCCCCCGAGTGCGCATCCGTCGCCTGCACCCGCGAGAACCCGTGTTTCTCGAACAGCGCGACCGTGCCCACATACCCGCTGATCATATCCACGCGCTCCCCGCCGGAGTCCACCGGGTACCCTTCGACCATCGCGGCACCGGATGCGCGTGCGTGCTCCACCGCGCCGTCCAGCAGGTCGTGCATCAGCCCGCGCTTGCGGTAGCCGCCGCGCACCACGAAGCACACGATCGACCACGGGTCGCGCTCCTCGTCGAGGTGCGGGATGGTCCGCGAGTTCATCAGCCGCCGGTACGTGGATTTCGGCGCGACGGAACACCATCCCGCCACCTCGCCGTCGAGATACACCAGCACCCCCGGCCCCGGCTCCGCCGAGCACTCGGACTTCATGTACTCGATCCGTTCGGGCATCCCGAGTCGCGCATCCCGGTACGACATGCACACGCACCCGCCGCCGCCGGGCTTGCGCGGCACCATGAACGTCGCGAAGTCGTCCCAGCGCCCGGTCGCCGCCAGCACCTCTATGGACATGGCAGCACGCTACCCGCCGCCACCGACATCCGGCACCGGGCGGGCTAGTACTCGCCCTTGATCACGAAGAACGATCCGCGGATCGTCCCGGCCAGCTTCGACTTCTGCCTGGCGAACTTGAACTTCTCGGCCAGCTCCGCGGGAACCTCCATGCCGTCGGACAGCTTGAGCCCGACGGCCCGCTTGCCCGCCTCCTCGATCGTGTACATCACGTTGATCGACAGCCCGGACTCGTAGAACACGTACGCCATCCGGATGCCGTCGACCTCGAACGCGGTCGCCTCGAGCGGCCGGGATGCGATGGTGATGTCCCGCTCCTCCTTCAGGATGCGCGTCACCCACGCGAGCGCATCCGCCGCCTCGCCCGGCTCATCCACCGAGCCGACGGTGAAGTCGTGATCATACTTGTTATGGAAATACCGCGCCTCGTTGGCGCGAAGCCCCGCGAGCGCGTCGGCGACCGGGGAGGACTCCAGGCCGGTGGTGGAGACGGTGACGAAGTCGACGGTGTACGGCACGTGGGGCTCCTTGCGTGTGGTGCGTGTGTGGGACAACGGTAGCGCGAGCGGGTGCCGTGTCGGCGCGTGTCAGTTCAACCGTTCAAATACCATCGTCGCCTGAATCCGGTCTCCGCCACCGAGGCCCTTGCTGCCGGAGGCCGCCGTGGAGATGGTGTGCAGCCGATAACCGAGGGCCGCCTGTTTGTTGATCGTCTTCTCGAGCTCCGTCAGGTTGCCCGACCCCGTACCCCACATCTTCTCCTTCAGGATGACCTGGAGCACGACATAGCTCATCCCCTCCGGAGCCGGTCGAGGACGACCGCCAGCGACGGCATCAGCCTCGATCCGGCCGATCACGCCACTGATCCCGCCTTCGGGAGGAGGCGGAGACTGAACCTTGTCGGTCCAAGTCTGACCGTCCCACCACCGCATCGTCCCCGACCCGTCGTCGTACCATCCCGCCTGCGCATCAGTCGCCAAAAGCTTCGCCTCTCATTCGATGATCTGAGTCGAATTCTGGCGTAAGGGCGAGCGCGCCGGTGCAGGGTGCCAGGGTGTGTCGACGGTCAGAGGATCGCGGCGAGGAGCGGATGTCAAACGCCTCCCTCGGCGGACCACAGCTCCTCAGCGTCGAGCACCAGATCGATCAGCTGCCGCAGCAGACCCCCCATCGTCGCCGACCTCAGCAGCGTGTACCTGTCGTACTCGCCCAGCGGGGCGATCGCCGCCAGTTGCCACACGGCTTCGACGGGATCGTCCGACAACTCGATTCCGGCATCCGAGTGCGGCTCCGCGACGCGGGCGATCGACCGCCGGACAACTGCTTCGGCCTGGTCCCGCAGGGGTGCGAGCGCCTCTGACCACTCCAGTTCCGGCAGCATCGAGAGCTCGGCCCGGGGATACGGGTCCTCGTCGACCCAGCGCTCGACCGTGAACCGCCGGGTGCCAACACCGACAATGAGCAGGTCGTCGGCGCCCGCGGCGACGCTCGCCAGGCGCGCCATCGTCCCGACCGATGCGCGCTGGTCACCACCCCCGGCTTCGGACCCGCGCTCGATGAGGACGACGCCGAACTCGAACCCCGGTTCGTCCTCGTCGAGCAAACGCCCGACCATCCTGAGATAGCGCGGCTCGAACACCCTCAGCGGGATGGGCACGCTCGGGAACAACACGGATCCGAGCGGGAACATCGGTGAGGCGGCCATACTCCAGTGAAGCACCGCAGACGTAGAGTGAACAGGTGTCCCGACCGCGCCCCGAGATCCCAGCCACGGGCCAGGAGTCTGTCTGGGACTACCCGAGGCCGCCGCGCGTCGAGCGCGTCATGGCGCCCGTCACGATCCGTCTGGGCGGGCAGCTCATCGTCGAATCCCGTGACGTCGTCCGGGTGCTCGAAACCAGCCATCCGCCGGTCTACTACATCCCGATCGCGGACTTCGCACCCGGCGCGCTGGCCGACGCCGACGGTTCGTCGTTCTGCGAGTTCAAGGGCACCGCACGATATCTCGACGTGCGCGGAGGAGGCGAGGTGCGGTCCGCGAGCGCCTGGAACTACCCGCATCCGTCGCCCGGATTCGAACTGCTCCGGGACCGCGTCGCCGTCTACGCGCAGCAGATGGACGAGTGCACGGTCGACGGCGAGGTCGTCACGCCGCAGCCCGGAGGCTTCTACGGCGGCTGGATCACGAAGGGCGTCGTTGGGCCGTTCAAAGGGGTGCCGGGGTTAGGGGGCTGGTGAACGCCGGGGATTCACACGGTGAAGCCGGTCAGACGTTGAACCGGAACTCCACAACATCCCCATCCTGCATCACGTAGTCTTTCCCCTCCATGCGCGCCTTCCCGCGCGCCCGCGCCTCCGCGACCGACCCGGCATCCACCAGGTCGTCGAAGGAGATCACCTCGGCCTTGATGAAGCCCTTCTCGAAGTCCGTGTGGATCACGCCGGCCGCCTGCGGAGCCTTCCAGCCCTTGTGGATGGTCCAGGCGCGCGACTCTTTCGGGCCGGCGGTGAGGTAGGTCTGCAGGCCGAGCGTGTCGAAGCCGATGCGGGCCAGCTGGTCGAGGCCGCTCTCCGTCTGGCCAGTGGATGCGAGGAGCTCGGCAGCGTCGTCCGCCTCGAGGTCGATGAGTTCGGATTCGAGTTTCGCGTCGAGGAAGACCGCCTGGGCCGGGGCGACGAGCGCGGCGAGTTCGGCGCGGCGGGCGTCGTCTGTGAGGACCGATTCGTCCACGTTGAAGACGTAGATGAAGGGCTTCGCGGTGAGCAGGCCGAGTTCGGCGATCGGCTCGAGGTCGAGCTTCGCGCTCGACAGCGGCTTGCCCTCGAAGAGGACCGCGTGCGCCGCCTGCGCCGTTTCGAGGACGAGCGGTTCGAGCTTGCGGCCCTTGACCTCTTTCTCGTAGCGGGCGATCGCCTTGTCGAGGGTCTGCAGGTCGGCGAGGATCAGCTCGGTGTTGATGGTCTCCATGTCGCCTGCCGCATCCACCTTGCCGGCGACGTGGACCACATCCGGGTCGTCGAATCCGCGGACCACTTGGGCGATCGCGTCGGCCTCGCGGATGTTGGCGAGGAACTTGTTGCCGAGGCCTTCGCCCTCGCTCGCGCCCTTCACGATGCCCGCGATGTCGACGAACGACACCGGAGCCGGCAGGATGCGCTCGCTGCCGAACACCTCTGCGAGCTTGTCGAGGCGCGGGTCAGGCAGGTTCACCACGCCGACGTTCGGCTCGATCGTGGCGAACGGGTAGTTCGCCGCGAGCACGGTGTTCTTGGTCAGCGCGTTGAAGAGGGTGGACTTTCCCACGTTGGGGAGTCCGACGATTGCGATAGTGAGAGCCACGATCGACCATTCTACGGGGCCGGTCGCCGCACGGGTCCGCGCCAGCGCTGCATCCGGGCGCCCCAGCGCMGGCGCCCCAGCGCCTGCGCCGCAGCGCCCGCCCGCCCCGCCCTCAGCCCGCGAGCACCGCCCGGTAGCACTT
>NZ_NCSR01000048.1:0-5617 GCF_002105485.1 Leifsonia sp. NCR5
GGCCAGAAGGGCGGGAGCGGCGGGGGCGCGACGCCATCAGAGCCGCCTAGCCGCCACGCTCGCCGCCATTCCCGTCCCCGCCGCGCCCACACCCTCCGCGAACCGCCCGGACAGCGCATACCGCAGCAGCACCACATCCCCGATCGTGCGCGCCTCGGCCAGCGTCGCCCTCTGCTCGCCCGTCCACGGGAACAGCGCGTCGCCCACGAACCGCGGCGCCCTCCTGTCCCCGACGAACAGCGGGGCGACCGCCAGCTGCAACTCGTCCACGATGTCGTCGGCGAGGAACTGGGTCAGCGTCGTCCCTCCGCCCTCCACCATGAGCCGCCGCACGCCGCGGTCGCCGAGGTCGGAGAGCAGGTCGGCCATCCGCACGTCGTCCCCGAGCTGCACCACCGTCGCCGTGCCGCCCAGCCGCCGCCGGATGCGCCGCTCCGCACCGCGCGGACAGTAGACGAGCTTCTCGGTGTCGTCTTCGGCGAAGAACGCCGACCGGGGGTCGAGGTCGCCGGAGGCGGTCACGGTGACCTTCCAGGGCGAGCGCCCGCGTCCCGTCTCCGCGCGGCGGCCCTGCCGTTCCTTGCTGTGCACGAGCAGCCGCGGGTTGTCGAGCCGGATCGTGCGCGCGCCGACCATGATGGCGTCGCTCGCCGCCCTGACCTCATCGACCCTGTCGAAGTCCGCCGGGTTCGAGAGCGCCAGCCTCGGCGGGCGTGCCGTGTCGAGGTAGCCGTCGAGTGAGACGGCGCAGCTGATGGTCACGTACGGGGAGTCGGCCATGATGGCTCCTTCTGTGGACGATGGATGCGAGTGCCGCCGCGATCACTCCCGGTAGGAGGGACAGGATGGCGAGCACGCCGAACAGGGTGGCGGCGGAGATGCCGGCCGCGGTGCCGAAGCCCGCCACGGCGAACGCCCACCCCGCCGCTCCCTCGCGGGGACCCCATCCACCGAGGTTGACGGGGATGGATGCGGCGAGCAGCACGACCACGGCGATGGCGAGCATCCGGAGCGGAGGCACGCTCGCGCCGACCGCCGCCGTTGCAATGGCGAAGGTGGCGAGGTGGCAGGCGACGACGACGATGGATGCGCCCACCACGCGCACGGCGACCGTCGCGGAGCCGAGGCCCAGCCGCACCGCAGCCGCCTCGCGCCGGAGCACGGTGCGCACCCGCGCGCTCGCCAGGGCGGCGACGGCCGCCACCGCGACGACGAGCACGACGCCCGCCCCGGCGACGGGCAGGAGTACGCCGCCGAACCCGGCGCCGGCGACCGCCAGGACGATCACGGTGAGCACGAGCTGCACCAGCTGTCCGACCGTGCGCTCCACCGCGACCGCCCGCGCGGTCATCGCGAGGCTCTGCGCACGGCGGCCGTGGTCGACGGCGCGATGCACGTCGCCCACCACCCCGCCCGGAAGCACGCTGTTGATGAACTGCGACCGGTAGTACATCCCGACCGCGCGCGGCCAGGGCATCCCGACGCCCAGTCGTCCGGCGATGACGTTCCACCGCCAGGCGGCGGCTGCCGTCGCGGTGGCGGTGAGCAGGATCGACGAACCGATCACCGGCGGGTCGATGCTCTGCAGCCCGTGCAGGAACGGGCCGGTGCCGACGTGCAGCGCGACCGCCACGAGGATGCCCCCGCCGACGATCACCCGGACGGCGACGCCGAACCAGCTGTACCGCACGATCGCACGCATCAGCGCGGCCAGGCCAGCACGTCGAGGTGGTAGACCACGGCGGAGAGCTCCCCGCGGTCGAGCTGGCGGCCGCGCAGCTCCCGGTAGCCGTCGAGCGTTTCGACCAGTTCGGGCTCCTGTTCCTCGGCGGCGCCCACCCACCCGTCGAACCACTCGCGCAGCAGGCGCGGTTCGTGGTCGTCGAGATGCCAGCTGGTGCGGGCCTGGCGCACCCGCCAGCCCGCCTGCTCGAACAGCCCGCGCACGATCGGTCCGGCATACTGCCCGAGCAGCCGCCGGCCGCCGACCTCACGACGCTGGTGCGCGTTGAACGCGTCGCCGACGGCCTTGTCGCGCGCATCCCACGGCCGCAGCTCGACCTCGCCCGTCACACTCAACGAGAGGAAGGCGGGGACGCCCGCCAGCACGCACGCGTCCACAATGGCGTGCGCCTCCGCCGCGGTGAGCACGTCGAGCAGCGCGGACGCCGTGACCAGAGATGCTCCGCCCAGGTCGGCGGCGGTGAGCCGGTCGAGTTCGCCGACGGAGGTGCGGAGCGCGACGGGCGCGCCGTCGGTATCGAGCGGACGCGGCCCGTCGAAGGCCCGGGCGGTGAGGGCTTCGTTCCAGTCGTGCAGCACCCAGGTCTGCGGCCCGGGCAGCAGGGGAGCGAGCCAGCGCATCATCGAGCCCGTCCCGCTGCCGAGATCGTGCACGGTGAGGCGGCCGTCCGGCAGCAGCGGAGGGATGCGGGCTGCGAGGTCGCCGGAGCGCGCCGCGGCGTCCTCGGCCTCGCGGAGGGCGAGCCAGTCGCTGCTGACCTCGAGGATGTCGCTCACGATCGCACCGCCGTTTCCGCTCTCGCCGCATCCGGCACCCGGGCGAGCGCAGCGGCCACCACCTGCGCGGTCGACGCCCACGTCGTGGAGGCACCCCGCGCATCCATCGCCGCCGCGCGCAGCTGGTGTCGCCGGGCCGGGTCCTTCCACCACTGCCGTAGCGCGACGCGCAGCGCCCACGGGTCGTCGGGCGGCACGATCATCGCCGCCCTCCCGTCGCCGACCGCCTCCGCGATGCCGCCGACGCCCGTGGCGAGCACCGGGATGCCGCGCGCGATGGCTTCGGCGGCGACCATCCCGTAGCTCTCGACGCGCGACGGCACGACGACGAGGTCGGCCTGCGCGTACGCCTCGTCGAGCGCGCGGCCGGCGAGCACGCCGGTGAACGCGACCCTGTCTGCGATCCCGGATGCTGCCGCGCGGGCCGACAGCGCCGCGGCGAATTCGGGGGCCGTCGCGAGCGAGCCGACGAACGTGCACGACCAGCCGTCGATGTCCGCCAGCCCGGCGAGCGCCGACACCAGCAGGTCCTGCCCTTTGTGCGGCGCGACGGCGGCGACGCAGAGCAGGCGCCCACCGGTTGCGGACGGTTCGGACGGCGGCCCCGCATCCACCCCCGGATGCGCGACCACGATGCTGCGCGGGTCTGCGGCATCGCGCGCGATCAGCTCGGAACGCGTCCAGGCGCTGGTGGCGACGATCAGCTCCGCAGAGCGCAGGGCGTCGCGTTCGCGGTCGTCCTGCTCGGGCGCGACCATGTGCGCCAGCACGACGACGTGGAGGCGTCCGGACTGGTCGGCCACCGCATCCGGGTGCTGCGCGACGAGCAGGCCGTCGATGAGGACGAGCGCACCGTGGGGCAGCCCGCTCAGGATGCGCCCTGCGTGCCCTCCGCCGTCGGCGACCGCGAGCATCCGGAGGTCGCAGCCGTCGGCCAGCAGCCCGTCGCGGAGGTGCAGGTCGTAGACATTTCCGCCGCTCACCCGTGCTGGGTCGTCCACCGCCTCTGGCACGAGGAAGAACACCGGCCGCCCGCTCACAGCGACCTCGAGTAGCTCGCCCACGCGATGTGCGACTCGTGCATGGTGACGGAGATCGTGGTGACGCTGTTTCCGCCGAGCTCGCGCTCCGCCACCCGTGCAGCGAGCCGGTCGGCCACCACCCGGCAGAGCACTTCGGTGGTCGTGTTGATCCCCGCGAACGCGGGATCGTCGTCCAGGTTGCGGTAGGTCAGCGAACCGGTGATCTCCGCGAGGGCAGCGCCGGCCCGGCCGATGTCGATCACGACGCCGTCCGCATCCACGTCGTCGGCGCCGAAGGTGGCATCGACGATGAACGTGGCGCCGTGCAGTCGCTGGGCGGGGCCGAAGAGGTCGCCGCTGAAGCTGTGGGCGATCATCAGGTGGTCGCGCACCGTCACGGTGTATGGCATCAGGCATCCGTCCAATCGATCGTGTGGCAGAGGTCGGCCGTGCGTCCGTCGGCGAGGGCGGCCATCACCCGCGGCAGGTCGCGCCACGACGACTCGCCGGTCAGCAGCGCGTCGAACGCCGGGTCGCGCAGCAGGTCGACGGCGAGCGCGAGGCGATCGCGGGTGGTGCGGCTGCCCCGCCGCCGCGGGGGTACCGAGCCCACCTGGCTGGCCCGGATGGTGAGGCGCCTGGCGTGGAAGTCGGCCCCGAGCGGCAGGCTGACCGGCCGATCCCCGTACCAGCTGGCCTCGATCACCTCACCCTCGGTGACGACGGTTTCGAGGGCGAGCCGCAGCCCGGCCTCCGCGCCGCTCGCGTTGACGACGATGTCCCTGTCGAGCGGAGCATCCTCCGGCAGGGCGAACCCGACCCCGAGCCGCACGGCGACCTCGCGCTTCGACGGGTCGGTGTCCATTAGCACCACCTCCACACCCGGGATCCCGGCCGCGAGCCGGGCGACGCTGCAACCGATCATCCCGGCGCCGACCACTGTGAGCCGGTCGCCCAGCAGCGGGGCAGCATCCCACAGCACGGTGACGGCCGTCTCGACCGCGCCCGCCAGCACCGCCCGCCTGGCCGGCACGGCATCCGGGACGGGCACGACAGCATCCACGGGGACGACGAACGCCGACTGGTGCGGGAACAGGGTGAAGACGGTGCGCCCACGCAGCGCGGACGGTCCGTCCTCGACGACGCCGACGTTGAGGTAGCCGTATTTCACCGGCCACGGGAAGTCGCCCTCCTGGAACGGGGCGCGCATCCTGTCGTGCTCGCTCTGCGGCACGCGCCCGCCGAGCACGGTCGTCTCCGTGCCCCTGCTGACGCCGGTGTGGAGCGTGCGCACGAGCAGCTCGCCGTCGCCGGGCGCCGTCAGCCGTGCCGAGCGCAACGATCCGGTGCCAGGACCGTCGATCCAGAATGCGGTTGCCTCGACCACGTCCCCTCCTCGGTGAACCATCGGTGCGCGCGTGGCGTGTTAACGGACAGGTGCCATACACGGGAGACACGAGGCGCACGTGAAAAGGGTTCAACTCGCAGCAGCAGGATGGGCGATCGGCGGCGCGCTACTGGTGGCGCTCGTCTACGCGGCATCACCCCCACCCCCGGCCGGATGGGCTGCCGCCGCCGTCTACCTGGCCGTCGCGAACGCCCTCCTCGCCGCCGGTCTGCGGCGTCGCCCCGCCACCCGCTTCGGCCAGGCCAACATGGTCACCTCGCTCCGCTCATCCCTGGTCGGCGCGATCACCGGTCTGGTCGTCGCATCCTTCACCGCCCCCATCCCGGTCTGGATGCTCGTGGCCCTGATCGTCCCTGCCCTCGCCCTCGACGCCGTCGACGGCTGGGTCGCCCGCCGCACAGGATCGGCCAGCGACCTCGGCGCCCGCTACGACATGGAGGTGGATGCGTTCCTCCTGCTCGTGCTCAGCGCATACGTCGCCGCCGACCTGGGCCTCTGGGTGCTCGCGATCGGCGCGCTGCGCTACGTGTTCGTGATGGTCGGCTGGGCGCTGCCGTGGTTCCGCGCCCAGCTGCCGTACCGCTACTGGCGCAAGGTGGTGACGGCGGTGGCCGGCGTCGCGCTGGCGCTCGCCGTGGCGGGGACCGCGCCGGGGGTGGAGCTGGGG
>NZ_NCSR01000049.1:0-4435 GCF_002105485.1 Leifsonia sp. NCR5
GTCGTCGAGTCGTCCGGGTCACCGTGGCCGGTGGAGGGGGTGGGCGATGGGGTCGGTGCCGGCGTGGAGGTCGAGCATCCGGTGTCGTCGGCGTCGCATCCCGCGGCGAAGGCCGTCTGCTGGGTGCCGAAGATCAGAGAGAGTGCGACGACGGCGACGGCGCCGATCCTGCCCGCGCCCACCTGGCCGCGGCCGCGATCGCCGCGGCGCGGACGTTCGCGTCGTGACCACTGCTCAGCGTGTTTCGGAGCTCTTCGCATCGTCACGCGGGCGGCCGGTGGGACCGGCGCGCCCGTGACTGAATGCTCTCACCGGCGGACACCCAGCACAAGGGTCCCAAAGCGGGGTACCGGGGAGTCGGATGCAGCTCACAGGGTCGGCACGCTACGGTGAAAGATTGTGACCGAAAGCACCACAGCCACCCCGCGCCGAGGCGCTAAGAAGTCGACCTGGAAATCGCTCCTGCGCGATGTCGTGGTCATCTTCCTCGTGGCCGTGCTGGTGTCGTTCCTGGTCAAGACGTTCGTGGTCCGCTCGTTCTACATCCCGTCGGGTTCGATGGAGAACACGCTGCAGATCAACGACAGGATCATCGTCAACGAGTTCCAGCCGAAACTGTTCGGCCTGCAGCGCGGCGACGTCGTGGTGTTCAAGGATCCGGGCGGCTGGCTGCCTGCCCCGGCCCCCAGCACCGCCAACCCCCTGCAGAAGGGAGTCGGCGCCGTCCTCGACTTCGTCGGCCTCGGCGCCTCCGACAGCGACCAGCACCTGGTCAAGCGCGTCATCGGCCTGCCGGGCGACCACATCACCTGCTGCAACGCCCTCGGTCAGCTGAGCGTCAACGGCGTCCCGCTGAAAGAGCCGTACGTGCTCCTCCCGGTCGGCGTCCAGGCGGTCTCCGCCAAGGCCTTCGACGTGACGGTCCCCGCCGGGAAGCTCTGGGTGATGGGCGACAACCGCTACGCCTCCGCAGACTCCCGCTACCACATGGACGACCCCGGCAAGGGCTTCGTCCCCCTCGACGACGTGGTCGGCCGCGCCTTCGTGGTCAGCTGGCCGGTGAGCCACTGGTCGTGGCTCAGCAACTACCCCGAAACGTTCGCGGGCACCGACAAGCAGAGCAGCGGGGGCTGAGGGCGGGCGGCGCCTACTCTGTTTTAGTATGCAAATACTTTATTGAAATTTTCCATCCCTGCTGTGTCACAGTGGCTTCATTCCCACGAACGGAGCCGATTGACATGCAGATGAGATGGCGCATTCTCGCGTCGACGACACTAGCGATGAGCTTGATTGCATCCGGCAGTGTTGCCGCAAATGCCCATGAGGTCAACGCCTCGAGCGGAGACGTTCAACTCTTCGTACGTCACGATGGCAAACCCACCAGAATCGACGCATCCACGATGTCGGCGTACACGTTCGACCTCACAGAACCCGCGGTGGACAGTCCCGCGTCATCGCGGCTCATCGGGTGGGATCAGTGGTTTGGCTGCTTTTCCTTGAACCATCGCGACGATGTCTTTTCAACCTACACGCACTATTGGGACGGCGTCGGGCACGACATCCGCCTTAAGTGCGGCGAAGGCGACGCGTACTCCGGATGGGGGTACAAGCACATTCGCGCGAAGCACGAGGGCGACTGGCAGAGCAAACTCGATGCCGCGCGTCAACGCGGCTGGAATTCTGCCTCCCAGGGGGTTGAGTCCTGGGATGATCTCATGGCGGGTGCCATCGGCGAGGTCACATGGTGGCCGGACGTCAAGCAGGGCAATGCCGCGGCCCAGACTACGTGCGCGATCTCAGAACTGATGTTCGTCAATACGCGTACGGGCGAGATCGTCTACTCCTTCTATGCCCGAGTGGGGTGGGCAAACAATAACGACCGGGTTATCACCGCATTTCCGCAAAGCACACTTCGGTGCTGAAAGACCTTCGCGGCCCCTACTCGCCCCAGAATTCCCGGCGAACCTCGGCGAACTCCCACAGCTCATCCTGCAGCAGGTCGGCGAGCATCTGGCCGTCGGCGAACCACCCGGCCGCCTCGTCGGCGCTCAGCCAGCCACTCATCGCCCGACACTCCCAGCGCGCGCTCCACTCAGCCAGACGTTCCGCGAGCCCGGCACTGACTCCCAGCGTCCCCGGCTCGACTGGCCCCTCCTCTGCGATCCAGAGCGGCCAGCGAACCGTATGCTCCGGGAGGATTCGGACCACCGTCAGCTCGCCGTCCCGGAGTTTGGCCGCGCGCGTGATCGCCTCGTCTGCGGTGCGCGACGGCGGCACCAGGATCTCCTCCTGCGTGACAGGATCCACGACCCAGGCGCCCATTTCGCTCATACGTCGATCATGGCGCACGCGCCTACGACTCCGCTTTCCCCAGCCGCCAGTACCCCATGAACGCCACGCGGCTTCTGTCGATGCCGCTGCCGGTCACCAGCATCCTGCGCAGGGTCTTCACGGTGGACGACTCCCCCGCGATCCACGCGTAGAAGCCGCTCGGCGCCTGCTCGGGGCTCTCCCACAAGGTCTCGACGTCGATGTCCACGTCGTCGAGTCGCTGCTCGCGGGTGGCGGATGCGCCCGCGACCGTGTCCGGATGCGCGGCGAGCCAGTCCTGCACCGCCGGGATGAGGCGGCAGCCGTTGTCCCCGCCCGCGCGGTCGAGCCAGGTGATAGTGCATCCGGCCGGGTGGCTGAGCGCGAGGCTGTCGCGCGCATCCGGCACCTCGATGTACGCGTGGGCGCGGCGGCCTGCCGGGAGGGTTTCGAGGATCGCGGAGATCGCGGGGGCAGCGGTCTCGTCGCCGACCAGGAGCAGGTCGCTCGCGTCGCCGGGCCGCCAGTCGATGCCCGTGCCGCAGTGGATGCTGCGGGCGTCCGGCCCGACCACGATCACCTCGGCGCCCGGTGCCGCTTCTGCGAGCCAGCGGGCGGCCGGGCCGCCGTCGCCGTGGGAGACGAAGTCGACGTCGAGAAGGCGCGCATCCTGGTCGATCGCGCGGACCGTGTACGTGCGGAACGGGTTGCGGAGGTGGTCGGGGAGGGAGCGCCAGCGGTCGTACCAGTCGCCGGCGAGCATCGCATCCTCGCTGTCGGCGCCGAGGTCGGAGAAGCTGCCGTCCGGCAGGGGGAAGACGATCTTGATGCGCTGGTCGAGGCAGTCCGTGCCGAACGTGTCGAAGGCGTCGGACGCGAAGGTGACGCGGACGAAGCTCGGGCTGAGCTGCCGCACACCGACGACGGTCGCGCGGTATGGGCGGTAGCCGGGTCGGTCGGTCTTCTCGAGTGCGAGCAACGGCACAGGGCGCCTTCCTGATCGGGTGGTCGGGACTTAGGTAAGGCTACACTAACCACCTTCCGCGCTTCCAGGTCCGGCGTCCCCGCTGCAGGCCATACAGTGTTCACCGTGGAGAGCAACGGCCAGAGCAGAGCGCCCGGCGTGCGCGACGTCGCCAGGGTCGCCGGAGTGTCGCGCCAGACCGTCTCGCGCGTGATGAACGAGCACCCCAGCATCCGTGACGAGACCAGGATGCGCGTGCTCGCCGCGATGGAGGAACTGCGGTTCCGCCCCAACCGCGCCGCCAGGATGCTCACCACGGCGCGCTCGATGACCATCGGCGTGCTCGCGTCCTCCGCCTCCACCCTGTTCGGACCGGCGAGCAGCATCGACGCCGTCGAGAAGGCCGCCCGCGACGCCGGATACTTCGTGACGGTCGCCCACGTCGCCGACACCACCGCGGAGGAGGTGGACGCCGCCCTCGAGCACCTGGCGGCGCAGGCGGTGGACGGGATCGTGGTCGTCGCCCCCGAACGCCCGGTGGTGGATGCGCTCCGCTCGGCGGCGCCCGGCGTCCCGTTCGTCACGCTGCACGGCTCGCAGGAGCCGGGAGGGGACGGCGTCGTGGTCGACCAGTTCGCCGGCGCGCGACTGGCGGTGCGGCACCTGCTCGACCTCGGGCACCGACGCATCGCCCACCTCGCCGGACCGGCCGAGTGGGAGGAAGCGGCCGCCCGCCAGCGCGGCTTCACCGCGGAGCTGGCGGTGGACGGTCTGGAGGGGATCGTGACGGAGCCAGGCGACTGGACCTCCGCATCCGGAGCACGCATCGGCGGCGCGCTGTTCGACGGCTCGGGCGGAGACGGCGTGACGGCGGTGTTCTCGTCGAACGACCAGATGGCGCTCGGGCTGCTGCACGTCCTGCGCGAGAGCGGACGCCGGGTGCCGGAGGACGTGAGCGTGATCGGCTTCGACGACATCCCCGAGGCCGCGTACTTCGCGCCGCCGCTCACCACGGTGCGGCAGGACTTCGGCGAGCTGACGGTGGTCCGAATCCTCCCGGAGCATACGGTTCGCTGGCCGCTCTGGATCGCAGAGGAGGGGCCAGTCGAGCCGGGGACGCTGGGAGTCAGTGCCGGGCTCGCGGAACGTCTGGCTGAGTGG